>NZ_JQKT01000008.1:0-393215 GCF_000746195.1 Microbacterium sp. UNCCL10 | reverse complement strand
CCTCCCGCTCACGGAACGACAAGTACCGGCCTGAAGGGGGCTTGCTCAGATCGAACGGCGGCATGCCGCCAGCGTTGTGGAACCACCGGCCACCGACCGGCTGCGACACCCCGACCCGCGCCGCAGCTTCTTCCGGCAACAACCCCGTCGCAATCTCGACCCAGAACCGATGCTGCACCTCTCGCGGGATCGGAGGCGTGCCCGGAGACCGAAGCCTTGGCCGCACCGCTCGATCTGCCTGCTGTTGTCGTCGAACCATCCAAACACCTCCGATTCAAGGTGTTGCGACGACCAGTTGAATCCGCCCTGACTTCCCCTATCGCTGTGCACGGTCGTCCCTGTCGGGTTTCGACGCTGGATCGCCATCCGCAACGCCGAGACCGCGAGTTCTGAGGTCATCCGTTCGTTGATCGAGTAACCGACGATCCGGTTCGACCACACGTCCTTGATGGCGCAGAGATAGAGCTTGCCTTCACCGGTCGGGTGCTCGGAGATATCGGTGAGCCAGAGCCGGTCCGGGCCGGTCGCGGTGAACTCGCGCCGCACCAGGTCGTCGCGCACCGGCGGGCCGACCAGTCGCCCCTTGCCGCGCCGTTTGCGGACGAACGCACTGAAGATCTCGTTCTCCGAGCAGACCCGCCACACCCGCCTCTCCGATGCGGTGAACCCGGCCTCAGCGAGCTCGTCGGCGATGAACCGGTATCCGAACGCGGGGTCGTCGGCATGCACATCGATCGCCGCGTTGATCAAGTGCGCATCGTCCCAATCCCGCTGCGACACCGGGTCTCCGAGCCATCGGTAGTACGGCTGTTTCGCGAACTTCAGCACCCGGCACGTCACCGCGACGGGGATCCCATCGGCGGCGAGTTCACTCACGAGCGGGTAGAGCCTTTTGGGCCCGACAGGTTCGCCTGCGACAGATACGCTGCCGCCCGCCGGAGGATCTCGACCTCCTGCTCGAGAAGCTTCACCCGCTTGCGCAACTCACGATTCTCGAGCGCTTCGCTCGAGCTCACACCGGGACGGCGACCGCCGTCGACTTCAGCGATCTTGACCCGTCTCTGCACACACGACTCCGAGATCCCGAAGTCCTTCGCAATCTGAGCGAACGACGACTCTCGTCTCAGCGCGATCGCAACGACATCGTCCCGGAACTCCTTAGGGAACGGCTTAGGCATGAGGACATCCTTCCAGCGGCGACGAATCACCACAGATCAGGAGTCACCCAAACCCTCAGCAGTCCCCACTGGTCCTCGTTGTCGTTGCGCTGAATGCAGCGAAACGCCGATGCGGCTGCGGGTGACCCGAGCGCCGAGCAGGATGAGGCAGGACTTCTGTCAGACGAGGTCGGCGGTGTTGATGGCGAGTCGACGCCGCACCATCGCGGTCACCGCTTGAGGAGTCGTACGCCGGTTACGAGAAGCCAGACGACCCAGCCCGCGAAGCCCAACAGCCCGACGAAGATCAGTGTTGAGCCACCGGCGATCGCGAGGCTGCCGAGCCCCGCAGCGAGAAGCAGGGTCCCACCGACCAGGCCCAACACACGCTGCCAACCCGGAGTCAGTCCGCTCACGTGCGCCGCGACGGATGCACCGAGGAAGGTGGTGCCGAGCATCGGCAGCACAAACCCGAATGCAGCCGCGTGCATCCGCCAGACGAGTTCGAATGCGGCGGTCGGCGCGGAGAGCGCGTCGGCCGAGAGCGTGAGCCCGATCTGCGTGATGTTGAAGAGCACGAATACGGCCGTCAGGGTCGCGCCGGCCGCCACGGCGAGGCCCGACCAGTCGGCGCCTGCCCCGCCGTGTCGCGTAACGAGGCCATGCAGGCCCGTCACGAAGACGAGCAGCAACGGCAGGTACAGGGCCACCAACCCGGATATGACTGCGACCGCACTGCTGTTTGCCGCGTAGTAGGCCACCACGTCTTCCATCGGAGCGCTGTACGACGGCGCCCCTGTCACCGCGAACACCACGTTCTCTATCACCCACAGCACCGCGAACGCGATCGCCGAGGCGCCGACGAGCCGGTCTCGAGCCAGCGCTCGGCGAGCCGGCGTGTAGGCGGTTTTCTTCGGTGTGGGCATCGCTTACTCCTTCGTCGCGGTCGGTTGATCGGTGTTCGCTCGATCAGGCAGACGGCGTCAGCCGTGAACTCGGTGTCTCACGTCCGCAGCAGCGGCGAGGTCGTCTGGGGAGGCGGAGCTGCGGGGCCACGTCCAGGCGGTGCGCAGGATGAACGCGAGCACGATCAGTTCGAGTGCGACGGCCAAGAGGTAGAAGTACATCCACGAGTTGCCGACCTGCCCGACCGCGTTGAACGCCGCGAACGGGACCTGCAGAGCGGCCACGACGAGGTTGGTGATCCGGTTCGCTTGGGCGGGCAGCGCGATCGACAGCAGGACCATGAAGATCGGGATCGCGAGGAGTGTCAGAACCGTCACCGCCCACGTCCCGTTGGTCTCGAACTCCCAGACGACGCCGGCGAGGATGTCATCGACGACGCCGGGTTTGTAGAAGGCGAAGATGTCCACATAGGCGTAGAGGAAGACGAAACTCGTCCATGCGGCAGCGAGTTTGAGCTGCGCGGCGATCGGCGGACTGTCGAGCAGCTTGCGGGTGTTCGTTCGCTTGGCCATGGTTGCTCTCTTCTCGGTGAGTCTCGATGACTCGATCGGTGGGTGGCTTCACGCGGACGTGACGCGCAGCACGACGTTGCCGCGCTTGCGGCCGGTGTCGACGTAGCGGTGCGCTTCGACGATGTCGGCGAGGTCGTAGGTGCGGTCGATGACGGGGTGGAAACGACCTGCTTCGGCGAGGCTGACCAGGTGGGCGAGTTCCGGAGCGCCGGGTCTGCCGACGTCCCAGGTGACGAGCTTTCCCGACCTGCGGCTCTGCCCGCCACTGCGCAGCATCCCCCGCAGGTCGCAGATGACGAGCAGCAGCGCACCGCCCGGATTGATGGATGCGTCGACCCCATCGAAGGCGGCGTTGCCGACGCAGTCGACGATCACGTCGTATCGGATGCCGTTCGCGGCGAAGTCCTGCCGGGCGTAGTCGATGGTGCGGTCGGCTCCGAGGGAGGTCACGAACTCGGTGTTCCTGCCGCTGGTCACTGCGGTGACGTGGGCGCCGAGCAGTGTGGCGAGCTGGATGGCAGCCGTTCCGACGGCCCCGGACGCACCGTTGACCAGAACGCTCGTGCCCGCCCCGATCGAGACTTTCGACAGGAAGCCCTGGGCTGTCATGCCGCCGAACACCAGCGTGACAGCCTCCTCGAAGGTGAGGTTGGCGGGGGCCCGGGTGATGCCGCCGTCCTCGGGCACGCACACGTACTCGGCGTGACCACCGAACGCGCTTCCCGTTGCGGCGATCACCCTGTCACCCGGGGCGAAAGCGCTGACGCCGGGCCCGACAGCTTCGACGACGCCCGCTGCATCCATGCCCAAAACGCGTCTCTTAGGTCGGAACAGGCCGATGCCGGCGGCTGCGAGCAGGCCGAGCCCGCGGGGGACGTCGCGCGCTCGCGCCCTATGATCGGCGACACTCACGGTGCTCGCATGCACTCGGATGAGCACCTCGCCGGACTTCACCGCGGGCACGGGGCGCCGCTCGAGGCGCACAACGTCTGGAGCACCGAATGCGTCATAGACGGCGGCGGTCATCAGGGTGTTCGTTGCCATACCTCGACACTCGCGGCTCCGCCAGCCGCCCGCATCAGCAGAACGGCCCGAACCATCTCGGCCGAAAGTACGGGTCTCGACTCGTGCTCCGTGCCGATGCGGGCTCCCCGGCAACAAGGGAGCATCGAGCCATGTTCTCGACTCGCGCCGGCACCCGCACTGCGAACCCGACCGGCGAGAGACCCCGCTCACGCCACCGGAGTGGCTGGCTCGCCATCACCGGGCTCCTGCTGCTGAGCGCACTGCCCGTGGTCGGAGGGGCACTTCGTCTCGGTGAGTTGACAGCTCAGAACACACTCCTCGATCACTCGCCAGTGCCGTTGATCGGCCACGTCGTGGCGATGAGCGCGTTCTGCCTGCTCGGCGCCTTTCAGTTCTCGCCCGCGCTGCGCATCCGTCGCATATGGCATCGCGCGACGGGTCGCGTGCTCATCCCGGCCGGTTTCATCGCGGCACTCTCCGGTGTGTGGTTGGCGGTCGTCTTCGGTGGGCGCGCGGATGAGTTCGCGCAGGCGATGGTCCGCCTCGCCTTCGGCGTCGCGATGACCGGGTGTCTGGTGCGGGGGGCGTTCGCGATCAGGCGGGGCGACTTCGCTGCGCACGGCGCGTGGTTCACGCGCGCCTATGCGATCGCCGTCTCCGGCGGCACCCAGGCGCTCGTCTTCGTCCTGTGGGCCCTCATCTTCGGCGAGGAGGTCGACACCTTCGGCGAACCGTTCCTCGTCGCCGCGGGCTTCGTGATCAACAGCGCGGTGGCCGAGTTGATCATCATCAAGCGCGCCCGAGCATCCCGTGCCCCTGCATCCCGTGCCCCTGCATCCGGTGCGCTCGTATCATGAGGTGGTGACCGGGCTCCTGCGTT
Organism: Microbacterium sp. UNCCL10; assembly: GCF_000746195.1. NCBI lineage: Bacteria > Bacillati > Actinomycetota > Actinomycetes > Micrococcales > Microbacteriaceae > Microbacterium > Microbacterium sp. UNCCL10. Next base: position 388,674 of record NZ_JQKT01000008.1, on the reverse strand, counting down.
CCGCGTGGAGCGCGCCGAGTGCGGTTCCCCCACCACCGCGGCGGGTGTGGCGCGACTGGGTGCTCCTCGCCGTCGTCGTTGCGCTCGCGATCGTCGAGACGATCCTGCGCACCGACCTCCCCCTTCCACTGGCCTCCGCGCTCAGTGTGCTGGCGACCGCTCCCACAGTGCTGTGGCGCCGAACTCGGCCCTTGCTCATGCTCGCGATCGCGGTCGCCGTGGGCACCCCCGTGCAGCTGCTGTCTCCTGGATCCGAGCTCAACGCGAGCGTGTTCGTCGTGGTGCTCGTGTACGCGCTGTTCCGATGGGGCTCCGGCCGTGAGCTGCTGCTCGGCTCCGCGCTGCTGCTCACGGTGCTCGGGGTGTCGTTCGCGCGCGCGCCGGGGTTCGACATCCTCGTCGGAGGGTTCGCGGTGCTGCTGTCGGTGTCCGTGCTCGGCGTCGTGTTCCGCGCATGGTCGGCCGCGAACCGGCGGCGAGTCGACCGCATCCGTTCGCTCGAGCGGGAGCACCTCGCCCGCGACCTGCACGACACGGTCGCCCACCACGTCACGGCGATCGCGATCCGCGCTCAGGCGGGTATCGCCGTGGCGGCACGAGATCCCGCTGCCGCGACCGATGCCCTCGCCGTGATCGAGGCCGAGGCCGCCAAGACCCTCGGCGATCTGCGCTCGATGGTGCGGGTGCTGCGTCAGGGCGAAGACGCCGAACTCGCACCCACCCCGCGCCTCAGCGACATCGAGGGACTCGCGGGCACGCGCCCGGGTGGCGCCGCGGTCACGGTGCGGGTCGCCGGCGACGACGGCAGCATTCCGATGCCGGTGGTCGCAGCCGTCTTTCGCCTCGCCCAGGAATCGGTGACCAATGCGCTGCGCCACGCGCGACAGGTCACCCGCGTGGCCGTGGACGTCGACGTGAGCGCGAACGGGGTGCACCTGAGCGTGACCAACGACGGCGACGCCGCCCCCGCCCCGACCCCCGGCTTCGGCATCGTGGGCATGATGGAGCGCACCGCCCTGCTCGGCGGTACCTTTCAGTCCGGGCCGATGCCGAGCGGCGGGTGGGCCGTCACCGCGACGCTGCCTCGTGTTGGATGGGCCGCGTGACCATCCGAGTGCTCGTCGCCGATGACCAGGAGCTCGTGCGCACCGGGATGAGCATGATCCTGGACGCGCAGCCTGACATAGAGGTGATCGGCCAGGCGGTCGACGGCACCCAAGCCGTCGCGCTCGCCCGCAGCCTGCGACCGGATGTGTGCCTGTTCGACATCCGGATGCCGGGTCTCGATGGCATCGAGGCGACCCGTGCCATCGCGGGACCCGGTGTGGAAGATCCCATGGCGGTCGTCATCATCACCACCTTCGACCTGGACGAGTATGTGTTCGCCGCGCTGCGATCAGGCGCGAAGGGATTCCTGCTCAAGGGCGCCGGGCCGCAGCTTCTCGCCCAGGCGATTCGCGCTGCGGCCAGTGGGGACGCGCTCATCGCACCCAGTGTCACCGTGCGGCTGCTCGAGGCGTTCGCCGGGTCGGAGCCCGCGGCGTCGCCCGCGCAGCCGCTCGAGCCGCTCACCGATCGCGAAGAGCAGGTGCTCGCCAAGGTCGCCGGCGGGTTGAGCAACAGCGAGATCGCCGGCGAACTCTACATCACCCTCAGCACGGTGAAGACCCACGTGGCGAACCTGATGACCAAGCTCGGCGCTCGCAATCGCGTGGAGATCGCGATCTGGGCGCACGAGACGCGGCGCACGCGTTAGCCGTCTCGTCGACTGTGCCTGAGGTATTGGGATCGTGGCAATCACCGTCGCTCCCTACTCGCCGGGATGGCCCGTGCAATTCGAGCGCGTGGCAGCAATGCTGCGGGTGCCGTTGCGCGATGTGCGCATCGTCGGCGTCGAGCACTCGGCTATTCATTCGTAGAAGGGCACGGGAATGGATCCCATCCGTAATCCCTGTTCTCCCGGCGCCGGCCGCAAGCCAGCAGCTCTGGTCGGACGAGACGATGCGCTGCGCGGGTGGTCGACCTCTCTGGAGAGAGTCCAAATCGGACGCACCGATCAGCCTTACGTGCTCTACGGGCTTCGTGGAGTGGGGAAGACCCGAAGCTCATCGACGACCTCTCCGATGCCGCCGATGAGGAGGGCACCGGGTTGGCCATCCTCATCGACGAAGCTCAAGACCTCCAGGACGCCGAGCTCGCCACGCTCTGCACGATCGCTCACGCGGCCGCGCAGGACAACTGGCCCGTGCTCTTCGCCTTTGCCGGCTTGCCAAGCTTGCCCCGCATCCTCGCCGAAGCGCGCTCCTACGCAGAGCGGTTTCAGTACACACATATCCGGCAGCTCGACACCGAGGTGGTAGCCCAAGCGTTGACCATTCCTGCTGCAATCGAACAGGCTGAGTGGAGCGACGAAGCTGTCGATGTCGTCGTGGAGGCCTCGGGGAGATCCCCCTGCTTCCTGCAACAGTTCGGCCAGGAGACGTGGAACGTCGCCACGGGACCTCGCATCGAGGTCGACGACGCAAGGCATCGCTCATCAGCAAGGGCCTCATCTACGCCCCGGAGCACGGGGTCATCGCTTTCACAGTGCCAGGAATGGCCGCCTTCATCGACCGCCAGATCGCTGCGTAGCAAACGTCGCTCGTCCGAACTCAGCAATCGACGGCGCGAACCCCACCGGAAAGTGTCACGACAACATAGGCCCTTCGCCGCCGCCAGGCCCTGTTGCGCCTGACATTCAGTGTCATCTCAACGCGTTCCCGACACTTTCTGCCGGACACCTCGGCCGCCCGGCGGGCCCCGCCACCCGGCGCCCGTAGGATCCGATCATGAAGCACCGCATCCTCATCCCGATCGCGCTGACCGCGCTCCTGCTCACGGGGTGCTCAGGCAGCCCCTCGACCCCTGCCGGCGAAGGAATTGGAGGCGGCAGCTCCGCGTCGGCACCCCCTGCGGAGCCGACGACCCCGGCCGCGGAGCCGACGCCTCCCGCCGCGGACCTGGACCTCACCGGCGAGTGGAAGCAGACGAACTCGGACTCGGCCACCTCGTACCAGACCGCCACGATCGCCGGTGACGTGATCACGGTCAACTGGGTCAACGAGGCGGAGTCCACGACGGCGCTCTACTGGATCGGCACTTACGAGGCACCCACCGAGGCGACCGACACGTTCACGTGGACGTCTGTCGGTGACGTCGAGAAGATGGATCCCGCGCTTCTGGCCTCCGGCGACGAATCGAAGGTGTTCACCTACGAGGACGGCACGCTGAAGTACGAGCTGACCGCGATGAGCGTGGCGATGACCGTGGAGATGGCGAAGCAGTAGGTCCACCGCCGGCTCCCGCTCAGGCGCGCTGCGCACAGGCGACGCAGAGCGTCGCCATCGGCCGGGCCTCCAGCCGCGCCGGCGGGATCGGCCGGCCGCACGACGCGCACACGCCGTAGGATCCGTCGGCGACGCGCTGCAGCGCGGCATCCACGTCCGCCCGCTCGGCGCGGGCCGCCCGGCGGAGCGCCTCGACGCGCTGCCACTCGCCGGAGAGCGTCGATCCCTCCGGGTCGTGCTCGTCGTCGGCGGTGGCGTCGGCGCGGTCGACGCGGATGCTCTCCTCATCGCGATCGAGCCGCGCGAGCATCTCATCGAGCTCGCCCGCCCGCGCGCGCAGCGCGCGCTCCGCCTCCCCGCCGATCATCGGACGTCAGCCCAAGCCGTGCCGGTCGTCGGGCCCACCGGCATCCGTCCCTGCGACGGGGCGACCCGACAGTCCCACGGAACCGGCGCCGGGATCGGTCGAGGTCGCGGCACGGACGGCCACCGACTCGTCGATCGCGGGATAGGTCGGCCGCAGCTGCACGGGGCCGGAGGAGCGGGCGGCGTCGCGACGCCGCTTGCGTGCCGCGGCAGCAAGGTTGAGGCCTTCGACGAAGATCGCGAACGCCATCGGGCCGTAGATGAGCGCCTTGTCGATCTTGATGTGGAAGCCCTCAGCGATGAGGAACACGCCGATGAGGAGGAGGAACGACAGGGCCAGCATCTTCACGGTCGGGTGCGCGTTGACGAACGCGAAGATGAAGCGCGAGGCGAACAGCATGATGCCGAAGGACAGCACGACGGCCGCGATGATGACGATCATGTTGCTCGTCATCCCGACGGCCGTGATGACGGAGTCGAGGGAGAAGACGAGGTCGAGCAGCAGGATCTGCACGAGCACGCTGCCGAAGGTCGCCGTCGCGACCTTGTCGCCGGGACCGTGGTGCTCCTCGGCGCCCTCCAGCTTCTGATGGATCTCGTGCACGGCCTTGTAGACGAGGAAGAGACCGCCGACGATGAGGATGAAGTCCTTCACCGAGAACTCCAGCTCGCCGAGCGTCACGATGGGCTCGGTCAGGGTGATGATCCAGCCGGCGAAGAAGACCAGCAGCACGCGCATGAGCATCGCCAGCGTCAGCCCGAGGTTCCGCGCCCGCGCCTGCTGGGCGACCGGGAGCCTCGAGGAGAGGATCGAGATGAAGATCACGTTGTCGACGCCGAGCACGAGCTCGAGGACGAAGAGCGTGAGGAAGACGGCGATCAGGTCGGGCGAGAGCTCGAGCGAGAAGTCCATCACCCCAGCGTAAGCGGCTACCGTCCGGATGCGGACCGGTCAAGCCCCTGGGGCGACGCGCGCCGCACCAGCGATCCTGAGGGAGACGAAAGGAGTCCGTCATGTCCGACGCGACCCAGGGAGACACCACGATGCCGAGCGACGACCCGCAGGCCGGCGCGCAGCACGCGCCCGAGGACGAGCCCACGACGGCCGAACTCGAGGAGCCCAGCACCGAGAAGGACCCCGGCGAAGAGCCGAAGGCGCCCCCGGCGAAGGACGGTGAGCCGAGCCATCACGCCGTCGGCATCGGCATCCTCGACGACGAGGAACCGCACCGGGACTGAGCCCCCGGCGCGCGGCGCGAATGGTGGCGCTGCGCGCCGGCTCAGCGCGCGCGAGGCGGCGCATCCTGACCCCTTTTCCAGGCAGCCGCACCGCCGGGAGGGGGTGCGAGCGGCGCCGGTAGGATGAGACCATCCCCGGCACCCGAATCTTGGAGCCCAGCCGCGTGAGCACCCCTGTCGCAGACACCGTAGAGAACGCCGTCGCCACGCCGGAGAAGGAGCAGCCGTACGCGGCGCTCGGCCTCAAGCCCGACGAGTACGACCGCATCCGCGAGATCCTCGGGCGCCGCCCGACCTCCGGCGAGCTGGCGATGTACTCCGTCATGTGGAGCGAGCACTGCTCGTACAAGTCGTCCAAGAACTACCTCCGCCGCTTCGGCCAGAAGGTGTCCGAGGAGATGAAGACGCGGCTCATGGTCGGGATGGGGCAGAACGCCGGCGTCGTCGACGTCGGCGAGGGCTGGGCGGTGACCTTCAAGGTGGAGTCGCACAACCACCCGAGCTACATCGAGCCGTTCCAGGGCGCCGCGACCGGCGTCGGCGGGATCGTGCGCGACATCATCTCGATGGGCGCCCGGCCCGTCGCCGTCATGGACCAGCTGCGCTTCGGTGCCATCGACCACCCCGACACGGCGCGCGTCGTGCACGGCGTCGTCTCCGGCATCTCGTTCTACGGCAACTGCCTGGGCCTGCCGAACATCGGCGGTGAGACGGTGTTCGACGCCGTCTACCAGGGCAACCCGCTCGTCAACGCCCTCGCGGTCGGGGTCATGCGCCACGAGGACATCAAGCTCGCCAACGCGACGGGCGCCGGCAACAAGGTCGTCCTCTTCGGTGCCCGCACGGGCGGCGACGGCATCGGCGGCGCCAGCATCCTGGCATCCGACACCTTCGCCGACGGCGGACCCACGAAGCGTCCCGCGGTGCAGGTCGGCGACCCGTTCGCCGAGAAGGTGCTCATCGAGTGCTGCCTCGAGCTCTACAAGGGGGAGCTCGTCGAGGCCATCCAGGACCTGGGCGCCGCGGGCATCTCGTGCGCCACGAGCGAGCTGGCCGCCAACGGCGGCTCCGGCATGCGCGTCGACCTCGAGAGCGTCCTGCTGCGCGACCCCTCGCTCACGCCCGAGGAGATCCTCATGAGCGAGAGCCAGGAGCGGATGATGGCGATCGTCGCGCCGGAGAAGCTCGACGCCTTCCTCGCCGTGACCGGCAAGTGGGATGTCGAGACGTCCGTGCTCGGCGAGGTCACCGGCGACGGGCGCCTCCAGATCTTCTGGCACGGCGAGGAGATCGTCAACGTCGACCCCTCCACGGTCGCGGTGGACGGTCCGGTCTACGACCGGCCGGTCGCCTACCCGACGTGGATCGACGCGCTGCGCGAGGACTCGGCCTCGGCGCTGCCCCGCACGGACGACCCGGACACGCTCCGCCGCCAGTTCCTGCAGCTCGTGTCGAGCCCCAACCTCGCCGACACCGCGTGGATCACGAACCAGTACGACTACTACGTCATGGGCAACACGGCGCTGAGCTTCCCGGACGATGCCGGCATGATCCGCGTCGACGAGGAGTCCGGCCTCGGCTTCGCGATCTCCACCGACTGCAACGGGCGCTATTGCCAGCTCGACCCGTACGCCGGCGCGCAGCTGGCCCTCGCGGAGGCCTACCGCAACGTCGCCGTGACCGGCGCCGTGCCGACGGCCGTCACCGACTGCCTGAACTTCGGCAGCCCGGAGAACCCCGAGGTCATGTGGCAGTTCGGGCAGGCCGTGGACGGTCTCGCCGACGCGTGCCTCGAGCTCGGCGTCCCCGTCACCGGCGGCAACGTCAGCTTCTACAACCAGACCGGCGACACCCCGATCTTCCCGACCCCCGTCGTGGGCGTGCTCGGGATCATCGACGACGTCGCGCGCCGCATCCCGAGTGGCTGGCAGGATGCCGGTGAGAACATCTACCTGCTCGGCGTCACCTCCACCGAGCTCAGCGGCTCCTCGTGGGCCGGCACCGTGCACGGGCACCTCGGCGGCCGCCCGCCCGCCGTGGACCTGCAGAACGAGAAGAAGCTCGCCGAGCTCATCCACGCCGCCTCCCACCAGGAGCTCATCGCCTCGGCGCACGACCTGTCCGCCGGCGGGCTCGGGCAGGCTCTCGCCGAGGGCGTGCTGCGCTTCGGCGTCGGCGCGCGGGTGTGGCTGCGCGAGATCATGGAGCGCGACGGCGTGGATGCCGCGACGGCCCTGTTCAGCGAGTCCACCGGCCGCGTCATCGTGTCGGTGCCGCGCGAAGAGGACGTGAAGTTCCGCGGCCTCTGCGAAGGACGCGGCTACCCCGTCCTGCGCATAGGCGTGACCGATCCCGCGGCCGTCGGAGAAGAGCCGGCCCTCGAGGTCCAGGACCTGTTCACCGTGCCGCTCTCCGAGCTGCGCGCGGAGTCGCGGGGGACGCTGCCGGCGGCCTTCGGGGCGATCATCGAAGAGATCCCCGTGGAGGCCGGCGCATGAGCGACCAGGACGAGTATGCCGGCTTCGGCGACCGGCGGGCGACCCGCATGAAGATCGTCGCGTGGACGGTGATCGGCGCCCTGGTCATCGTCGGCGGCGGCGCCACGGTCCTCGCCCTCCTGTTCGGCTGACCCCGCCCGCTCGATCCCCGCTGCACTCCCAGGCGGAGTGGCTAGCATGACGACGTGGACCTCTGGGTGGCGATCGCCGAGTTCTGGTGGGTGGCCCCGGCCGTCATCGGCACGGGGGCCGTCGGCTGGTTCGGCGTGCGCCGGCAGCGGGCCGCGCATGCCCGGCGGCTCGCCTACGACGCGGCCCGGCACGAGCTGCGGGATGCGCGCACGACCGCGGCGGGCGCCCGCGCAGAGGTGCGCGTCGCACGCGCCGACCTCGCCCGCGTCCAGGCCGAGCGCGCCGCGGGACGGGCATCGTCGAGCGATGTGACCCGCGCCCGGAACGAGCTCATCCGCGCCCAGCGCGACGCGCGGGCCCTGGCCGCCGGCGTGCGTGCCCAGCGTGCCCGCGTCGCCGCCGCGCGCGCCGTGCTGCCGGGTGCGGCATCCGACCCGGCACGACTGCCCCTCGCGCAGCTCATGACCGCGCACGACACCGTCACGCGACGCTGGCTCGACTACGAGACCGACCCGGCCAAGCTCATCGCCTTCCCGGTCATGAGCGACGTCCGCTCGCCGCTGACCGCCGTGTACCTCGCCGAGCGCGCCACGGCGCAGCGCCTGCGCCCCCGATCGGCGCAGACCCCGATGTCGCCGGGCGAGTTCGCGGCGTACCGCGACGCCGTCCACCGGCTCGAGGCGAGCTTCGACGCCGCGGAGAAGGAGGCGTGGCGCCACGCGCGCGCGAGCGGCGCCGTGCCGCCTGCCGAAGACGAGCCGTCGGCGCCGCGGTGGACCCAGGTCGCGCAGCGCGTCACCGAGACCGTCATCGCCTCGTCGGCCGACGTCATCGCCCGCGTGGGCGACGCCGCGCGTTCCGCCGCGCGCAGCGATGCGCCCGCCGACGCTCCGGTCGACCCCACGCCGCCGCGCACGACGCCTTCGTCGCCCCCCGCGCCTCCCGCCCCCGACGCGCCCCCTCCGCCGGTGTGGCCCGTGCCGTCGCGTTCGAGCAGACGGCCGCCTCGTCCGTGACGCCTGCCGCGGTTGCATAGCATGGCACCGTGGACGCCTTCTTCGACTTCCTCCGCGGGTACTGGTGGCTGGCGTTCCCGCTCATCGGAGCCGCGGGCGGCATCGCGCGCGGCTGGGAGAGCGCCGCGCGGCGGCGGCACAAGCGGCGCCTGGAGATCATCCGCGCCAAGAGCGAACTGAAGGCCGCCTCGCGCGTCACCGTCGCGACGGCCTCGGAGCCGAAGCCCATCACGCGCGCCTCGCCGGTGCCCACGCAGCTCGAGCAGCTGTTCCATGCGCACGACGCGGTCACGGCCCGCTGGCTGGAATACGAGCTGGATGTCGCGAAGCTCATCGCCTTCCCGACGATGAGCGACGGCCGGCAGGAGCTCACCGCGGCGTTCCTGCGGGCGAAGAAGACGGCCGACAATCTGCGTCCGCGCTCGGCCGACGAGCGCATCAGCGCGGGCGACCTCGCCGCGTATCGCGCTGCCGTGACCGACTTCGAGGTCGCCTTCGACATCGCCGAGCGCGATGCGCGGCGCGTCCGCGACTCCTCGTTCACCGAGGGCGAGCGGAAGCGGCTGAACACCGCGAAGCAGCTCCTCACCGTCGCGATCGATCAGGCTGCGACGCCTGCCGAGCGCCAGCTGGCGTACCGGCGCGTCCGCGAGGAGCTCGACGGGCTCCTCTCGATCTCCGACGAGGCCATCGAGGTGCTCGAGAAGAAGGTCGCCCTCGAGCTCGACGCCGGGCACTCGGCGAGCGACACGCCCGCCGACTGAGCGAGCCGCACAGCCCGCCGCACGCCGGGGGTTGACAGGCGCGTGCGTTCCATGGTTTCTTAGTCAAGTAACTAACCAACACACTCGGAGGTGCGGGTGATCGACGAGGGCCGGGCGCTCTTCCTGCAGATCGCGGAGAGCGTGGAGGACTCCATCATCGACGGCAGCCTCGCGCCCGAGGCCCAGGCGCCGTCGACGAACGAGCTCGCCGCCTTCTATCGCATCAACCCCGCCACCGCGGCGAAGGGGATCGCGATGCTCACCGACAAGGGCGTGCTCTACAAGCGCCGCGGGATCGGGATGTTCGTGGCGCCCGGCGCGCGCGACCTGCTCCTGGCCGAGCGCCGCAGTGCGTTCGCCGACCGCTACATCGACCCCCTCCTGGTCGAGGCCCGCAAGCTCGGTCTCGGCCCCGACGACCTCGGCCGCCTCCTCACGGAGCGCGCCGCCACGACGGAAGGAACCGCACGATGACCACCGTGATCGAGGTGCAGAACCTCACCAAGCAGTACCGCGACACGCTCGCCGTCGACGACGTGAGCTTCTCGGTCGAAGAGAACACGATCTACGGCCTCCTCGGCCGCAACGGCGCGGGGAAGACGACGATCATGTCGATCCTCACCGCGCAGAACTTCGCCACTCGTGGCGACGTCCGGATCTTCGGCGAGGAGCCATACGAGAACGCCCGCGTGCTCGGCCGCATGTGCTTCGTCCGGGAGAGCCAGCAGTATCCGGACGATGCCACGCCCCACCATGCGTTCCGCGTCGCGCGCCTGTTCTACCCGAACTGGGACCAGGAGCTCGCCGACCGGCTCGTCACCGACTTCCAGCTGCCGCTGCGCAAACCCATCAAGAAGCTGTCCCGCGGCCAGCTGAGCGCCGTCGGCGTCATCATCGGCCTCGCCGCGCGCGCCGAGATCACCTTCTTCGACGAGCCGTACCTCGGCCTCGACGCCGTCGCGCGGCAGATCTTCTACGACCGGCTCCTCGAGGACTACGCCGCGCACCTGCGCACCGTCATCCTCTCCAGCCACCTCATCGACGAGGTCTCCAACCTGCTCGAGCGCGTGCTCGTCATCGACCGGGGACGCCTCATCATCGACGAGGAGACCGACGCGCTGCGCGACCGCGCGACGCACATCGTCGGCGACAGCGCCGCCGTGGACGCCTTCGCGGTCGGCCGTGAGGTCATCCACCGTGAGAGCCTCGGGCGCGTGTCCGGCGTCACCGTGCTCGGCCCGCTGACGACGGCCGACCGCGCACACCTCGCCGATGCGGGCCTCGATGTCGCACCGGTCTCACTCCAGCAGCTGATCGTCCGCCTCACGCAGCACGCAGCAGGCGATGCCGAAGCGGACGACGCCGCCCGCGCCCAGGAAGGAGCGCTCCGATGAGCCGCACACTCAACGTCATCCGCATGCAGCTGGTGAACCGGCAGACCTATATCTGGGTGCCGCTGATCGTGCTCGCCGGATCGCTCGTGGTCACCCTCGCGATCTACGCGATCCTCATCAACGCGGGCGTGGACGGACCGAAGTACGGCGGCGGCGCGCAGGCGCCGCTCTGGCTCCTCGCCGTCGTGGGCGCGCAGGCCCTGACCCGGACCTTCCCCTTCTCGCAGGCGATGAGCGTCACACGGCGGGAGTTCTACCTCGGCACGATGCTGACAGCCATGCTGGCCGCGGCCGTCCTGGCCCTCATCTTCGTCGCCGGCGGGCTGCTGGAGCTGGCGACCGGCGGCTGGGGGATGAACGGGTACTTCTTCCACCTCCCATGGATCTGGGAAGCCGGCCCGGCTGTCGCAGGGCTGTTCTTCTTCGCGCTCGCGCTGCTCTTCTTCGCGGTCGGATTCTGGGGCGCGACGATCTACAAGCGCGCGGGGACGGCTGTGCTGATGAGCGTGATGATCGGGCTCGCGCTCGTGCTCGTCGCGGTGCTCTGGCTCGTAGGCCGGCTCAACGCGTGGGCGGAGGCGTTCGGCTGGTTCGCCACGCAGGGCGCTCTCGGGCTCGGCCTCTGGTCGCTGCTCGTGATCGCCGTGCTGGCAGCGATCAGCTATCTGACACTGCGGCGCGCGACGCCCTGACCTGGATCACTCGGCCTCGGCCGCGGCGGTGTGGTGGCGGATCACTTCGGCCACCACGAAGGTGAACCACTTCTGTGCGAACTCCGGGTCGAGGTCGGCGTCGGCGGCGAGGCGGCGCAGGCGCTCGAGCTGCTGCTCCTCACGGGCGGGATCGGAGGCCGGCATCCCGTGCTGCGCCTTCAGGACGCCCACCTGCTTCGTGCAGCGGAAGCGCTCGGCGAGCAGGAAGATCAGCGCGGCATCGATGTTGTCGATGCTCGCGCGCAGGTCGTGCAGCCGCGCGGTGGCGTCTTCGGGGGTGGCGTCGCTCATGGTGTGTCCTCCTCGTCCGAGGTTACCGGGCGGGCGGACGCGCCCCGGCCTCAGCCCGCGTCCGCCAGGATGCAGGACGGCGACGGCGCGACCGTGCGGTGGCGCACCCGCCCGGGCACGCCGGTGCGCTCGTCGAGCGTCAGCGAGGCCACCTCGTCGGAGTGCTGCCCGGCCACGAGCAGGGTGTCGCGGACCACGACATGGTGCCGCGGACCGCGCACGCCCGCTTCGGCGAGCGCGACCGGCGTGAACGCGGCACCGGTGTCGCGCACCCGCACCGAGGCGATGGCATCCGTTCCCCGCACGCCGGCGTACACGAACTGGGCGTCGCGGGAGAGCGCGACCTCCGCGGCCGCGTCGCCGGCCGACACGGCCGGCGAGAGCGGCGTCCCGTCGACGAGACGCCACGCGCCGGCGGCATCCGGAGCCAGCGCCAGCAGCTCGAGGGAATGCTCCGTCACGACGTACAGGTGACCGCTCGGATGCCACACCGTGTGCCGGGGTCCGCATCCGCGCGGCAGCACGACGCGACCGCGTTCGCGGAGCCGGCCGCCGGCGGCGCTCCAGAAGCGGACGAGGTCGAAGCCGGCATCCGTCGTCACGAGCGTGCCGTCCGGGAGGAAGCGGGCCTGGTGGGCGCGCGAGGACCGCCCCGCCGGCGGCGGCGCCTCGTCGGACGCGTCGGGCTGATCGGGCTCGTCGGCGAACGGCACGAGGTGCGCGAACTCGGCTCCGGCGGCATCCCGCAGGGCCCGCGCCGCGGCGGCGAGGTCGATGCCGGCGGCGGACCCGAGCGTGACCGCCCCGGACTCCGGCGACCCGTCACGCGAGCCGTACGGGTCCTCGGCCGCCCCCCCGATCTCCGGCGCGGCGGGCGTCCCGTCGGCGCCCAGCGCCATCCGCACGACGCGGCCGTCGCCCCAGCACGAGGCGATGAGCGAGGCGCCGTCCGGAGCGACCGCGACGTGGCACACCGCGTCCCCGGCCGCCACCGCGGAGCCCAGCCGGACGAAGGAGGCGTCGCCCGTGCGCCGGAACGCCTGCACGGTGCCCGCGCCCTCGAGCGCCGCATAGAGGACGTCGCCGCGCGGATGCCACGTGATCCACGACGGCGAGCCGCCGGTCGAGGCGGCGTCCGGACCGGTCCCGAGCGGGCCGCCGGCGAGCACATCGTGCGGGGTCCCGGCGTGCAGCACGCCGATGCCCGTCGCAGCGCCGGCCATCTCGGCGGTGTATCCGCCCAGCAGGAATCTCACACGAGGTCGTGGCGCACGATGACCGCGTCGCGCGCGGCCCCGACGCCGATGACGGAGATCCGCGTGTTGCTCATCGCCTCGAGGGCGAGGACGTAGTCCTGCGCCTCGATCGGCAGGTCGTCGAAAGAGCGGGCCGTGGAGATGTCTTCCTTCCAGCCCGGGAAGTACTCGTAGATCGGCTTCGCGTGGTGGAAGTCGGACTGGTTCACCGGCACCTCGTCGAAGCGCACGCCGTCGACGTCGTAGGCGACGCACACCGGGATCTGATCCAGCCCCGTGAGGATGTCGAGCTTCGTGAGCACGAGGTCGGTGATGCCGTTGATGCGGGTCGCGTAGCGCGTCACGGGGGCGTCGTACCAGCCGACACGGCGCGGGCGACCGGTCGTCGTGCCGAACTCGAAGCCGCGCGAGCGCAGCCAGTCGCCGGACTCGTCGAAGAGCTCCGTGGTGAAGGGACCCGAACCGACGCGCGTCGTGTAGGCCTTGACGATCCCGACGATGCGGTCCAGCCGGTTCGGGCCGACACCCGAGCCCGTCGAGGCGCCGCCGGCCGTGGCGGAGGAGGACGTGACGAACGGGTAGGTGCCGTGGTCGACGTCGAGCATCGTGGCCTGACCGCCCTCGAAGACGACGACGTCACCGGCGTCCAGCGCGTCGTTCAGGAGCAGCGCCGTGTCGGCGACCATGGGGCGCAGCCGGTCGACGTAGGACAGCAGGTCGTCGACGATCTCGTCGACGGCGATCGCGCGGCGGTTGTAGACCTTCAGCAGCAGGTGGTTCTTCTGGTCGAGGGCGCCCTCCACCTTCTGGCGGAGGATGTTCTCGTCGAAGAGGTCCTGGATGCGGATGCCGACGCGGTTGATCTTGTCTGCGTAGGCGGGGCCGATGCCGCGCCCCGTCGTGCCGATCATCCGCTTGCCGAGGAAGCGCTCCGTGACCTTGTCGAGCGTGCGGTGGTACTGCGTGATGACGTGGGCGTTCGCGCTCACGCGCAGTCGCGACGTGTCGAGGCCGCGCGCGTGCAGCGCCTCGAGCTCCGCGAAGAGCACCTCGAGATCGATCACGACGCCGTTGCCGATGACCGCGTTGACGCCCGGCGAGAGGATGCCGCTCGGCAGCAGGTGCAGCGCGTACTTCTCGTCGCCGATGACGACGGTGTGGCCGGCGTTGTTGCCGCCGTTGAACTTGACGACCCAGTCGGTCCGGTCGCCGAGGAGGTCGGTGGCTTTGCCCTTGCCCTCGTCTCCCCACTGGACGCCGACGATCACGATGCCTGGCATGGGTGCTCCCCCGTTATCGGACGGTTACACCCCATCTTATCGAGATGGCGCCGAGGAGCCGCCCGCAAAGGGGCCCGGGCCCGCTCGGTAGACTGGATCCCATGTCCAAGGTCCTCGAGTCCCTGCCCGTCGGCGAGCGCGTCGGCATCGCCTTCTCGGGGGGCCTCGACACCTCCGTCGCGGTCGCCTGGATGCGCGACAAGGGCGCTGTCCCCTGCACCTACACCGGCGACCTCGGTCAGCCCGACGAGGACGACATCGCCGCGATCCCGGGGCGCGCGCTCGAGTACGGCGCCGAGGTCGCCCGGCTCGTGGACTGCAAGACGGCCCTCGTCGAGGAGGGCTTCGTCGCCCTCGCGTGCGGCGCGTTCCACATCCGCAGCGGCGGCCGCACCTACTTCAACACGACCCCGCTCGGGCGTGCCGTCACCGGCACCCTGCTCGTGCGGGCCATGAAGGAGGACGGCGTCGACATCTGGGGCGACGGCTCCACCTACAAGGGCAACGACATCGAGCGTTTCTACCGCTACGGCCTGCTCGCCAACCCCGCCCTGCGCATCTACAAGCCCTGGCTGGATGCCGGCTTCGTCACGGAGCTCGGCGGCCGCAAGGAGATGAGCGAGTGGCTCGTCGAGCACGGCTTCCCGTACCGCGACTCCGCGGAGAAGGCCTACTCGACCGACGCGAACATCTGGGGCGCGACGCACGAGGCGAAGACGCTCGAGCACCTCGACGTCTCGCTGGAGACCGTCGAGCCCATCATGGGCGTGAAGTTCTGGGATCCGGCCGTCGAGATCGCCACCGAGGACGTCACCGTCACGTTCGATCGTGGTCGCCCCGTGGCGCTGAACGGCGTCGACTTCTCCGACCCGGTCGAGCTCGTTTCCGAGGCGAACCGGATCGGCGGCCGCCACGGCCTCGGCATGAGCGACCAGATAGAGAACCGCATCATCGAGGCGAAGAGCCGCGGCGTCTACGAGGCCCCGGGCATGGCGCTGCTCTTCATCGCCTACGAGCGCCTCGTCAACAGCATCCTGAACGAGGACACCCTCGCGACCTACCACGAGCAGGGCCGGCGCCTCGGGCGCCTCATGTACGAGGGTCGCTGGCTCGAGCCGCAGTCCCTCATGCTGCGCGAGTCGATCCAGAAGTGGGTCGGCTCCACGATCACCGGCTCCGTCACGCTGCGCCTGCGCCGCGGCGAGGACTACACGATCCTCGACACGACCGCGCCGCACATGTCCTACGGTCCGGAGAAGCTCTCGATGGAGCGCGTCGGCGACGCCGCGTTCGGCCCCACCGACCGGATCGGCCAGCTGACGATGCGCAACCTCGACATCGCCGACTCGCGCTCGCGCCTCGAGCAGTACGCGGGTCTGGGGCTCATCGGCGGCGCGACCGCGGAGCTCGTCGGCGAACTCGCCGGCGGCCACGCGGACGACATCACCGAGCGCGCGGAGCCGCAGGATGCCGCCGACGCCCAGCTGGCCGACGCGGTCGAAGAGGCCTCCGACTCGGCATCCTTCGACTTCGGCGCCGACTGAGCGCCGACCGGCTACGATTCCAGCACGGTCCCGTCCGTGCTGGGGGCAGGGCCCGTCACCGGCCCGCTTTCGGGGCAGCCCCCGGAGAGCGCTTCGATGACGATGCCCGACACCCTCGCGACCCCTGACGCCCCGCCGCGCCCGCGACTGTCACTGCGCAGAAGGGTCGCGATGGCCGTCGTGGGCCTCGTCGCGGTGGTCGTCGTCATCGCGCTCGTGGCCGCGGGGTTCGTCGTCTGGACGATCCAGCGCTCGTTCCCGCAGCAGGACGGCATCGTAAAGGCCGCCGGGCTCACCTCCGAGGTCACGGTCCACCGCGACGACCTCGGCGTCCCGACGATCGTGGCCGACAGCACGCACGACCTCTTCTTCGCGCAGGGCTATGTGCACGCCCAGGACCGCTTCTGGGAGATGGACTTCCGCCGCCACGTCACGAGCGGCCGGCTGTCCGAGCTGTTCGGCGCCTCCCAGCTCGGCACCGACGCGTTCCTGCGCACGCTCGGCTGGCGCCGCATCGCCGAACAGGAGGTGACGGCGCTCGACGGTCGGTCGCGCGGCTACTACGACGCCTACGCGGAGGGCGTGAACGCCTACCTGGCCGAGCATGACGGCGCGGACGTCTCGCTGGAGTACGCGCTCCTGGGCCTGCAGAACGCCGACTACGAGATCGAGCCGTGGACGCCGGCGGACTCCGTCGCCTGGCTGAAGGCGATGGCGTGGGACCTTCGGACCAACGTCGAGGAGGAGACCGAGCGCGCCCTGCTGAGGTCGGCCTACACGCCGGAGCAGATCGCGGAGCTCTATCCGGCCTACCCGTACGACCGCAATCCCGTCATCGTGCCGACCATCGCGGCGACGGGGGATGCCACGACGGATGCCGCACGCGCCGGCGTCCCCGGCCTCGCGTGGGAGGAGGTCGACGGCGTCCTCGAGGCCGTCGCGGCGCTCGTCGGCGACGCCGGCGAGGGGATCGGGTCGAACTCATGGGTCGTCTCGGGCGCGCTCACCGAGAGCGGCCTGCCGCTGCTGGCCAACGATCCGCACCTCGGCGCGTCGCTGCCGAGCGTGTGGCACCAGGTGGGTCTGCGCTGCCGCACCGTCACCGGCGCGTGCCCGTTCGAGGTGACCGGCTTCGGCTTCGCCGGGATGCCCGGGGTCATCATCGGCCACAATGCCGACATCGCGTGGGGCTTCACCAACCTCACGACCGATGTCACCGACCTGTACGTCGAGGCCATCGAGGGCGACGCGTACTGGCGGGGCGGCGAACTCGTCCCGCTCGAGCGACGGACCGAGACCCTGCGGGTCGCCGGCGGCGACGACGTCGAGCTGGAGATCCGCGCGACCGGGCACGGTCCCCTCGTGTCGGGCCTGACCGACGACTTCACGGCGACCGCCGAGCAGCCGGTCGAGGGCGCCCCGGGCGGCGAGCCGGCGGTGAGCCTGCAGTGGACGGCGCTGGAGCCCGGCACCACGGCGCGCGCACTCTTCGCGCTGAACACCGCCCGCGACTTCGCCGGGTTCCAGGCCGCCGCGGCGCTCTTCGACGTGCCGGCGCAGAACCTCGTGTACGCCGACCGCGCCGGGAACATCGGCTATCAGACGCCCGGCAGGCTCCCGATCCGCGGCGCCGGCGACGGTTCGCTGCCGCAGCCCGGCTGGGATCCGGCGTACGACTGGCGCGGCTACATCCCGTCCGACGAGCTCCCGATGCTCTACAACCCCGAGGCGGGCTACATCGTCACGGCCAACAACGCCATCGTGGGTGAGTCGTACCCGCACGAGCTCACGGTGGACTGGGACCACGGCTGGCGCGCCGCGCGCATCGTCGACCTCATCGAGCGGACGGCGGCGGCCAAGAAGCTGACGGCCGACGACATGAGCGCCATCCAGGCCGACCAGGAGTTCTGGATGGGCACGCGCCTCGCCGTCGCCTACGCCGGGATCGAGGTCGACGACGCGGCGACGCGGCGCGCGCTCGGCCTCCTCGCCGACTGGGACGCGCAGAACCTGGACCGCTCCCCGGCCGCCGCGTACGCGAACGTCCTGTGGGACGAGCTCGTGCAGGACCTCTTCTCCCGCCGGCCCGACCCGGCCCCGGTGTCCGGGCAGGACCGGCTCTTCACCCTCGTCGACCGGCTGCTCGACGACCCGGGGTCGTCCTGGTGGACGAACGAGCAGGTCGGGGTCGCGGGTCGAGACGAGATGCTGGCGCGCGCCGCGGAGGACGCCTCCGACCGGCTCACCGCGCTGCAGGGCGAAGACCCCGCGCAGTGGCGCTGGGGGACGCTGCACGCCCTGCCCCTGACGCACGCCAGCTTCGGCACGAGCGGCATCGCGCCCATCGAGGCGCTGTTCAACCGCGGACCCGTCCCGGTCGGCGGCGGCACATCGGTCGTGGACGCCACGGGCTGGACGATCGGCACCGGCAGCTTCGCGACCGTCACGGTTCCCTCGATGCGCATGACGGTCGACCTCGCCGACCTCGACGCCTCCCGCTGGAACCAGCTGACCGGCGTGAGCGGCCACGCCTTCCACCCGCACTACATCGACCAGGTGGAGGCGTGGCAGGAGGGCCGGCAGACGCCGTGGCCGTTCACCCTCGACGCCATCCGGGAAGCCGCCGCGCACACCCTCGCGCTCGTCCCGGCGGACTGACTCAGCCGCCCGCCGCGGGCGGCGTCTGCTTCGACTCGGCGAGCTCGTCCACGACGAGCGACTGCTCGTCGACGGTCCCGTTGCGGTATGCCTGCCGGCCCACCATGTGCGCCGACAGCGGGGCCGTGGCGAGCTGGATGAGGATCACAGGAAGGAGGAAGGCCGCCGCCTGCCAGGACCGCAGGCCGATCACGACGGCCAGGCAGATGAGGATGAACCCCAGCACCTGGGGCTTCGTGGCGGCGTGCAGGCGCGTCGGAACGTCGTGGAAGCGGAGGAGCCCGATCGCGGCGGTGACGCACAGCAGCGCCCCGATGAGGATGAGGACGAGCGCCACGATGTCCAGGATCTCGTTCATCGTCCCTCTCCGTCCCGCCGGGCCACGAACCGCGCGATCGAGATCGACCCGAAGACGCCGACCGCCGCCACGATGAGGAGCACGGGCAGGGTGCGGGTGTGGCCGTTGACGGCCATCTCCGCGCCGAGCGCGCACATCACGAGGGTCAGCAGCACGTCGGATGCCACGGCACGGTCGAGGATCGACGGACCGAGGATGATCCGCCACACCGTCAGCAGCCCCGCGACCCCGAAGGCCGCGTAGATGGCGATCAGCAGCACGTCGCTCATCGGCGTCCCTCCTCGGCCGCACGGATCTTCTCCACCTGCGTGCGCGAGCCCACCGCGCGCACGATCCGCTTCTCCCAGTGCATGACCGAGCGGCGCTGCGCCTCGATGTCGGCGGCATCCCGCACGCCGATGATGTGCAGGTAGAGGATGCGGCGATCACGGTCGACGTCGACGATGAGGGATCCCGGGATCAGCGACGCCGTGACGCCGACATGCGACATGATCAGGTCGTCGTCCGTCACGAGGGGGACCCCGATGATCGCGGTCCCCGGATAGCGGGCGGGGTTGATCACCTGCCAGGCCACGAGGAGCGACCCGCGGACGACGGCCAGGAGGAACTCCGAGACGAAGACGAACCCCCACCAGAGATTCACGCGCCCCGACAGCTCCACCGGGGGGAGGCGGAAGATGCGGGTGACGAAGATCGCGACGACGATGCCGGTGAGCAGGGACAGGACCGTGAACTGCGCCCAGAGCAGCATCCACAGCGCGACGAGCCAGATGAAGAACGGCAGCTGGCGCCAGATCGCGGAGAGGACCGTGGGGCTCATCGCTCCCCCTCCAGCTCGCTCAGGCTGATCGGATCCTGCAGCGCGTCGCCGATGCTCGCGCAGAGGTCGTAGAGGGGCCCCGCGAACACCGTGAGGGCGAGGGTGACGCCGACCATGCCGGTGGTCGCCGCCGTCATGATGCGCGGGATGACGCGGCGCTCGGTCTGCGTCGCGGCGGCCGGTGCGCCGTCGAGGTAGGAGATCCGCTCCGGCACGCCGGGGTCGTCGAGCTGATCGTCGTCCTCCCGCCAGAACGACAGGTTCCAGGCGCGCATGAGCGCGTAGAGCGTCAGCAGGCTCGTGACGATGCCGCCGATGATGAGGACGTACATGATCGGCGTCCCGACCTGGGCTGCGGCTTCGAAGAGGGCGAACTTCCCGATGAACCCGGAGAACGGCGGCAGACCGCCGAGGTTGATGGCCGGGAGGAAGTACAGCACGGCGATGACGGGCGCCGCCTTCATGAGCCCCTTGACCTTGAGGATCGACGTCGATCCGGCGCGACGCTCGACGAGGCCGACGGCGAGGAAGAGCGTCGTCTGCACCACGATGTGGTGGACCATGTAGTAGATCGTGGCGCCGAGGGCCGCGGGGGTCGCGACGGCGAGCCCGAACACCATGTAGCCGATGTGGCTCACGAGCGTGAACGACAGGATGCGCTTGAGCTCCGCCTGCGCGACGGCGCCGAGCACGCCGACGATCATGGTTGCGAGCGCCACCACGAGGAGCAGGAAGTTCACATCGTTGTCGCGGAAGATCTGCGTCTCGGTGCGGATCATCGCGTACACGCCGACCTTGGTCAGCAAGCCGGCGAACACCGCCGTGACGGGCGCGGGCGCGGTCGGGTAGGAGTCGGGCAGCCAGAAGGACAGCGGGAAGACGGCGGCCTTGATGCTGAAGGCGAGCAGCAGCATGAGGTGGAGCACGAGCTGCACGTCCTGCGGCAGCTCCGTCATCCGCTGCGAGAGCTGCGCCATGTTCACGGTGCCGAGCGCGCCGTAGATCGCGGCGATCGCGGAGAGGAAGAGGATCGACGAGACGAGTGACACCACGATGTACACGACGCCCGTGCGGATGCGGTTCTCCGTCGAGCCCAGCGTGATCAGCACGTACGAGGCCACCAGCAGGATCTCGAACCCGACGTACAGGTTGAACAGGTCGCCCGCGATGAACGCCGTGAAGATGCCGGCCGCGAGGATCAGGTACGACGGGTGGAAGATCGACACCGGCGTCTCGTCGTCGCCGTCGGCGGCGCCCTGACCGACCGAGAAGAGCAGGACGGCGAGCAGGACGATGCTGGAGACGACGACGAGGAGTGCCGAGAGGCGGTCGACGTAGAGGACGATGCCGAACGGCACGGGCCACCCGCCGACGGAGACCGCGAGGGGGATGCCGGTGCTGTGCACGTCGTAAAGGAGCACCGCGGCGACAGCCAGGACGAGGGTCAGCGTGATGATCGACACGCCGACCTGCACGCGCCGGCGGCGTCCGAAGATGAGCGCGACGGCGGCGCCCAGCAGGGGCAGCGTCGCCAGCAGCGGGACGAGGCCGCTCATCGGCCGTCCTCCCCGGGTCCGGTCGGCGAGTCCGTCGGGGCGTCGTCGCGGAGCGCATCGAAGTCGCGGCTGTGCAGGACGGTGATCGGAGCGGTGTCGAGGCCGACGAAGTCCGTCGTGGCGTCGTCGTCGGTGTCGCTGATCTCGTCGCCCATCGTGTCTTCGTCTTCGGCGGCGCGCACGCGGATCGCGAGGTCGGCCTCGTCGTCGTGCACCGTGTCGGCCTGGCCCAGTTGCCATGACCGGTAGATCAGCGCCAGCAGGAACGCCGAGACGGCGAAGGTGATGACGATGGCCGTCAGCGTCAGCGCCTGCGGCAGGGGGTCGCTCATCTCCTCGGGCGAGTCGGCGGAGCCGAAGAACGGGGCGACGCCGGGGCGGCCCATCACGACGAGGAGGAACAGGTTCGCCGCGTTGCCGAGGAGCAGGAACCCGATGAGCACGCGCGTCAGGCTGCGCTCGAGCATGGCGTAGACGCCGGCGGCGAAGAGGGCGCCCATGATGACGATGAGGACGAGCGAGACGTTCACGCGACACTCACCCCCCGCTCGCGGAGGTCCTGTGCCTGCCGGTCGACCTCGGCGCCGAGCGACCGCAGGACGTCGAGCACGAGCCCGATCACGACGAGGTACACGCCGATATCGAACAGCGTCGACGTGACGAACTCGACATGGCCGATGAGCGGGAGCTCCGCCTCGAAGAACGCGCTCGTCAGCGGCGGGGCGCCGAAGAGCACCGGCGCGAGGGCGGTCACGACGGCGAGCGTCATCCCCGCCCCCAGGAGCCGGCCGGCATCCGTCGGCGCCGCGGCGCCCAGCTCGTAGCGGCCGCCCGCGACATAGCGCATGACGAGCGCCATCCCGGCGACGAGGCCGCCGGCGAACCCGCCGCCGGGGAGGTTGTGCCCCGCGAAGAGGAGGTAGATCGACACGACGATGATCGTGTGGAAGAGGATGCGGACGATCACCTCGAGCACGATGGACCGGTTCTCCGGCCGCACCCGCTGCCCGCCGATGAGCCACGTCTGCCGCGTGCTGTCCGGCGACGCGGCCCGCGGCCGCGGGCCGTCGGTCGTCTCCACGAGCGGGCGGCGATGGCGGATGACCCCGGTCGGCATCGACGCCGTCCCGGCGGAGAGGTTGTCGGCGCGGTGCGTGACGAACACGAGGGATGCCACGCCCGTCGCGGCGAGGATGAGGACCGACAGCTCGCCCATCGTGTCCCAGCCGCGGAGGTCGACGAGCGCGACGTTCACGACGTTGCGGCCGTGGCCGAGCTCGTACGCGAGCTCGGGGAACCGGTCGGAGATGGGATCGGCCACCCGCGCCCCCGTGGCGACCAGCGCGATCATCGCCATCGTCGCACCCACGGCGACCGCGATGACGGCGCGGACGACGGGCAGGACGGACGCGTTGTGCTCGCCCATCCGTGCCGGGATGCGCCGCAGCACGAGCGCGAACGCCACGAGGGTGACGGTCTCGACGAGGATCTGGGTGAGCGCCAGGTCGGGCGCCCCGCTCGTCGCGAAGAGCAGCACCATGCCGAGCCCGGTGACCGACACGAGGACGACGCCCGTGTAGCGCTTTCGCGCGCGGACCGCGACTGCACCGGCGAGGATCATGATCGGCGCGACGACGAGCTGCATCGTCGTGTGCCAGCCCTCGAGCTCGATCTGCCAGTCGCCACCGGAGAGCAGGGCCGTGGCCTCGGCCGCGACGAACACGACGAAGATCGTGCCGACGTAGACGGGGAGGGACCCGCGCTGCGTGAAGGTCGTCGTCGCGACGGCCGCGCGCGCGATGCCGCGGAGGACGAGGTTGTACGCGTCGGCGGACGTGAACGGGAGCACGCGGGAGTGCCAGTTCGTCACGCGCACGAGCCCGAACAGCAGGATGCCGGCGGCGATCGTCCCGAGCGAGAGGAAGAGGGCCGGTTCCCAGCCGTGCCACAGCGCCAGGTGCTCGACGTGATCCGCGTGCGCCGGATCGGCGGCCAGGTCGGCGTACCCCGCGAACACGGCGTCGAGGGCGGGCGCGGCGATGCCGCCGACGATGGCGAGACCGGCGAGGAGCACCGGTGCCGCGAGGAAGCCGAGAGGCGGGTCGGGCCACGCCGTGACGGGACGGGGCTGCCCGGCGGCATCCTTCTTGGTCCAGAACGCGCCCCAGATGAAGCGGATGCCGTAGGCCGCCGTCAGCGCCGATCCGAGCAGGATGCCGATCAGCGCGACGAGCGCCCACGCGTCGTCCCGGGCGTACTCCAGCAGCGCCGCGAGGGTCGTCTCCTTCGCGACGAACCCGACGGTGGGGATGATCCCGATCATCGACGCCACCGCGATCATCGAGAACGCGGCGAGCGTCGGGGCCTGCCGGCCCACACCGGACAGTTCGCCGATGTCGCGCGTGGAGAGCTGGCGGTCGATGACGCCGACGACGAGGAAGAGTGCGGACTTGAAGAGGGCGTGCCCGAGCAGGAGGGCGAGGCCCGCGAGCGCCGTGTTACGCGAGCCGTAGCCGAGGACGGCGGTCAGCATGCCGAGCTGACTCACGGTGCCGAAGGCGAGGACGCGCTTGAGGTCGGACTCGCGCAGCGCCTGGATCCCGCCGAGGAGCATCGTGAAGACCCCGAGCGAGATGACGATCGGGCGCCACGGCTCGGCGAGCGCGAACGTCGGCGCGAACCGGGCGATGAGGTAGATGCCGGCCTTCACCATGGCGGCGGCGTGCAGGTACGCGCTCACCGGGGTGGGCGCTGCCATGGCCCCGGGCAGCCAGAAGTGGAACGGGAAGATCGCCGACTTGCTGAGGGCGCCGACGAGGATCATGACGATCGCCGCGTTGACGAGCGCCCCGCCCTCGCCCCGCCAGATCTCGCTCGTCGCGAGGATCTTCGACATGCTCGTCGTGCCGACGTGGACCGCGAGGAGCACGACGCCCACGAACATGACGAGCCCGCCGAGGGTCGTCACGAGCAGCGCCTGCAGGGCCGCACGTCGGCTCGCGCCGCGGCGGTGGTAGAAGCCGATGAGGAGGTAGGACAGGACGCTCGTGATCTCCCAGAACATCACGAGCACGACGATGTCATCCGTCAGCACGAGCCCGTACATCGCGCCGGCGAAGGCGAGCAGCACGGCGGAGAACTGGCCGACGCCGTCCTTCTTGCCGTCGAAGTACCAGCGGCAGTAGACCATGACGAGCGCGCCGACGCCCGTGACGATGAGGGCCATGACCCAGCCGAGCGTGTCCATGCGCATCGACAGGTCGAGACCGAGCTGCGGGATCCACACGTAGGTCTCGAACGGCGTGCGCCCCGCGAAGACGTCCGGCGCGACGAGGACGGCCTGGACGAACGCGGCGACCGGCACGAGGGCCGCGACGAGGAACGCGCGGGCCCCGATCCGTCCCACGAGCCACGGCAACGCCAGCGGGAGGACCGCGAACGCGCCGAGGAGGACCAGCAAGCGGGCCTCCTCAGAGCGGTTGTGGGGGGGTCGTGGATCCCAGTCTACCGGCGCGAAGCGGCGATCCTCCGGTCAGGAGGGCACGGGACCGGTCGTACTGCCCTCGCGGAATGTGCAGGTCAGGAGGATCGACGCGGGCTCGCGATCCTCGAGCATGGCGGCGATGGCGGCGCCCGCCGCGCGGCCTTTTTCCGCCGCCGCCTGCACGAGAGTCGTCAGCTCGTACGGGGCGAGGCCGTCGACCTGCACCCCGTCGAAGCCCGTGATGCTGACATCGGCCGGCACCCGGAGCCCGGCCTCCTCCGCGGCGCGGACGACGCCGGCGGCGAGCAGGTCGCTCTGCGCGATGACGGCCGTCGGCCGGTTCGCCGGGTCGGCGAAGAGCACGCGGCCGGCGGCGAGCCCCTCGTCGATGAAGCTTCCGGCCGCGGCGTAGGCGACGGCATCCGGGAAGACGTCGCGCGCCCCCGCGAGCCGCTCCCGCGTCACGTCGATCGCGATCTCCGCGTCCGCCGGCACCCAGCCGCGGCGGCGGCCGGCATCCAGCGGGAGGGTGAGGATCGCGACCGAGCGGTGCCCCAGACGGCGGAGGTGATCGGCGGCCTGGCGCTGGGCCTCGCGGTTGTCCAGCAGGATGCGGGGGACGCCGTCGCCCGCATCTCCCTCGACCACGACGACCGGCAGGCCCCGCGCGCGGACGAGTTCGAGCGAGTCGCGGAGCAGTCCGCTGCAGCCGATCAGCACGGCGGCGTCGATGGGCGCCGTGGAGAGGGTGGGCGCGTTCTCGGTGAGCGCTTCGTCGCGCAGGAGCAGCAGGCCGGCGCCGAGGGGCGCGACGGCGTCGGCGAGGCCGTCCATCATGAGGGTCTTCACCGGATCCAGGAACGCCGCCCCCAGGTGCTCCTCGAAGACGACGCCGACGATGCCGCTGCGGCCGCGGCGGAGTGACGCGGCGAGCGGGTCCGGACCGGCGTATCCGAGCGAGGCCGCGGCCGCGCGCACGCGCTCGCGCGTGGCATCCGACACCGGCGTCTTGCCGCTGAAGACGACGGACGCCGTCGACGGCGAGACGCCGGCCGTGCGGGCGACGTCGGCGATCGTGGGACGGCGGGTCATGTCTTGATGGTAACCCGCGCCGCTTCCAGAGGTCGAATCGATTCGGTACGCTGTCCCGATGGACTCCGCCCTGACCTCGTCGCAGCTCCTGCGCTGGCGCCTCGCCATCTTCGCCATCTTCACCGCGAGCGGTTTGAGCATCGCCACCTGGGCGTCGCGCGTGCCGTCCATCAAGGCCGACCTCGGCATCGAGAACAGCGACATCGGGCTGCTCCTGCTCGGCATGGGCATCGCCTCGATCCTCGGCCTGTCCGCCGCGTCCGTCGTGATCGCGCGCTTCGGGACGCGTCGCGGGATGCTCGGCGCCATGCTCGTGTTCGCCGTCGGGGTCGCCCTCATCGGCATCGGGACCAACCTCGCGCCGTCGGTCGTGATCGTCGTGATCGGCCTCTGTCTCTTCGGCTTCGGCAACGGCGCGGTCGACGTCATGATGAACGTGGACGGCGCGGCGATCGAGATCCAGGTCGGGAAGACGATCCTGCCGCTCTTCCACGCGTTCTTCAGCTTCGGCACCGTGATCGGCGCGGGGTTCGGTGCCCTCGCCGCCGGCATCCGGCTGGACGTCTTCACGCACACGATGATCGTCGCGATCGCCATCGTGATCGTCGCCGTCGCGGCCTTCGCCAACGTGCCGCCCCGTGAAGCGGCCGGCGACCCCGCATCCGGCGACGCCGAGAAGCCGGCGCTGCGCGCGCGCATCGCCCTCGCGCTGTCGGCGTGGCGCGAGCCGCGCACCTACGCCCTGGGCGTCGTCATGCTGGGCATGGCCTTCGCCGAAGGCGGGGCGAACGACTGGCTCGCGCTGGGCGTGAGCGAGGACCACGGCGGCGGTGCGGCCCTCGGCGCCGCGGCCCTCACCGTGTTCTCCGTCGCGATGACCGTCGTCCGCGTGCTCGGCGGCCCGCTCGTGGACCGGTTCGGCCGCGTCGCGGTACTCCGCGTCCTCGCCGTGGCCGCGGGGGCGGGCATCCTGCTGTTCATCCTCGCGCCGAACCTGCCGCTCGTCTTCGTCGGGGCGGCGCTGTGGGGCGTGGGCGCGTCCCTGGGCTTCCCCCTCGGGATGTCGGCGGCCGCCGACGACCCCGCGAAGGCGGCGTCCCGCGTGAGCGCGGCCGCGACGATCGGCTACGTCGCGTTCCTCTGCGGTCCGCCCGTCCTCGGCTTCATCAGCGACCACATCGGCCTGCTGAACACCCTCTTCATCCTCGTGGCGCTCGTCCTCGCCTCCGGCTTCGCGTCGGGTGCGGCGCGGCCGATCGCCGGCTCGAAGGTCGGCGCCGGGCACCACTGACCCGCCCGACGAGCGTCAGAACAGGCGCGGCGCCCCCGAGTCGATGCCCTTCATCTCGTCGTAGTCGAGCGTGACGCAGCGGATGCCGCGGTCGGCAGCGAGGACCTTCGCCTGCGGCTTGATCTCCTGCGCCGCGAAGACGCCGCTGACCGGCGCCAGGTGGGGGTCGCGGCCGAGCAGCTCGAGGTAGCGGGTGAGCTGCTCGACGCCGTCGATGTCGCCGCGCCGCTTGACCTCGACGGCGATCGTGCCGCCCGCGGGATCGCGCAGCAGCAGGTCGACGGGGCCGATCGCCGTCGGGAACTCCCGGCGGACGAGGGTCAGGCCCGCACCGATCACCTCGACCTGCTCGGCGAGCAGGCGCTGCAGGTCTGCCTCGACACCGTCCTTCACCAGGCCCGGGTCCACGCCCAGCTCGTGTGAGGAGTCGTGCAGCACCTCGTAGAGACGCACGGTCAGGGAGTCGCCCGTCTTCGTGTGGGTGACACGCCACTTCTCCACGACGTCCACGTCCTCCTCGTCGGGGGTCACGACCGAGAGCGTGCAGGGCGGGCTCATCCAGTTCAGCGGCTTGTACGAGCCGCCGTCGGAGTGGACGAGGAGGCTTCCGTCGCCCTTGTGGACGAGGAGGCGCGTAGCCAGCGGAAGGTGCGCGTTGAGGCGACCCGTGTAGTCGACGGAGCAGCGGGCAATAACGAGACGCACGGCGTCGAGCCTACCCGCCGTGCGGATCCGGCCCGGCGGCCCCCGACGGGGTTTGTAGGGTGGTCACCATGACGAGCCGATCACCGTGGAGCTGCATCCTGTGGGACGTCGACGGGACGCTCGTCGACGCCTCGGAGGGGATCCTCCGCCGGCTCACGCTGTGCCTCGCGGACTTCGGGCTGCCGGCGCCTACCCGCGCCGAGCTCGTGCACTGGATCGGGCCGCCCATGCACGAGTCGTTCCAGGCGAACGCGGGGATGACGCCGGAGCGGGCCGCGGAGGCCGTCGCGCACTACCGCGTGATCGGCAAGGCCGACGGGTACACGACGGGCGCGAAGCTGTATCCCGGGATGGGCGAGCTCATCGCGGAGCTCGCGGCGGCCGGCATCCCGCAGGCGACCGCGAGCTCGAAGCCCGAGGTGCAGGTCTCTGCGCTGATGGACCACTTCGAGCTGGCCGAGCACCTGCAGGCGATCGTGGGCGCGACGCCGGACGAGAAGACGCTGGCCTCCAAGGCCGACATCGTCGGCGAGGCGCTGCGCCAGCTCGCCGCGGCCGGCTGCGATACGAGCCGGCCGGTCCTCATCGGCGATCGCCACCACGACGTCGAGGGCGGCGCAGAGCACGGGGTGCCGGTCATCTTCGTGCGCTGGGGCTTCAGCTGGCCGCATGAGTCCGAGGGCGCGCAGGCCGTCGTCGACACCGCCGCACAGCTGCGGGCGCTGCTGCTCATCGAGGACGAGACGTGAACGGGGCCCCGGAGTCGTTCTGGCAGTGGGCCGTGCCCGCGCTGATCGTCTTCGGGGCCGCCGCGGCGCTCGCGGGCGCGGCGATCTGGGCGCTGCGGCGTGCGCGCCGCTCCCCGCGCGCCCGCGCCGCAGCCGAGCGGGAGCGGATCGAGGCCGGGTCCGCCCTCGTCCGGCTGGACGACGCGGTCGCCGAGCTGGACATCGAGGTGGAGCTGTCCGGGGCGCTCTACGACGGCACCGCCCCCGCAACGCTGCGGCGGGCGCGGATGACGGCGCAGCACGCGCGCGACGAGGCGTTCGCGGAGTTCCAGGAGCTCGGCCCCGACACCCACCCCGATGAGGTGACGCGGGTGAGCCGGCGCATCCGCACGCGGACCGACGCCGCGACCGCCGCCATCGCGCACGCCCGCACGGAGCACGCGGACTGGATGACGGCCAACGTCACCGCGGCCGCGCAGGTGCAGGCCGCGCAGGAGCGCTGGGCGGCCCTCCGCGATCAGATCGGCGATCCGCAGCCCCTGCTGGATGACCTGGCGGCCCGGTTCGACGCGGCCGAGTGGGCCGACGCCGCGCGGGCGGCCACGGACGCGCGCGCAGGGCTCGCCGAGGCGGAGCGGCTGCTGCGGGATGCCGCCGAGCGCGCGGCTGATCCGACGCGCAGCGCGCTGGCGTCGCTCACGCGCGCCGAGCGGATGCTGCGCCGCACGCAGACCGCCGCGCGGACTCTCGAGGAGAATCACCGCGTCGTGGTGGATGCCGCGGAAGCCGTGGCGGGCGAGCTGGAGGCGGCCCGCGCGGCGCTGCGTCAGGCGACGACGGTGCGCGACGGTCTCGAACCCGCCGACGCGGCGCGGCTCGGCGGGCAGATGCGGGAGATCGAGGTGGCGCTGACGGCCGCGGAGGAGCACGCGCTCCGCCGTCCCACGGCGACCGTGGCCGCCGTGGCGCGCCTCCGGGACCGGCTCGACCTCGCGCTCGGCGATGCGCGCACGGCGCAGCAGCGGCTGCGGGGTGCGCGGACGGCGCTGCCCGGGGCCCTGGCCGCGGCACGGCAGGCGATCGCCCACGCGGCTCCGGCGGTCGCGCAGGCCGGGGCCGACGCACGGGTGCGGCTCGCGGCTGCGGAGCAGGACCTGGCGCGGGCGCGCGGCGCCGACGATCCGGTGGCGGCCCTGGATGCGGCGCGTCGGGCGCTGCGGGACGCCGAGGACGCGTCAGCCCTCGCGGACTACGACCGTCTCACGAGGGGCTGACGCCGTCGATCACAGCGGGCGGATGTTCTCCGCCTGCAGGCCCTTGGGGCCCTGTGCGATCTCGAACTCGACGCGCTGGTTCTCCTCGAGCGAGCGGTAGCCGCCCGACTGGATGGCGGAGTAGTGGGCGAACACGTCAGCGCCGCCCTCATCGGGTGCGATGAACCCGAAGCCCTTCTCCGAGTTGAACCACTTGACGGTACCGCTGGTGCTCATGAAACTGCCTTTACCTCCGCATGGGTCCGGCGCGTCCGCGCCGGGTGATCCCACGGTAACGGCCGTATGCCGGTGCAGGGAAGCACGTCTGCGATGGTTACGCAGATGTTGCACGCCGGCTCCCATTCGACGCCCGGGCGCCACGGCAGATGCAACGCTCGCCCGGGCGTCGACGGATCCCCCCGGATATGTCACGACGAGCGTGACGCTGGTCACTCTACTGATATATCGATTCCCTGGCGAGTGGGAGGATCATGAGAATCCGCCCCACGTCGGCCCTACACTGGAGCGGCCATGCGCACGAGACTCCCTCCCATCGACCTCACGAGCGGCACCATCCTCAGCGACGAGGTGTACGCGCGCATCGGCGACGCCATTCTGGACGGCCGCCTGGCCCCGGGCGAGCGACTGCGCGACGTCGACCTGGCCGCCGACCTGGGCGTCTCCCGCACGCCCGTACGGGAGGCCCTCCAGCGCCTCGAGCGCTTCGGCCTCGTCGAGATCGCGGTCGGGCGCTACACGCGCGTCGCGGAGCACGACGACCACACACGCGGCGCCATGGGCGCCTTCACGGTCTACATGCTCGGCAACATCATGCATCTCGCCCTCACACGCTGCACCGACGACGAGCTCGCGGGCCTCGTCGCGGCGGCGGATGCGGTCATCCGCTCGGTCGAGCACGACGGGCTCCAGCTGTTCGACGCGAACGCCGCTCTCTTCGAGAAGGTCACCGTGGCGGCGGCCAACCGGGTGTTCGAGGGCTTCGTCCGCGAGGCGTCGGTGACGATCCGGCACAGTCTGCGCGGATGGACGCCGTTCCTCCCCGCCGTGGAAGACCGCACCGAGGCCTACACGCGGCTGCGCGACTGCATCGCAGCGCGGGACGCCGCCGGCGCGGAGGAGACGCTCCGCCGCCTGCACAAGCTGATCTGAACCCGCGACCGTGCGGGTGGAAATGACACCGATTCCGTGACCTTGCCGGCCTGATGCCGGCGCAGACGCGCGCGTACGATGTGCGGTGGGTGGCCTGAATCCTCGAGGAGTGGGTCGCGATGAAGCGTTCCTTTGCACCATCGATGAGCATCCTGCTCGGCGCCGGCTTCCTGGTGTCTGCCGGCCCCGCGGCAACCGCCGCGCCGTACTGCGGCATCACGTGGGGATCGCTCGCGGAGTCCCATCTGATCGGCACGATGGATGCCTCACTGACCGGCGTGCGCGCCGGACGCCACGCATGCTTCGACAGGCTCGTCATCGACGTGCGGGGCGACATCCACGGATACGACGTCCGCTATGTCACCGAGGTGCGTACCGATGCCTCCGGCGTCCCGGTGCCGGTGCGCGGCGCGGCAGACCTGCAGATCGTCGCCTTCGCGCCCGACCACGACGTCGACACCGGAGGGCTCACGTACCGCCCGGCCGACAAGCGGGAGCTCGTCGACGTCGCAGGCTACTCGACCTTCCGCCAGGCGGCGTGGGCGGGAAGCAACGAAGGGCAGAGCACGATCGCGCTGGGGGTGCGTGCACGCCTTCCGTTCCGGACGTTCATCCTCGATGGCCCGGGCACCGGCAGTCGGCTGGTCGTCGACGTGGCCCACCGCTGGTGAGGTGCCGGTCCGGCCGGTCGCTTCACCGCCACCCCGGAGCGCCCGGCCGCCCGACATCCTCACCAGTCCGGAAAGCGAAGAACCCGGCCGGAGCACATTGCTCTGACCGGGTCCTTCGTGCGCTGTGCGCGAGGGGGGAGTTGAACCCCCACGCCCTTTCGGGCACTGGCACCTGAAGCCAGCGCGTCTGCCTATTCCGCCACTCGCGCGAATCCGGTAGCACCGGAATCAACTTCCCGAGGATATCACGCGGCACGGCGACGGCAGAATCGCACCCGCCGGGGCCCGGGTCCCGGCGACGCACAGGGTCAGCAATTAGCATGTACCCACCGGCCGGCATGCCAGAGGAGCCCCGTGGGACTACTTGACAGCTTCGAGAAGGGACTCGAGCGCGCGCTCAACAGCGCCTTCGCGAAGACCTTCCGCAGCGGCGTGCAACCCGTCGAGGTCGCCGCCGCTCTCCGCAGCGAGCTCGACGCGAAGGCCGCGGTCGTCAGCCGCGACCGCATCCTCGCGCCCAACACCTTCGAGGTGCGCATGGCGCCCGCCGACGAGGAGCGCATGCGCTCACTCGGGTCCACGCTGGACGATGAGCTGCACCGGCTCGTCGACGCGCACGCCAAGGCGCAGGGCTTCAGCTTCGCGGGGCCCGTCACCATCGACATCCGCGCGGACGATCAGCTCGCCACCGGCACGCTGCGCGTCCGGTCGCGCACCGCCGCAGGTGAGGTCGCCTGGCGCGGCGTCGTGGAGATCGCCGGGAAACGGCATCCGCTCGTGAAGAGCCGGACGGTGATCGGGCGCGGCAGCGATGCCGACATCACGATCCCGGATGCCGGCACGAGCCGCCGCCACGTCGAGATCCTGTGGGACGGCGAGCGCGCCATGGTCCGCGACATGAAGTCCACGAACGGCACGACCCTCGACGGGCGTCCCGTCACCGAGGCGCCGCTCGCGCCGGACTCCGTCGTCCGGATCGGGCATACCGACATCGTGTTCCGCGTCGTCGCCCAGGCGACGCCGCCGCGGCCGCCCGCACCCGACGCGACGCGCGCCTTCGGCTACGGAGGGACCCCGTGAGCGAACTGACCCTCCTGCTGCTGCAGGTGGGCTTCCTCGTCCTGCTGTGGTTCTTCGTCTTCGCCGTCGTCTACTCGCTGCGCGCCGACCTCTTCGGCGTGAAGGTGCGGAAGATGCCCGAGCCCGGCCCCGCCCCCGTGCCGGCCGCCGCGGCCGGTGCCGCGACGGCGCCCGTCGCCCCGGTCGCCCCGCCCCGCCCGCCGCGCACGTCCGGCCCGGTCCCCGCGACCCGCGACGCGGTGTCCCGCATCGTCATCACGAGCGGCCCGAAGGCCGGGCTCGAGCTGCCACTCGGGGGTGAGCCCCTCACGATCGGCCGCTCCAGCGAATCGGGTCTCGTCATCCGAGACGACTACACCTCCAGCCACCACGCGCGCCTGCTGCTGTGGGGCGACAAGTGGATGATCCAGGACCTCGACAGCACGAACGGCACCTGGCACGACGGCGCGCGCGTCACGACACCCGTCCCGATCGTCGTGGGCGCCCCCATCAAGGTCGGCGCGACGACGTTCGAACTGCGGAAGTAGCGGCCGCCCACCATGGTCTTCGAGGGCTCGAGCGCCGCCATCTCCCACACAGGGAAGGTGCGCTCCAACAACCAGGATTCGGGCTACTGCGGCGCGAACCTGTTCATCGTCGCGGACGGCATGGGCGGGCACGCCGGCGGCGACGTGGCCTCGAGCATCGCCATCCATCGCCTGAAGGACCTTGAGAACGGCTACATCGACACCGCCGACGCGGAGCGCGATCTCCGCGACGCGATCGCCGAGACGGCCGGGCAGCTCATCGAGACGGTCGCCGAGCGCCCCGAGCTCGCGGGTATGGGCACGACCGTCAGCGCCCTCATGATGGTCGAGGACCACGCGGTCATCGCGCACATCGGCGACTCGCGCATCTACCTCTTCCGCGACGGCGCGCTCACGCAGATCACGACGGACCACACGTTCGTGCAGCGGCTGGTCGACTCCGGGCGCATCACACCGGAGGAGGCGCGCTACCACCCGCGCCGCTCCGTGCTCATGCGGGTCCTCGGCGACATGGACCCCGACCCCGAGGTCGACACCTTCATCATGCCGACGCAACCGGGCGACCGGTGGCTGCTGTGCTCCGACGGCCTCTGCGGCGTCGTGGACGACGCGCACACCTCGAAGACCCTCGACCAGGGCTTCGCCCCCGGCCGCACCGCCGACCTGCTCCTCAAGCAGGCGCTCGACGCGGGGGCCCCCGACAACGTCACGATCGTCATCGTCGACGTCGGCGGACAGCATCCCCTCGTCAGCGGAACCCCGACGATCGTGGGCTCCGCGTCGAACCCGCAGGGAATCGAGATCCCCGCGGCGCGCTCCGGGCGGACGGGCGGCGGGTGGTTCCACCCGGGCCGCGTCGCGGCCAACGAGCCCACCCACTACGAGCCGTCGTCGGAGTTCCTCGAGGAGCTCATCGAGGAGGACTGGCGCCGCGCCCGCCGCCGCCGCGTGTGGTGGATCGTCGGTCTCGTCGTGATCCTCGCCGCCTTCGCCGTGGCCCTGTTCGGCGCGTACTCCTGGACGCAGACGCGTTACTTCATCGGCGCCGACGAGGACACGGTCGTGATCTACCGCGGGATACAGCAGGACATCGGTCCCCTGAGCCTGTCCTCCGTGCACGACGACAC
Organism: Microbacterium sp. UNCCL10; assembly: GCF_000746195.1. Taxonomy (NCBI): domain Bacteria; kingdom Bacillati; phylum Actinomycetota; class Actinomycetes; order Micrococcales; family Microbacteriaceae; genus Microbacterium; species Microbacterium sp. UNCCL10. Next base: position 354,335 of record NZ_JQKT01000008.1, on the reverse strand, counting down.
CGGCATCCTGCTCGCCGACCTGCCCGCGTACCAGCGCAACGAGGTCGAGCAGACCATCTCGGCCCGCTCGCTGGCCGACGCCGTCGCGATCGTCGACAACCTCCGCCCCGTGACGGAGGTGCCATGACCGACACGCAGCTCTCGACCGACACGACGGTCATGAAGGCGCTCCGCCGCCTCCGGATGCCGCAGACGCAGCGCAACCGCGAGCTCGGACTGCTGCTGTTCGCCTTCCTCATCAACGGCGCCGCCGTCGCGCTCGTGCAGCTCGGCGCCCTCGGCGCGATCGACTGGACCTTCCTGTACTACTGCGGCGGCCTCACGGTCCTCGTGCTGGCCCTGCACGTCGTGCTCCGCTTCACGGCCCGCTCCGCGGACCCGTTCGTCGTCCCGATCGCGACGGTGCTCTCCGGCCTCGGTCTCGCGATGATCTACCGCATCGACATCGAGGACGAGCTGACCGGCTGGGAGGCGCTGTCGACCCGCCAGCTCGTCTGGGCGGCCATCGCCATCGCGGGAGCCATCGCCGTCGTGGTGTTCCTGAAGAACTACCGCGTGCTCTTCCGCTACACGTACCTCTTCGGCCTCACCGGCATCCTGCTGCTCCTCCTGCCGTTCGTGCCGGGTCTCGGCACGGATGCCGGCGCCGACGTCTGGGTCTCGATCGGCGGGATCTTCTCGTTCCAGCCGGGCGAGCTCGCCAAGATCGCGCTCGGCATCTTCTTCGCCGGCTACCTCGTGCGCACGCGCGAAGCGCTCACCTCCGTCGGCACCCGGTTCCTCGGGATGACCTGGCCGCGCGCGCGGGAGCTCGGCCCGCTCCTGATCATGTGGCTGGCGTCGATGGCAATCATCGTGCTGCAGCGCGACCTCGGCACGGGGCTGCTGATGTTCGGCATGTTCATCGCGATGATCTACGCCGCGACCGGGAAGACCAGCTGGGTCGTCCTCGGCGTCACCCTCGCCGTCACCGGTGCGCTCGCGGCATCCCAGGTGCTGCCCTACGTCGGCGCGCGCTTCACGAACTGGCTCGACGCGTTCAACCCCGAGCTCATGGACAACTCGAGCATGCAGCTCGTCAGCGGCATCTTCGGACTCGCGCACGGCGGGCTCCTCGGCACGGGCCTCGGTCAGGGCCGCCCGGGCCTGACGCCCCTCGCGCACAGCGACTACATCTTCCCGAGCCTCGGGGAGGAGCTCGGCCTCATCGGCGCCTTCGCGATCCTGTGCCTCTACATGGTGTTCACGAGCCGCGGCATCCGCATCGGCATCGCCGGTCAGGACGACTTCGGCAAGCTCCTCGCGACCGGACTGTCCTTCACGATCGCGCTGCAGGTGTTCATCATGGTCGGCGGCGTCACGCGCCTCATCCCGCTGACCGGCCTCACGACGCCGTTCCTCGCCGCCGGCGGTTCGTCCCTCGTCGCGAACTGGCTCATCGTCGCCCTGCTGCTGCGGGTGTCGGATGCCGTCCGCTCCCGGCCCCGGGTGGTGATCGGCTGACATGACCAAGGAACTGCGCCGCCTCAGCATCGTCATGCTCGTGATGTTCCTCGCCCTGTTCGGGTCCACGACCTTCATCCAGGTCCTCGGCGCCGGCGACCTCACCGCCAACCCGCAGAACCGCAGGGCCCTGTACGACTCGTACGAGGTGCAGCGCGGATCGATCATCGCCGGCGGGAGCGTGATCGCCGAGTCCGTCCCGAGCGACGACGTGTTCAGCTGGATGCGGACGTACACCGACGCGGAGATGTGGGCACCGGTCACGGGGTACATCAACCCCGTGCTGGGTGATCGGACGGGCCTCGAGCAGGCGATGAACTCCGTCCTCGCGGGCACCGACGACTCGCAGTTCCTCGCGCGCATCGAGCGGATCATCACGGGTCAGGCCCCGCGCGGCTCGAACGTGATCGTGAGCCTGGACCCGGAGCTGCAGCGCGTCGCCTACGACGCCCTCGCCGGCTACGAGGGCGCCGTCGTCGCGATGGACCCGAGCACGGGGCGCATCCTCGCGATGGCCACGAGCCCCAGCTTCGACACCAACCGCCTCGCCACGCACGACACCCGGGCCGTGAGCGCGTCGTACGACGAGCTCGTCGCCGACGCGCGCAATCCGCTCTACAACCGGGCGATCGGGGGCAACCTCGAACCCCCGGGGTCGACGTTCAAGCTCGTCGTCGCCGCGGCCGCGCTGTCCTCGGGCCAGTACACGCCGGCGTCGACGTTCCCGAACCCGGCCACCTACACGCTGCCGGGCACCGACACCGCGATCAGCAACTTCGACCGCGGCACGTGCGGCGAGGGCGAGACCGTGACGCTCGCCGACGCGCTGCGGCTCAGCTGCAACATCCCGATGGCGCAGCTCGCGATCGCGCTGGGTGACGACGTCATCCGCGCGGAGGCGGAGAAGTTCGGCTTCAACTCGTCGTTCGAGATGCCGTTGGACTCCACGCCGTCGGTGTACCCGCCGGCGCTCGACGACCCGCAGACCGGGCTCAGCGGGTTCGGTCAGGGCGACGTCATCGCCACGCCCCTGCAGGTGGCCATGGTGGCGGCGGGGATCGCCAACGGCGGCGTCGTGATGAACCCGCGGATGGTGGACACCGTCGTCGCCCCCGATCTGACCATCCAGCAGACCTTCGACGACACGGAATTCCGCCGTGCGCTGACCGAGGAGATCGCCGCCCAGATGACCACCATGATGACCGCCAACGTCGCGAACGGTGCGGCGAGCGGTGCAAGAATAGACGGCGTCGACGTCGCCGGGAAGACCGGCACTGCGGAGCACGGCCCAGGCGATCCGTACACGCTCTGGTTCACGGGATTCGCTCCCGCGGAAGACCCCGAGATCGTCGTCGCCGTGATGGTCGAAAACGGTGGTGGGCTCGGTCAGAACGGCACGAGCAACGGGATCGCGGCCCCCATCGCGAAGAAAGTCATGGAGGCGGTGCTGAGCAGATGAGACCGACACAGGGTGTGAGCTTCGGCGGGCGCTACGAGCTGGACTCGCGGATCGCCGTCGGCGGCATGGGTGAGGTGTGGGAGGCCACGGACCACGTCATCGGCCGGACCGTCGCCATCAAGATCCTCAAGGACGAGTACATGGGCGACCCTGGCTTCCTCGAGCGCTTCCGCGCCGAGGCCCGCCACGCCGCCCTCGTCAACCATGAGGGCATCGCGAGCGTCTTCGACTACGGCGAGGAGAACGGCTCCGCCTTCCTCGTGATGGAGCTCGTCCCGGGCGAGGCCCTGTCGACGATCCTCGAGCGGGAAGGCCCGCTCTCCACCGACAAGACGCTCGACATCGTCGCGCAGACGGCCGCCGCCCTGCAGGCCGCGCACGCCGCCGGTCTCGTGCACCGCGACATCAAGCCCGGCAACCTGCTCATCACCCCCGACGGCCGCGTCAAGATCACCGACTTCGGCATCGCCCGGATCGCCGACCAGGTGCCGCTGACGGCGACCGGCCAGGTCATGGGGACGGTGCAGTACCTCTCCCCCGAGCAGGCCTCGGGCCATCCGGCATCCCCCGCCACCGACACGTACTCGCTGGGGATCGTCGCGTACGAGTCCCTGGCCGGCAAGCGCCCCTTCACGGGCGAGTCGCAGGTCGCGATCGCCATGGCGCAGATCAACGACGCCCCGCCGCCGCTGCCGCCGACGGTCTCCGAACCCGTGCAGAACCTCGTCATGAGCATGATCGCGAAGAAGCCCGAGGATCGGCCGGCGTCCTCCTCCGCCGTCGCGCGCGCGGCCTCGGCTCTCCGTCGCGGCGATGTCGCGGGCGCCGCCGCCATCGTGCCCGCGATCGCCGGCGCCGCGAGCGTCGACGAGGTCACCCGGTTGCTGACCGCAGGGGTCGCCACCGAGGACGCGACCCGCATCATGCCGACCACGGCCGTCATCCCCGAGGAGCAGCCGGTCGCGGAGAAGAAGAAGCGCAGCCCCTGGACCTGGCCGCTCGTCGCGCTCATCGCGCTGCTCGTGCTCGTCCTGGGCGGCACGCTGTTCGCCCTGTTCGGCCAGGGTGGCGCCCAGGAGACGCCGACGCCCAGCGACACCGCGACGCAGGCCGAGCCCACTCCCTCGGACACCCCTGTCGCGGAGCCCACGAGCATCGATCTGGCCTCGGTCGGCTTCCTCGGCAAGACGTGCGAGGAAGCGCTCGCCCTGGCGACCGAGAACGAGCTGACGAACGTGTCCTGCGGCATCGGCTCGCCCGCGCCGAGCGACGACCAGGTCGGCAAGGTCTACGAGATGAACCCGGTCGGCGGCAACGTCGACCTCGACGAGCGCATCACGCTCACCGCCTACGACGCGGCCACCGAGCTCACGACCCCCACGCCCGCCCGCATCCAGGTCGACGGCACGACGGCGGAGACGGTCGAGCAGGGCGCCGTCGTCCAGGTCGTGTGGGACGGGTACACGTGCCCGTCCGGCACGGGTTCGGTCGCGTCCTACGACCTGACGCTCATCAACGGCACCTTCTCCAACGGCGGCACGACCGGCTCGTTCCAGGGCGGTGACCGCCCCGTGGCGGTGACCGTCACGGGCGAGCCGACGCAGCTGCTCATCGTCTCGTACACGGTGAGCTGCGACGGCGCGCAGCGTCCGTCGGGGCCTGCGCCCGAGGCATCCTCGACGATCACGGCGCCGGCCCAGGAGAACCCGACCCCCGGCACCGAGGGCTGATCTCCCGGAGGCTCCCAGGCGCGGTCGGTTACGCTGGGTTGTTGTCCAGCCCAGGGAGTGAAGTGTCTGCAGAGCAGCGTGTGCTGTCCGGCCGCTACCGCATCGATGAGCTCATCGGGCGAGGCGGCATGGCGAGCGTCTACCGGGGCCAGGACCTCACCCTCGGGCGCGCGGTCGCGATCAAGATCCTCAAGCCCGAGCTCGCCGCCGACAGCGCCTTCCGCACCCGCTTCCGTCTCGAGGCGCAGGCCGCCTCGCGCATGGCCCATCCCGCGGTCGTCCGCGTCTTCGACGCCGGTGAAGACGTCGAGACGAGGCCGGACGGGTCGACGGAGCCGCTCCCGTACATCGTCATGGAGCTCGTCCGCGGGCGTCTCCTGAAGGACATGATCTCGGCGGGCGGTGTCACGGTCCCCGACGCGATCCGCTACACCGACGGCATCCTCGAGGCCCTCGAGTACTCGCACCGCGCCGGCGTCGTGCACCGCGACATCAAGCCGGGCAACGTCATGGTGACCCCGCAGGGCCAGGTCAAGGTCATGGACTTCGGTATCGCCCGCGCCGTGTCGGACTCCTCCTCCACCGTCGCGGAGACGACCGCCATCATCGGAACGGCCGCCTACTTCTCGCCCGAGCAGGCCAAGGGCGAGCCCGTCGACGGACGCGCCGACCTCTACTCGGCGGGCGTCGTGCTCTACGAGCTGCTCACCGGGCGGGCGCCGTTCCGCGGGGAGACGCCCGTCGCGGTGGCCTACCAGCACGTCAGCGAGGCTCCGCTGCCGCCGTCCGACGTCGTCGAGACGATCCCGCGCGCCCTGGATGCCATCGTGCTGCGCGCCCTCGCGAAGGACCCGTTCCAGCGCTTCCAGGACGCCGCGTCGTTCCGCGAGGCCCTGGATGCCGCCGTCGACGGCCGCTCCCCGAGCAAGCGCCACGTCGGTCAGCTCACGAGCGAGCTGTACGGCGCGAACCCGCGCCAGGCGGCCGAGACCGCGCGGTCGCTGCGCCAGCTCAGCACCGACACCACGATGCGACGGACGCAGGCCGGTCCGCCGGTGGCGTTCATCTGGTCGGGCGTCGCGGTGCTCGCCGTGCTCCTGATCTCGGTGCTCATCTGGGTCATGACGATCCGCCCCGGCACCCAGATGCCCGCGAACGCGCGGATCGTGCCGGACATCGTCGACATGTCGTGGGACCGCGCCGAGGAGATCCTCACCGAGGAAGACCTCGAAGCCGTCCGCCTCGAGGAGAGCAACGACACGATCGCCGAGGGCAACGTCATCCGCACCGACCCGAGCACGGGGACGTCGGTCGCGGTGGGCCAGAAGATCCGCGTGTACGTGTCGACCGGCCAGGACATGGCGGCCGTGCCGCCGCTGCAGGGTCTCACCCGCGCCGAGGCCACCGCCGCGCTCGAGGGCGCGCGTCTGCGGCTCGGCCCCGTCACGACGGCGAACGACCCCGATCTGCCCGCCGACACCGTCATGAGCGCCGGGTACGCCCAGGGCGAGGAGGTGCCCCTCGGTACGAGCGTGTCGCTGCAGGTCGCCAGCGGCCGGGTGACCCTCGTCAACCTGGAGGGCTACTCGCTCGAGGGCGCGGAGCGCGAGCTCGCCGGGATCGGCCTCACGGCCACGCGCATCGACAACCCGGATTGCGCCGGCGATCCCGCCGCGCCCGTCGTGACGGCGCAGTCGCTCGCCGCGGGGGACGTGCCGATCCACTCCGAGGTGGCCCTGACCGTCTGCACGGGCGCGCCCTGAGCGGGTCGGTCCGGGCCGTCAGACGATCGCGCGGTGCGGGTGCAGGTTCGCGCCCCGCGCCGCGGCGCCCGTGAACCCGATGCCCTCCAGCCACGTGCCCAGGAGCAGGTAGCCCCCTTCGGTGAGGACGCTCTCCGGGTGGAACTGCACCCCGGTGATCGGGAGGCTCTCGTGCGCGACGCCCATGACGACCCCGGATGCCGTCGTCGCCGTCACCCGCAGCGGGGCGCGGACGGTCGCCGGGTCGATCGCGAGCGAGTGGTAGCGCGTCGCCGGGAACGGGCGGGGCAGGCCTGCGAACACGCCGGTGCCGTCGTGGTGCACGGCAGAGGTCATGCCGTGCACGGGTTCCGGCGCGTGCACGACTCTCGCGCCGAACGCCTCCCCGATCGCCTGGTGCCCCAGGCAGACGCCGAGCAGGGGGATGCCGGTGCGCGCCGCCTCGTGCACCACCGCGACCGACGCGCCGGCGTCGGCCGGCGCTCCGGGACCGGGCGAGATGACGACCCCGGCCCGGCCGGCGAGCGTTCCGGCGACGTCGGTCACGGCATCCGCTTCGATAACGTCGCACGCGGCACCCAGTTCCGCGAGGTAGCCGACGAGGGTGTGGACGAAGCTGTCGTGATTGTCCACGACCAGGACGCGCGAAGCGTCCGTCATCAGCCGCCGATCGTGGAGTCGGTGGGGGTCAGGAACTGCGACACCCACGGGAAGACGTGGAAGAACAGGCCGTACAGGACCGCCGCCACGGCGAGGGTCAGCAGGATGATCCGCAGCCAGGCCGGGCCCGGCAGCGCACGCCACAGTGCCGCGTACATCAGGCGGCCACCCCCTCGGTCAGGGACGCCGGCGGACCGTCGGCGACCGGCGTGAACTCCTCGAACACGGCGTACGCGATGATGCGCTCGAGCATGTTGAGCTTGGGTGCGCAGCTGGTGAGCGTGAGGTAGCGCTCGTCGGCCGCGACAGAGGGCTGCTGGGGAACGGGCGAGAGCACCTCGACCTCCGTGTCCTGCACGTACTCGAGGGTCCGGAAGCGGTAGGTGTACCAGCCGTCCTGGGTCTGGATGACGATGGCGTCGCCCACGACGAGGCGGTCGATGGGGTCGAACGGCGCGCCGGAGGTCCACCGGTGCGCCGCGTACACGGTGTTACCGACCTCGCCCGGCATCGCGGTGTCGGGGTAGTGCCCGATCTCCCCGCGGTCGAGGATGTCGGAGCGCGTGACGCCGCCGGCGATCGTGAACTGCCAGTCCGCGCCGAACCGCGGCACGAACATGACGCCGAACTGCTCGCCGTGCTCAGGCTGGGCCCGGACGGGGATGATGGTCTCCGCAGGGGCACTGGGAGCGGCCTCGGGCGCGGTCTCCTCCGGCGCGGTCGTCGGGCTGGGTGCCGGCTCGCTCTGCCACTTCTCGACGAGCGCCGAGGCCTCGGCGTGCTTCTGGTTGCCGATGATGAGATCGCCGATCCACATCTGGTAGGACACGTACAGCAGGACGACGACGCCGAGGGTGATGAGCACCTCGCCCAGGATGCTGAGGACCGAGGTCCGGGGGCGGGCCCGCCGGCTTCGTCTCGTCGTCTCGTCACCCACAGGCCGATTGTACTCAGGGCGGCCTGTGGCGCGGCTGGGTCGGCGGCGCCCCGCGCCCGGTAGAATCACACGCATGGCACGTTCAGGCAAGGACGACGAACCGCTGGTCGAGCACACCGAGGGTGGCGCTGCTCCGAACCCGGTGTGGTTCAAGCCCATCATGCTGGGCCTCATGCTGCTGGGTCTCGCCTGGGTGCTGGTGTTCTACCTCAGCTCGATGGCCTTCCCCATCCCGGGCATCGGCCCGTGGAACCTCGTCATCGGCTTCGGCATCGCGTTCGTCGGCTTCCTCATGACGACACGCTGGCGCTGACGAGCACCGACTTCCCACACATCCACTCACAGGCTGTGAATTACACCGGTGTGATTCATCCCCACCCTGTGGATGAACCTGTGGATAACTCCCCGCTCGCTCAGGCGTAGACGAACGCGGGGATGACGAGGAGCGCCAGCAGCGCGACCGCGATCCCGATCAGCAGCCAGAGCTGCGCACGCTGCTGACGGATGGCCCGTGTGCGGGCGAACACGAATCCCACGAGCAGGCCCACGAGCCCGCCGCCGATGTGCGCCTGCCACGAGATGTTCGATCCGGGCAGGAACGTGATCACGAGGTTCAGGCCCAGAATCACGGCGATCGCGGTGACATTGGCGCCCAGGTGCCGGCCGATGACGAACATCGCGCCGAGCAGACCCCAGACCGCACCGGAGGCTCCCACGACCCACGTCCCCGGGGCCAGCAGCGCGACGAGCACCGACCCGCCGAGCGCGCTCAGCAGGTAGAGCGCGAGGAAGCGCATCCGCCCCAGCAAGGGCTCCAGACTCCGGCCCAGCGCCCACAGCGCCAGCATGTTGAGAGCGACGTGCCAGATCCCCGCGTGCACGAGCGTCACGGTGACCAGCCGCCACGGCTCGAACGCGTACACCGGCAGCACGTACAGGCTGTTGAAGGCCAGCGCGGACCGGATCACTCCGCCGATACCGGGGATCAATCCGACGAGGAACAGCGCCGACGTCAGGATCACGAGCGCGTAGGTCACGACGGGGCGGTCGGACTGCCCGCGCGCCCGGCGCCGCGGCATCCGCGTCACCGTCGCGGCCTTCGCACCGCGCTGCTGCTCGGCGAGACACTCCGGGCAGATGACGCCGACCGGCATCTGCGTCTGGCACTCCGGGCAGATGGTGCGCAGGCAGCGCTGGCACAGCACGAAGCTCTGCCGATCCGGATGCCGGTAGCAGTAGTTCTCCGGGTTGCTCCGGTAGTCGGTGGAGCTCACGCGCGGTGCGTCAGACGGCGACGACGTCGACCGAGGAGAGGACGACCGGCTCGACGGGGCGATCGCCGGCGCCGGTGGGCACGGCGGCGATGGCGTCCACGACGGCACGCGACGCGTCATCGGCGACCTCGCCGAAGATCGTGTGCTTGCCCTGCAGCCAGGGGGTCGGGTCCGTCGTGATGAAGAACTGCGACCCGTTGGTCCCCTCGGGCTTGCCCGTGATCGCGTTGCGACGCAGACCCGCGTTGGCCATCGCCAGGACATAGGGCTTCGTGAAGTCGAGCTCGGGGCTGATCTCGTCGTTGAACGTGTAGCCGGGGCCGCCGACGCCCTGGCCGAGCGGGTCGCCACCCTGGATCATGAAGCCCGGGATGATGCGGTGGAAGACGACGTCCTTGTACAGCGGGCCCTCGCCCGGCTGGCCGGTGGCGGGGTCGGTCCAGGCGCCGGTGCCGTCTGCGAGGCCGGTGAAGTTCTGCACCGTGCGCGGTGCGTGATCGCCGAAGAGGTTGACGACGATGTCGCCGTGGTTGGTGTGCAGAGTCGCGACAGCGGTGTGAAGGGCCATGCCTCCCATTCTCACATCTGTCAACCCCTCGCGCGTTCGCCGTGGTCTGGCAAGATGGGGGGAAACGTCTCCGATTAGAGGAGGGCCCCGTGAGCCTGAGCCGCAAGCGCAAGAAGGAACTCCGCAAGCTTCAAGAGCAGGCCAACAACCTGTGGGAGTCGCAGCAGGTTCTGCTGGGGCAGGTGGGTGCGGTCGCCCGCGAAGCCGGCCGCCAGCTGGGCAACTACAGCCGTGAGCAGGTGGCGCCGACCGTGCAGCACACGTACGAGAAGTACGCAGCACCCTACGTCGACAAGGGCGTGACGACCTCCAAGCAGGTCTACAACCGGAAGCTCGTCCCCGCGGCGGGCGCCGTCGTCGGCTCTGCCCTGTCGGTGTGGGATGCCGCGAACGACACGCGGGAGCGTCTCGCCGCGGGCCGCGCGCCGAGCCCGGTCGATTTCGCCGCCTTCGCCAAGCGCGCCGAGAAGCACGGGAAGGATGCCGCGAAGCGGCTCACCATCCGGGAGGCTCCGGCACCCAAGGGCCTCGGTGCCGGAAGTGTCATCGCGATCATCCTCGGTGTGGGCGCCGCCCTGGGCGTGCTCTACGCCGCGTGGCAGACGCTGCGCGCCGACGACGAGCTGTGGGTGGCGGACGACCCGCTGCGCGCACCGGATGCCTGACCCGCTCGACCGGGTCAGAACCGCCGCAGCAGAACGCGGCCTCGACATCGAGCTGCGCCCCCGTCCGGAGGCGCGCAGTCTCGTCGAGGCCGCGTCGCTGTTGGGGCTGCAGCCCGCGGACATCACCAAGACGCTCGTGGTCAAGCGAGCGGACGACACCTACCTGTTCGCCCTGATCCCCGGGGATCGGGCGATCTCGTGGCCGAAGCTGCGTGCCGTGGTGGGTGTGAACCGTCTGCAGCTGCCCGATCCCGCCCTCGCCCTCGCCGCCACCGGCTACGAGCGCGGCACGATCGTGCCCATCGGCAGCACGACGCCGTGGCCCGTCTACGCGGACGAGTCGATCCGGGGCCGCCGCATCGCCATGGGTGCGGGCGCCCACGGCTACAGTCTGTTCGTCGAGGCGGATGCGCTCATCGCGGCGTACGACGGGATCGTCGCCGACATCTCGCAGGAGATCCCCTAGTCCGGGCTCAGCACGCCCGCCATCCGCAGCCCGACGTCGACGAGCTTCACATGCGGAAGCTGCGGGACGGCGCTGACCGGGAACCAGTCCGCCCGGTCGGTCGACCCGTCGACCTCATTGCGCAGCCGTCCCCCGGTGATATGGGCGCGGTAGAGGATGCGCAGGGCGTGCAGCGCCTCCGTGTGCCCCGGCTGCACGCGCCGGGACGCCGGGATCACGTGCGAGTCGATGCCGAGGAGTCCGTCCAGCTGCACCCGGAAGCCGGTCTCCTCGCGCACCTCGCGTCGTGCCGCCGTCTCGGGATCCTCACCGGGCTCGAGTCCGCCGCCGGGCAGAGTCCACGCCGCGCGGCGCCCCTCGACCCAGTGCGCGAGCAGCACGTGGTCGCTGTCGTCGATGATGACGGCGTACGCCGCGACGCGCAGGTCCATTCCGGCACCCTACCGAACGCGGCCCCCGGAACGTCGAAGAGGCCGGCCCGATGGGCCGGCCTCTTCGTCCTGTGGAGCCTAGGAGATTCGAACTCCTGACATCCTGCTTGCAAAGCAGGCGCTCTACCAACTGAGCTAAGGCCCCGCGGGGGATGTGTTGTGTGGGGCTACCAGGACTTGAACCTGGGACCTCTTCATTATCAGTGAAGCGCTCTAACCGCCTGAGCTATAGCCCCGTCTGGAGATCGGCGTCGCCGCCGTCAACCTCCAAGACTTTACCCGAATCACGGGCAATCCCGAAATCCGGTCAGTTCGAGGTGAACCCCACGAGCAGACCGCCCGTGACCTTGACCATCAGGTTGTAGATCCCCGCGACGACGGCGCCCAGCACCGTCACGACGATGAGGTTGAGGATCGCGACGATCGCGGCGAACGCCATCACCTGCGGGAGGTTCAGGAACGCGCTCAGCTGGAAGCTGCCGTCCGTGAACGCGAGGAAGAACTCGTCGAGCTTGCCGATGAGGTTCGTCGTCTGCAGGACCATGAAGATGAGGAACACCGACACGATCGTCACGATCGCGAGGGCGACCGCCGCCAGGAACGACAGCTTCACGGCGGACCAGAAGTCCACGTACACCAGGCGCAGGCGCACCTGCTTGGAGCTGGTCTTGCTGGACGATTTCTTGGCCAGCTTGTCGGCTACCGTGCTCATGCGTCAGTGTCACTCTCTTCGGGGCTCGCAGGCGGGGCGTCATCTGCGGCGGCGGAGGCGGCATCCTCGGATGCCGCGGCTTCGGCGGCCTGAGCCAGCCCACGCTCACCGTTGCGGGCGATCGCGAGGATGCGATCGTCGTCATCGGGGCGGGCGAACACGACACCCATGGTGTCGCGACCCTTGGCGGGGACCTCGGCCACGGCAGAGCGTACCACCTTGCCGCTGGCAAGAACCACCAAGACCTCGTCGTCCTCGGCGACCATCATGCCGCCCGCGAGCACGCCGCGATCCTCGTTCAGCTTGGCCACCTTGATGCCGAGTCCACCGCGTCCCTGGACGCGGTACTGGTCGACGGAGGTCCGCTTGGCGTAGCCGCCCTCCGTGACGACGAACACGAAATCGGTGTCGCGCGCGACGGATGCCGACAGCAGACTGTCGTCCTCGCGGAACGACATCCCCTTCACGCCCTCGGTCGCGCGGCCCATCGGCCGGAGCGAATCATCGCCGGCCGTGAAGCGCAGCGACATGCCGTGACGGGAGATGAGCAGGATGTCGTCGGTCTCGTCGACCAGCAGGGCGCTGACCAGCTCGTCGCCGTCCTCGTCGTCCTGGCCGCGCAGGCGGATCGCGATGATGCCGCCCTGCCGGTTGGTGTCGTAGTCGGTGAGCGCCGTCTTCTTGATCTTGCCGTCGCGCGTCGCGAGCACGAGGTACTGCGCGGCGCTGTAGTCGCGGAGGGCCAGGATCTGCGCGATCTCCTCGCCGGGCTGCAGCGCGAGGAGGTTCGCGACGTGCTGGCCCTTCGCATCGCGGCCGGCCTCCGGGACTTCGTAGCCCTTCGAGCGGTACACGCGCCCCTTCGTCGTGAAGAAGAGGAGCCAGTGGTGGGTCGTCGTGACGAAGAAGTGCTCGACGACGTCGTCGGCGCGCAGCTGCGCGCCCTTGACGCCCTTGCCTCCGCGGTGCTGCGAGCGGTAGTTGTCGCTGCGGGTGCGCTTGATGTACCCGTCGCGGGTGACGGTGATGACCATCTCCTCCTCGGGGATCAGGTCCTCCATCGACATGTCGCCGTCGAAACCGTGCAGGATGTGCGTGCGGCGCTCGTCGCCGAAGCGGTCGACGATCTCGGTGAGCTCGTCGCGGATGATCGTGCGCTGCCGGAGCGGGCTCGCGAGGATCGCGTTGTAGTCCGTGATCTTCAGCTCGAGCGCCGTGGCTTCGTCGACGATCTTCTGCCGTTCGAGGGCGGCGAGGCGACGCAGCTGCATCGACAGGATGGCATCCGCCTGCGCGTCGTCGATCTCGAGCAGGGCCTTCAGGCCTTCGCGCGCCTCGTCCACGGTCGGGGACCGGCGGATGAGCGCGATGACCTCGTCGAGCGCATCGAGCGCCTTGAGGTAGCCGCGCAGGATGTGCATGCGCTTCTCGGCCTCGCGGAGCCGGTACTGCGTGCGCCGGACGATGACCTCGACCTGGTGGTCGATCCACAGCGTCACGAATCCGTCGAGCGGCAGCGTGCGGGGCACGCCGTCGACGATCGCGAGCATGTTGGCGCCGAAGTTCTCCTGCAGCTGCGTGTGCTTGTACAGGTTGTTGAGGACGACCTTCGCGACGGCATCGCGCTTCAGGACGATGACGAGGCGCTGACCCGTGCGGTCGGAGGTCTCGTCGCGGATGTCGGCGATGCCGCTGAGCTTGCCGTCGCGGGCGAGGTCGCGGATCTTGGCGGCGACGTTGTCGGGGTTGACCTGGTACGGCAGCTCCGTGACGACGAGGCACGTGCGCCCCTGGATCTCCTCGACGTTGACGACGGCGCGCATCGTGATCGAGCCGCGGCCCGTGCGCTGCGCGTCGCGGATGCCGCGGGTGCCGAGGATCTGCGCACCGGTCGGGAAGTCCGGCCCGGGGATGCGCTGCATGAGCTGCTCGAGCAGCTCCTCGCGCGGAGCGTCGGGGTTCTCCAGCGACCAGAGCGCACCGTCGGCGACCTCGCGGAGATTGTGCGGGGGGATGTTGGTCGCCATGCCGACGGCGATGCCGACCGAGCCGTTGACGAGGAGGTTCGGGAACCGCGCCGGCAGGACGGTGGGCTCCTGCGTCCGGCCGTCGTAGTTGTCCTCGAAGTCGACGGTCTCCTCGTCGATGTCGCGGACCATCTCGAGGGCCAGCTGGGCCATCTTGGTCTCGGTGTACCGCGGGGCGGCGGCGCCCATATTGCCGGGCGAGCCGAAGTTGCCCTGGCCGTCGGCGAGCGGATAGCGCAGCGACCACGGCTGCACGAGGCGGACGAGCGCGTCGTAGATCGCGCTGTCGCCGTGCGGGTGATACTGGCCCATGACCTCGCCGACCACGCGCGCGCACTTCGAGTACGCCTTGTCCGGACGGTAGCCGCCGTCGTACATGCCGTAGATGACGCGGCGGTGGACGGGCTTGAGGCCGTCGCGGACGTCGGGCAGTGCGCGCCCGACGATGACGCTCATCGCGTAGTCCAGGTAGCTGCGCTGCATCTCGACCTGGAGGTCGACCTGGTCGATGTTGCCGTGCGAGTAGCCCTCGGGGAGTTCGGGGCGCTGTTGGTCAGTCATGTTCTCTCAGTTCCGTTCGCAGCGCTCAGATGTCCAAGAAGCGGACGTCCTTGGCGTTGCGCTGGATGAACCCGCGCCGCGCCTCCACGTCTTCGCCCATCAGCACGGAGAAGATCTCGTCGGCGGCGGCCGCGTCGTCGATGGTCACCTGGCGGAGGGTCCGCGTCTGCGGGTCCATCGTGGTCTCCCACAGCTCCTTGGCGTTCATCTCGCCGAGACCCTTGTAGCGCTGCACGCCGTTGTCCTTCGGGATGCGCTTGCCGGCCGCGAGGCCATCGGCCATCAGGGCGTCGCGCTCCCGGTCGCTGTAGACGTACTCGTGCGGCGAGTTCGACCACTTGAGGCGGTACAGGGGCGGCTGCGCGAGGTACACGAAGCCGGCCTCGATGAGCCCGCGCATGTAGCGGAAGAGGAGGGTGAGCAGCAGCGTCGTGATGTGCTGGCCGTCGACGTCGGCATCCGCCATCAGGACGATCTTGTGGTACCGGGCCTTCTCGACGTTGAAGTCCTCGCCGATGCCGGTCCCGAAGGCGGAGATCATCGCCTGGATCTCGGCGTTGCCGAGGGCGCGGTCCAGGCGCGCCTTCTCCACGTTGAGGATCTTGCCGCGGAGGGACAGGATCGCCTGCCGCTCCGGGTCGCGACCGGAGACGGCGGAGCCGCCGGCGGAGTCACCCTCGACGAGGAAGATCTCGCTGATCGACGGGTCCTTGCTCGTGCAGTCCTTGAGCTTGTCGGGCATGGATGCCGACTCGAAGACGCTCTTGCGCCGTGCCGTCTCGCGGGCCTTGCGGGCCGCCATCCGCGCCGTCGCGGCGTCGATGGCCTTCATGATGACGCGCTTGGCCTGCGCCGGGTTGCGGTCGAGCCAGTCGGTGAGCTGATCGCCCACGACCTTCTGGACGAACGCCTTCGCCTCGGTGTTGCCGAGCTTCGTCTTGGTCTGCCCCTCGAACTGCGGCTCGGAGAGCTTCACCGAGATGACCGCGGTGAGTCCCTCGCGGATGTCCTCGCCCGTGAGGTTGTCGTCCTTCTCCTTGAGCATGCCCTTCTCGCGGGCGTACTTGTTGATGTTCACGGTCATCGCGGCACGGAAGCCCTCTTCGTGGGTGCCGCCCTCGTGCGTGTTGATCGTGTTCGCGAACGTGAAGACGTTCTCGGTGTAGCTCGTCGTCCACTGCATGGCGAGCTCGAGGGAGATGTGCCGGACGGTGTCCTCGGCCTCGACCTCGATGATCTCGTCGTTGACGACGTCGGCCTTGCGCACCTTGTTGAGGTACTCGACGTAGTCGACGAGGCCGCGCTCGTAGAGGAAATCGTCGTGCTTCTGCACGGTCTGCGCCGTACCGTCCTCGCCGTCGACGATGTACGAGGAGTCGGGCCGCTCGTCGCGCAGGGTGATGCGGAGGCCCTTGTTGAGGAACGCCGTCTGCTGGAAGCGCGTGCGCAGGGTGTCGTAGTCGAACGACACCGTCTCGAAGATCGTGTCGTCGGGCCAGAACGTGATGGTCGTGCCGGTCTCGTCGGTCTCCTCCGCCATGGCCAGGGGCGCCTCGGGCACACCGCCGTCGCGGTAGGTCTGCCGCCAGGCGTGGCCCTGCCGCTTGACCTCGACGTCGAGGCGCGTGGAGAGGGCGTTGACGACGGAGGATCCGACGCCGTGCAGACCGCCGGAGACGGCGTAGCCGCCGCCGCCGAACTTTCCGCCGGCGTGCAGCACGGTGAGCACGACCTCGACGGTGGACTTGCCCTCCGCCTTGTGCATGTCGACGGGGATGCCGCGGCCGTTGTCGACGACGCGCAGAGCGCCGTCTTCGAGGATCGTGACGTGGATCGTGTCGCAGTATCCGGCGAGAGCCTCGTCGACGGAGTTGTCGACGATCTCGTAGACGAGGTGGTGCAGGCCCCGCTCGCCCGTCGATCCGATGTACATGCCGGGGCGCTTGCGCACCGCTTCGAGCCCCTCGAGCACCTGGATCTCATCGGCCCCGTACTCGGCCGGAACCTTCGCGGCCGGCTGCGGGGGGAGATCCTCGGGAACGCTGTCGGGGGTTTCAGACGTCATATGTTTCGAGCGCTCCACATCGTTCTTGCAGTGTGGTCCCAGTCTATCGTGAAACGCCTGCCGAGCTGGGCGAAAACGGCCCTGTGGCGCGTTGAAACCTCCTCAGAGGTCGCAGGACGTGGTTCAGCCGTAGGTATCGCGAGGACCGCGCCCTGGAACGGCTCTGGGGCCCCATTTCCAGGAGGGGACGTCCGGGCCCACGAAACGGAGGTTCTGCACACCGGCGTCCGGGAAGCGCGCCATGATCTCGGTGAGGATGACCCCGCGCATGAGGTGGAGGTTCTTCGCCCAGGCCGTGGAATCGCACTGGACGGTCAGCACGCCGTCGCCGAGGGCGACCGGATGCGCATGCCGCGCGGTCTCGGCACCGGCCACTTCCTCCCACTGCAGCACGAGGTCCTCCCGTGCGAGCGCCGGGTCCCAGCCGGCTTGCCGGGTGAGGTCGGCCAGCAGGTCGCCGACGCCCTTCGGGTCGCGTCCCGGGGCGAACGGGAGGTTCTCGTCGTCATCGCGCTTGCGCCGTCGGCGCTTCTTCGCCATCGACGGCTCGAGACCGCGCAGGCGCAGGTACGTCGCGACCGTCTCCGGGATGCCGTCGGCGTCAGACATCGGCTGCCTCGCTGATCGTGCCGGCCTCGACGCGCACGGTGCGGGCGCGGAGCGCGGCCGGCACGTCCTCCTCGACCGCGGCCGTGACGATGACCTGCTCGAAGTCGGCGACGACGCCCGCCAGACGCGACCGGCGGTCGGCATCCAGCTCGGCGAAGACGTCGTCGAGGATGAGCACGGGGTCGCCCAGGCGCGACTGCTCGCGCAGGAGCCGCGCCGAGGCGAGGCGCAGCGCGAGGGCCACCGACCAGGACTCGCCGTGCGACGCGTAGCCCTTGACCGGGAGTCCACGCACCCGCATGAGCAGGTCGTCCCGGTGCGGGCCGACGAGCGTCATCCCGCGCTCGAGCTCGGCGGGGCGCTTGGCGGCGAGGGCCTGCCGGAAGAGCGACTCGATCCCCGCGGCGTCGGCGACCGTCGCGGACGCGTCGCCGTCCTCCGGATCGGCACCGCTCACGGTCAGCGCCCACTCCAGCTCGGGCCGGTGATCGGCGCCGGCGATCGCGGTGTACGCCTCGGCGACCGGAACAGCGAGGTCGGCGGCGAGGGCGAGCCGCGCCCGGATCACCTCGGTGCCGAGTTGGACGAGCTTGTCGTCCCACACCTCGAGGGTCGACAGCGCGTCACCCCGGATGCCGCGCGCCCGCGCCGATTTCAGGAGCGCCGTTCGCTGCCTGAGCACCCGGTCGTAGTCCGCGAGCACACCGGCCATGCGGGGGGTGCGCTGGATGAGGAGCTGATCGGCGAAACGGCGGCGCGAGGTCGGGTCGCCGCGGACGATCTGCAGGTCCTCGGGCGCGAAGAGCACGACCTGCGCATACCGGGGCAGCTCCGCCGTGCGGGTCGGTGCCCCGTTCACGCGAGCCTTGTTGGAGCCGGTCCGGTTCAGCTGGACCTCGAGCAGGATGCGGCGATCGCCGTGTGCGAGCCGGGCCCGCACGATCGCGGCGTCCGCCCCGTGCCGGACCATGGGAGCGTCCTGCGACACGCGGTGCGAGCCGAGCGTCGCGAAGAACGCGATCGCCTCCGCGAGATTCGTCTTGCCCTGACCGTTGCGGCCGACGAAGACGTTGGCACCGGCGGCCAGCGTCACGTCGGCTGCCGCATAGTTGCGGAAGTCGACGAGGCTGAGCTGCTCCACGATCACCAGATCACCCTAATCCGCGCCCCTGACCTCGCCGTGTGCGCCGAGGACCGGCGACGTCGGGGTTCAGCGGAGCAGGAGATTGGGCTGCAGGAGGTACTTGAAGCTCTCCGGGCCGCCCGAGGTCTGCGGCGTCACGAGGACGGGGCTCAGCTTGTTGGCGTTCTCGCTCGAGGTGAACGTGATCCGCGTGAACTCGCTCTTGACGGCGCCGAGCGCTTCGAGCAGGTACTGCGGGTTCAGGCCCAGCGTGACGTCCTCCCCGGTGAGCGTCGCGTCGACGGACTCGGTGGCGCGGGCCTGCTCGGTGCCGGAGGCATCCATCGAGACGCCCTCCTCGGAGAACGTGAACCGCAGCGGCGCCGACCGGTCGAGCACGAGTGCGACACGGCGGACGGCCTCGACGAGCTCGGCGGTGTTGACCACCGCGTAGTGATCGGTCTGCTCGGGGAACAGGCGCCGGACCGGCGGGAAGTTCCCCTTGATCAGCAGCGACGTGACGGTCTTGTTGCCCGCGGTGAAGGCGATGATCTCGCGGTCGCCGGAGCCGGAGAACGACACCTTGATGTCGCCGGAGTGCGCGAACGTCTTGCCGACCTCGGTGAGGGTGCGGGCCGGCACGAGCGCCGTCGTGGAATCTTCATCGCCCACCGTGCCGCCGTCCCAGGGGATGTCGCGGAGTGCGACGCGGTAGCGGTCGGTCGCCACGAGGCTGAGCTGCGTGCCGGCCACCTCGAGCTGCACGCCGGTGAGCACGGGGGTGACGTCGTCACGAGACGCCGCGAAGGCCACCTGCGCGATCGCGGTCGCGAAGTCCTCGGCGGGCACAAGACCGGAGTCGCCGGACACCTCGGGGATCGCGGGGTATTCCTGCACCGGCATCGAGGCGAGGGTGAAACGTGCGGAACCGCACGTGAGCACGATGCCGCCGTCTTCGGCCACGGAGATCTCGATCGGCGCATTCGGCAGGCGGCTCGCGATCTCGGACAGCAGTCGGCCGTGGACGAGGATCGTGCCGGGCTCGTCGACGGTCGCCTCGATCGTCGTGCGGGCGGATGCTTCGTAGTCGAAAGCGGCGAGCGACAGACCGTCTTCGGATGCCTCGATGAGCACACCGGCGAGGATCGGCTGCGGGTTGCGCTGCGGAAGGAGCTTCACAACGAACGACACGGCCTCGCTGAACACATCGCGATTCACGTGGAACTTCACTGGCGCTCCCTTGACGTCGAGTAGGGCCTTCCCATGCTAGTGCCCTCGCTCCCGGCGTTGTGCGCCACGACGGCCTGGGCCCCGCTCCGGCCCGTTCGCCCTTGAGGTGATCGGATCGGGATTTCGAAGAGGGAGAGAGATGTCATGGTGTTAACCGCTGTGGAAACTGTGGATAACTCGGCCGATCCCGCTGACGGAGCCGAAACCACATCGGTGTAACTTGTGGGCCGGCTGCGGAATCCGCGTGTTCTCCGGTGCAGCCGTCGTCCGGGCGTCGAACCTGTCATCCACAGGGATCCGCGATCCGCTCACAATCATCCGGATCGGACGAGGAGTTATCCACAGGCTTTCCACACTGTGCAGAACGTCATGATGGACACCCGCGCGACGGGTGTCAAGCGCGGGTGAGGGAATATATCGGCCGATGGCGGACCGAGGCGGGTCAGCGGCCGACGCGACCGAGCTGCGTCGTGATCTCGGACACCTGGTTGTAGATCGAGCGCCGCTCCTTCATGAGCTCGCTGATCTTCTTGTACGCGTACATGACGGTGGTGTGATCACGGTTGCCGAAGAGCTGCCCGATCTTCGGCAGCGACAGGCTCGTGCGCTCCCGGCACAGGTACATCGCGATCTGACGGGCCGTCGCGACGGCCTGGGAGCGGCTGGAGCCGTAGAGGTCGTCGACGGAGAGACGGAAGTACTGCGCCGTCGCGGTGATGATGTCGGTCGGCGAGATCACGTTGGCATCGTCATGGTCGACGATGTCGCGCAGCACCGTCTGGGCCAGCGAGATGTCGAGCGACGAGCGGTTGAGGCTCGCGAAGGCCGAGACGCGGATGAGGGCGCCCTCGAGCTCGCGGATGTTGGAGGAGACCTTCGTCGCGATGTACTCGAGGACCTCGTCGGGCACGAGGAGCCGTTCGCTCTGCGCCTTCTTGCGGAGGATCGCGATGCGGGTCTCGAGGTCGGGCGCCTGGACGTCGGTGATGAGACCCCACTCGAACCGGCTGCGCATGCGGTCTTCGAAGCCGGTGAGCTGCCGCGGCGGCACGTCGCTCGTGATCACGACCTGCTTGTCGTGGTCGTGGAGCGTGTTGAACGTGTGGAAGAACGCCTCCTGCGTTTCCTGACGACCCTGCAGGAACTGGATGTCGTCGATGAGCAGGATGTCGACATCCCGGTAGCGCGCCTGGAAGGCGGAGCCGCGGTTGTTGGCGATCGAGTTGATGAAGTCGTTCGTGAACTCTTCGCTGGAGACGTAGCGGACGCGGATGCCGGTGTACAGGTTCAGCGCGTAGTCGCCGATGGCATGCAGGAGATGGGTCTTGCCGAGGCCGGAGTCGCCGTAGATGAACAGCGGGTTGTAGGCCTTCGCCGGCGCCTCGGCCACGGCGACCGCGGCCGCGTGGGCGAAGCGGTTGGACTGGCCGATGACGAAGTTGTCGAACGTGTACTTCGGGTTGAGGCGGGTGTCGTTGCGCGTGGCGGGTGCCGCCTGCTCGGCATAATCCTCGGCGGCGGGGCGCGGGATCACCGGCTGCGTCGCGGACTGCACGGGCACGGGGGCCGTGAGGTGCGCGTCGGCGAGCTCCGGATTCACCACGACGCGGAAGGCCGAGGCGGAAGGCTCGGCATGCACGTGGGCGAGGGCCTCCATGATGGGGGCGCGCAGTCGCTTGTTCAGCTGTGCGGCGGTGAGGTCGTTCGGCACGTCGAGATAGAGCGTGCCGCTCATGACCCCCTGCGCGACGGCGAGATTCAGGAATCCCTGCAGCTGTGGCGTGACGCGGTCGTCATCGGCGAGCACATCCAGCACAGCCGTCCAGACCGGGACGTCCGGAAGATCGTGCGAAGACATGTCCCCCCAAGGGTAGAAAGCGCGGGTGACAGTCGATCGGATACGCTGTCCACACCTGTGGATAAGTGCCCGAGCCACGCTAGTCACCGCGTCGTGCGGAGCCAAATCCACTGTAGATCCGGTCCGCGTGTCGTCGCCAGGATGTCTGGGAGGTCGGTGGATAATGACACGTTTCCGCGGACCCGGTTTGGGTAATCCGGCATGTCGACGTATTCTTAGTCGGTTGACTTATGCCCTCGCGGGCAGTCCCCTGTACCTGTGTCCCCGGTCTAGAGCGTTCGGGTGACGAGCCGATCCGGAGTGATCTCATGAGCAAGCGCACGTTCCAGCCCAACAACCGCCGCCGCGCCAAGAAGCACGGCTTCCGCGCCCGCATGCACACGCGTGCCGGTCGCGCGATCCTCTCGGCTCGTCGCGCCAAGGGGCGCACCGAGCTCTCGGCCTGACCTGACCCGGTGCTGGCGCGCGGGAACCGCATCACCCGCGGGGCGGAGTACAAGGCCGTCGTCCGCAGGGGTGCCCGCTGCGCCGCCGCGCACACGGTGACCTACGTGGTCACGACCTCCGAGGCTCGTTCGGCGCGCTTCGGCTTCATCGTCAGCAAGCAGGTGGGATCCGCGGTCGTCCGCAACACCGTGCGGCGCCGGCTCAAAGCCGTGTGCGCCGATGCGCTCGGCGGCGTCCGCGACGGCACGGACGTCGTCATCCGCGCCCTGCCCGGTGCGGCGACCGCCGAATACGGCGAGCTCCGCGACGAAGTGGCCCGCTGCCTCAGCCGGAAAGCCGCGGCGTGAGTTCCGCGACGCTGCCGGCGTCGGCGACGGGCGACGCGCACTTCTCGGCATCCGACATCCTCACCGCCGTTCCCCTCCTTCCCCGCAACGCGGTCCTCGCGGTGCTGCACGCCTATCGCGCGACCATCTCGCACGCGTACGGCGACGTCTGCAAGTACTACCCCTCGTGCTCGGCCTACGCCGTCGGCGCGGTCCAGCAGCACGGTGCCGTCAAGGGCGCGGCGCTGGCCGCCGCCCGCATCGCGCGCTGCCACCCCTGGGCACAGGGCGGCATCGACGATGTACGCCCGCGCGAGGGATTCCGACACCACCTGACTCCGCACGGATTCGTCGTGCCCCCCAGAAAGGACTGATCCGTGCTGGATCTTCTCTTCGCCGCCGCCGCCACCCCGACGCCCGACGCGTCCGCGGGCGGCTTCGACCTCTTCAGTACGATCCTCTGGCCGCTGAAGTGGCTCGTCGAACTGATCCTCGTCGCCTGGCACGCGATCTTCACCTTCTTCGGCCTCGGCACGAACGACGGCATCACGTGGGTGCTGTCGATCGTCGGCCTCGTCCTCGTCGTCCGCTCGGCTCTGATCCCGCTGTTCGTCAAGCAGATCAAGAGTCAGCGAAAGATGATGGAAATCGCCCCTGAACTGCGGAAAGTTCAGGACAAGTACCGCGGTAAGAAGGATCAGCTCTCTCGCGAGGCGATGAGCCGCGAGACCATGGCGCTGTACAAGAAGCACGGCACGACCCCGGTGTCGGGGTGTCTCCCCCTGCTCGTGCAGATGCCGATCTTCCTCTCCCTCTTCTACACGCTCAGCGACGTCAAGAAGCACGCCGAGGCCGGTCTCGGCGGCGTGGGGTTGCTCAACCCCGAGCTGACCCTCGAGTTCTACGACGCCAAGCTCTTCGGCGTCGCTCCCCTGCACACGAGCCTCATGGAAGCCATCCAGCTCCAGCCGGCCGGCTGGGAGGCCACGGTCACGATCCTCGTGATCCTCGTGATCCTCATGATCGGGTCGCAGTTCATGACCCAGCTGCAGATCATCTCGAAGAACCTGTCGCCGGAGGCCAAGACCGGCCAGGCGTACCAGATGCAGAAGATCATGCTCTACGTCCTGCCGCTGGCGTTCATCTTCTCCGGTGTCTTCTTCCCGCTCGGCGTCGTCATCTACTGGTTCATCTCGAACCTGTGGACGATGGGTCAGCAGTTCCTCGTCATCCGCAACATGCCCACGCCCGGCTCGGAGGCGGCGAAGGCCCGCGAGGAGCGGCTGGCCCGCAAGGGGAAGGCGCTCGACTCCCAGGGCAAGATCGTTCCCATCGAGAAGTACGAGGCCGAGCAGCAGCGTCTCTACGAAGAGGCGCAGCGCGCGAAGGAGCAGGCGCCCAAGCGTCAGCAGCCCGTCGGCAAGCAGCGCGCGAAGAAGCAGGGCAACAAGCCCAAGCCCCAGAACCCGCCCGTCGACCACTGACGTCGACCACTGACATCGATCAAGGACCGTCAATGACCACCTCTCCCGAATCGACCGAGCAGCGCCACAGCACGAGCGTCGAGCACCTCGAGCAGGAAGGCGACATCGCCGCCGACTACCTCGAGGCCCTGCTCGACATCGCCGACATCGACGGCGACCTGGCGCTGGATGTGCGCGGCGACCGTGCCTACGTCTCGGTGGAGAACGACGTCGAGGGATCGCTCGACCTCCTCTCCGACCCCGACACCGTGCAGGCGCTCCAGGAGCTGACCCGCATCGCCGTCCAGACGAAGACCGGACGCTTCTCGCGGCTTATCCTCGACATCGGCGGATCGCGCGACACGCGTCAGAAGCAGCTCGAGAAGCTCGTGGACCGCGCCATCGCACGTCTGGATGACGGTGCGTCGCAGGCATCACTGCCCGCCATGTCGAGCTACGAGCGCAAGCTGGTGCACGACATCGTGGCGGAGCGCGGGTTCGTGTCGGAGTCGTACGGTGAGGCCGCCGACCGGCACACCGTCATCCGCCGCGCGTGATGTTTCACGTGAAACAGTGACGGTGGAGATCGAGCGGGAACCCGCCGGCGTCGACGCCCTGTTCGGCGCCCGCGCGGATCTGGCGCGCCGGTTCACGGCGGCGCTGGGTGCCCACGGCGAGGAGCGCGGTCTCATCGGACCGCTGGAACCGCCGCGCCTGTGGTCCCGGCACATCCTCAACAGCGCGGTCGCCGCGCCGCTGTTCGCGGCGGGATCCCGGGTGGGCGACATCGGCTCCGGTGCCGGCCTCCCCGGCCTCGTGCTCGCCATCGCCCGACCCGATGTGCGGTGGGTGCTCATCGAGCCGATGGAGCGCCGCGTCGCATGGCTCGACGAGCAGGTCGCGGACCTGGGGCTGGACAACGTCGAGGTCGTGCGTGCGCGCGGCGAGGAGTGGCGTGAGGGCCCCGTCCTCGACGCCGTGACCGCCCGGGCCGTCAGTGCCTTCCGCACACTCATCCCCCTCACTGCGCCGCTCGTCCGGGACGGCGGTGAGCTGATCCTCCTCAAGGGCGCCAACGCCGCCAACGAGATCACGGCAGCGGACAAGCAGATCCGGCGCTACAAGCTCTCCCATGTGCGTGTGGAGCCGGTCGGCGAGGGCGTCGTGGACGAGCCCACGCGGGTCATCCGCGCCACCGTGCGCTGAGCGGCTCCGCACCGTTTCACGTGAAACATCCGGTCGCCGACGGGGGGGCGGATGCAGTGATTGATCGAGTGACATGCCGAGACGCGTCAGCGACGTTTCACGTGAAACGCGGCACGGCGTCGCGTGACCGGTCGAACGGTGACCGGCTCCGAGGTCGCACCCGCCTCCGATGCCCGGTTTCACGTGAAACATCCCGCCCGACCCTCGCGCTGGATCGGGAGCGCCGGTCGCCCGTGTTTCACGTGAAACACTGACGCGCCGACACGGCGTCGGTGGCGTCCGCGCGCTCGACTACAGTGGGATGAGCCCCCGGTACGACAGGAGTTGCAGGTGCAGGAATCGGAGTACGCGACCTCTCCCGCACCCTTCTCCCTCGGCGACACCCCGCTGGCCCGCGAGATCGCCGACCTCTCGTCTCGGCGTCGGGCGCTGGAGAAGGTCACCCTCGAGTTCGGCGGACCGACGCGGGTCGTGACGGTCTCGAACCAGAAGGGCGGCGTCGGAAAGACGACGACGACCGTGAACATCGCCTCCGCGCTCGCGCTGGTGGGCGCGCGAGTGCTCGTGATCGACCTCGATCCGCAGGGAAACGCCTCCACGGCGCTCGGTGTGCCGCACACGGCGGACATCCCGAGCGTCTACGACGTGCTCATCGACGAGTTCCCTCTCGCGGAGATCGTGCAGACGAGCCCGGAATCCCCGCTGCTGCTCTGCGCTCCGAGCACCATCCACTTGGCCGGCGCCGAGATCGAGCTCGTGTCACAGGTCGCGCGGGAGCACCGGCTGCGCACCGCGCTGGAGGACTACCTCGCGGCGGCCCCCGAGCACATCGACTTCGTGCTCATCGACTGCCCGCCGTCGCTGGGACTGCTGACGATCAACGCGTTCACCGCGGCGAACGAGCTCATGATCCCGATCCAGTGCGAGTACTACGCGCTGGAGGGCCTGAGCCAGCTGCTCGGCAGCGTCCGCATGATCCAGAAGCACCTGAACCCCGCACTGCACCTCTCCACGATCCTGCTGACCATGTACGACGGCCGGACCCGGCTCGCACAGCAGGTCGCCGAGGAGGTGCGCAGCCATTTCCCCGCCGAGGTGCTCCGCACCGTCATCCCGCGCTCCGTGCGCGTGTCGGAGGCACCCAGCTTCGGCCAGACGGTGGTCGCGTACGACGGCCAGTCGGCCGGGGCGATCGCCTATCGCGAAGCCGCGGTGGAGATCGCACGACGAGGGCACACGCACGACGACGAGGAGAACAACTGATGGCGAAGCGAACCGGATTGGGGCGCGGCATCGGCGCGCTCATCCCCACCTCGGAGGCCAACGAGGCCGGTGCCGCGCGCCCGGTGGACGTCTTCTTCCCCGGTGCGTCGATCGAGCAGGCTTCTCCTGCGGAGGATGTCGCCGAGCTGATCGCGATCCCCGGCACCTCCTTCATCGAGGTGGACCCGCACGACATCGTCCCCAACCCCCGGCAGCCGCGCACCCACTTCGACGCCGACGATCTCGCCGAGCTCGTGCACAGCGTGCGGGAGTTCGGCGTCCTGCAGCCGGTCGTCGTCCGGACGAACGAAGACGGCAAGTACGAGCTCATCATGGGCGAGCGCCGGACGCGCGCCGCGCGCGAGGCGGGGCTGACCGCCATCCCGGCGATCGTCCGCGACACGTCGGACGAGCACCTGCTGCGTGACGCGCTCCTGGAGAACCTGCACCGCTCCCAGCTGAACCCGCTCGAAGAGGCCTCGGCCTACCAGCAGCTCCTCGAGGACTTCGGGATCACGCAGGAGGAGCTCGCCGGCCGCATCGGCCGTTCCCGCCCGCAGATCAGCAACACGATCCGGCTGCTCAAGCTCCCCGTTCCCGTGCAGCAGCGCGTGGCGGCGGGTGTGCTGAGCGCCGGTCACGCCCGGGCCATCCTGTCGCTCGAGGATGAGACGGCGATGAGCCGCCTGGCCGACAAGATCGTGAACGAGGACCTGTCGGTGCGCGCCGCCGAGGCGGCCGCGAAGCTCCCGGATGCCGGGTCGACGCGCCGCGTGGCACCCAAGGCCGGTGCCCGCCGGGCGCATCTCGATGAGGTCGCGGAGCGGCTCGGAGACCGCCTGAACACGAAGGTCAAGATCAACCTGACCTCACGAAAAGGCCAGGTCATCATCGATTTCGCTACGATTCAGGATCTCAACCGCATCCTGTCCGAGATCGGCGACGACGGATTCGGCGCGCTCTGATCCACCTCGCAAACGGTCGTCGTAGGCTGGATGGGTGACCGATCGTCAGAACCTCCCGCGGCGTGCGAGCCTCGAGGTTCTGCGCGCGGAATCGGCGGACGAGCTGTCGGTGCTCGTCGAGGAGCGTGTGCGCGGCGGCGAGGACCCGTGGGACTTCATGGAGGATCTCCCGACGGTCGATGAGCTCGTCGTTCTGACACTGCGGGCCGAGAACATCGCCGCCGACGGCGGCAATCGGCCGAGCGCGGCGCGCAACTACCGCGTGCTGCGACAGATCGCGCTCGACTACCCCGATCTGACCCGGGCCGTGTGGCGTCTGCTGGGCAGCGAGCCGCACCGCACGTGGGATGCGTCGGTGCGCGCGGAGGCCTCCTGAACGGCAGCCGGGCATAGAAGAAGCCCCGGTCAGATGTGTATTCCGACCGGGGCTCCCGATGTCTTGCGTCAGGCGATGTACGCCGCGAGGTCCTGCTCGAGCGCGAACTTCGGCTTGGCGCCGATGATCGTCTTCTCGACCTCGCCCTTGCTGAAGACCTTCATCGCGGGGATGGAGGTGATCTGGTACTCCATCGCGAGGTTCGGGTTCTCGTCGACGTTGAGCTTGAGGACGGTGATCTTCTCCGGGTGCTCGGTCGCGATCTCGTCGAGGATCGGGCCGACCATGCGACACGGTCCGCACCAGGCGGCCCAGAAGTCCACGAGGACCGGGCCCTCGGCGTCGATGACGTCCTGCTGCCAGGTGCTCTCGCTCGTGGCCTTGGCGGTCATATGTCTGTCTCCTTCGGAATCGACACGCGGTGTGTCCAACAGGGTGGAACGCGCGGGGCGCGCGGTTTGTTCCGGTCAGGCGACGCCCACGTCGGCGAGGCCGTCGATCTCCGCGACCTCCGTGGCCGGCAGGCCCGCATCGCCCCGTGCCGCGAGGTAGTGCTCGACGTCCAGGGCGGCGACCGTTCCGCTGCCCGCTGCCGTGACGGCCTGGCGGTACGTCGGGTCGATGACGTCGCCCGCCGCGAACACGCCGGGGACCGACGTGCGTGACGTGCGGCCGTCGACCCACACCGTCCCGTGCTCGGTCAGCTCGAGGCTCTGGTGCACGAGGTGCGTGCGCGGGTCGTAGCCGATCGCGACGAATACGCCCTGAAGCGGGAGTTCACGGGTGGATCCGTCGACGGTGTCCTGCAGGACGACGCCGGTCACGGCATCCTCACCGAGGATGTCGACGACCTCGCTGTTCCAGACGAACTCGATCTTCTCGTTCGCCATCGCGCGGTCCTGCATGATCTTGGAGGCGCGCAGCTCGCCGCGGCGGTGGATGACGTACACCTTCGATGCGAACTTCGTGAGGAACGTCGCCTCCTCCATCGCGGAGTCGCCGCCGCCCACGACGGCGATGACGCGTTCGCGGAAGAAGAAGCCGTCGCAGGTGGCGCAGTAGGAGACGCCGCGACCGGACAGGCGGGACTCGCCCTCGATGCCGATCTTGCGGGGCGCGGAGCCGGTCGCGAAGACGAGGGACTCCGCCTCGTGGGTGGCACCGCTGCCGAGCGTGACCTTCTTGATGTCGCCGGAGATGTCGAGCTCGACGACGTCGTCGTAGAGGACCTCGGCGCCGAAGCGCTCGGCCTGCTCCTGCATCTTCGCCATCAGGTCGGGGCCCATGATGCCCTCGGGGAAGCCGGGGAAGTTCTCCACCTCGGTGGTGTTCATGAGCTCGCCGCCGGCCTCGACGGAGCTGGCGATCACAAGCGGTTCGAGGTTCGCGCGCGCCGCGTAGATGGCGGCGGTGTATCCCGCCGGTCCCGAGCCGATGATGATGACCTGCCGCACGGCGTTGCCCCTCTCAGATGCGGGGCGCCAACCGCCCCAGAGCATTCAACCCATGGTAAGCGCGGGGCATTCCCCACGGCGCCGCGACAGGCGTCTCTAGCGACGCGGGAGGAACCGGCGCGCCGCGCCGAGGGCCGTCCGGAGCTCGGGAGCGCGGAGGAGCCCGAGGACGGCGAGGTACACGAGGAGCGCGACGGCGGCGATGGCGAGCGTCGCGAGGACCGCGGGGCCCTTGTCCGAGGCCGCCCAGCCCTCGACGCCGCCGAGGAGGAGGAAGGTGAGCCACCCGGCGGCGGCGGCGGGGACCGCGGCCGCGAGGAAGCGCAGGTACGACAGAGCCGCCGGGCGGAGCCCCAGCGGGCCGATCTTGCGGCGCAGCAGCCAGACCGCGAGGCACAGCTGGACGATGTTCGCGATCGACTGTCCGAGCGCGATGCCGAAGCCGAGGAGGGGCAGCGGGAGGAGGACGAACGCGGCGATCGCCGTGACGATCACGAGCACGGCCTGCACGGCGGTGAACACGAACGGCGTTCGGGTGTCGTGGTGCGCGTAGAACGTGCGCTGGATGCCGAACTGCATCGACAGCGGGAGGAGCGCGATGAGGTATCCGCCGAGGACGAGGGCGAACTGCACGGCCCCGCTCGGGCCGTCCGTGAAGATCCGCGAGACGGGCACGATCGCTGCGACGATCGCCGCCAGCGCGCCCACCATGAACACGCCGATGATGCGGATGGATGCATCCAGGTCGGTGCGCACCTCGTCGTGGCGACCGGCCGCGACGTGCTCGCTGAGGCGGGTGAAGTACGGGGTGCCGATGGAGAGCACGATCACCGAGAACGGCAGCATGAAGACGAGCCACGCGTACTGCAGGGCCGCGACCGACGCGCCCTCGCCGGATGCCCTGCCGACGAGGTTCGTCTGCACGAGGCCGGCGAGCTGACCGACGACGACCATGAGGAAGGTCCAGCCGGCCAGGCGCGCGATGTGCCGGAGACCGATGCCCCGCCAGGCGAAGTCGGGCCGGACGTGCAGGCCGGCACGGCGCCAGAACAGCAGGAGCACGAGCGCCTGCGCGACGATGCCGAGGGTCGCCGTGCCGCCCATGACCGCGACCATCTCCGGCGTCCATCCCGTCGCGTCGCGGTGCAGGCCGAAGAGCCAGATGAAGGCGGCGAAGCCGGCGATGGAGACGACGTTGTTGATGATCGGCGACCACGCGAACGGACCGAAGACGCGGCGCGCATTGAGGATTTCGCCGAGCAGCGCGTAGAGGCCGTAGAACAGCAGCTGCGGGAGGCACCAGTAGGCGAAGGCGAGGGTCAGCGCCGCGCTCTCCGGGCTGAGCTGCGAGCCGTACAGCTGGACGAGCAGGGGCGCGGCGATCACCGCGACGACGGTCGTCGCGGCGAGGGCGACGACCCCGAGCGTCAGCAGCTTCGAGACGAAGGCGCTGCCGCCGTCCCGGTGGGCGGCGGCCTTGACGATCTGGGGCACGATCACGCCGGCGAGCAGCCCCGAGGAGATGATCGCGTAGATGTTGTTGGGCAGCTGGTTGGCGATCGCGAACGAGTCGGCGGCGCGCGTGCCGATCGTGCCCAGCGCGGCGGCCAGCACGATGTTGCGCAGGAGTCCCGTGATGCGCGAGACGAGCGTTCCGGCCGCGACGGTGGCACTGGCGCGGGACAGGCTAGACATCGGCGTCCTCGGTGGCTTCGTCGGTGGAGTGCGGCGCGGCTTCGTCGGCCGTGGCCTCGTCGGGTGCCGCCGCGCGCCGCCGCCGCATCCGCAGCACGGTCCGGATGACGCCGAAGACCAGGAGACCGGCGACGAGGACGGCCATGACGATGACGCCCACCGACTCCCACTCGGCCCGCACGCTGACGCCGACCGCGACCGGCTCGCCGATGGCGACCATCGACGGGCTCCGCAGCTGCAGGTCGATCGTGGACTCCCCGGAGCCCACGCGGGCTTCGACGCGTACCTCGGCGCGGGTGTTCTGCGCCGCCTCGGCGTCGACCGGGGTGGTCCGCTGCACGACGAGGCGCGCGTCGTTGGGCGCTGCGATGAGGACGAGCGAGACGGGCCAGCGCAGATCGTTGCGGATCGAGAAGCGCATCGGCGCGGCCGACCCGAGCAGCGTCTTGTCGCCGGCGCGGACGATCGCCACGGCGCCGAGCGTGTCCTGGGTCTGCGCGCGGTGGTCGGCCACGGCGTCGCCCCACGACCCGAGCTCTCCCCGCCAGCCGTTGCCGAGGAGCTGCAGCACGGCGGCCCGCTCGGCTCCCGTGATCAGGGTCGGGTCGGCGAGGATCGTCGCGAACGCCGTCAGCTCGGTCTCGTCGTCCTGGAACGCGCGGAGCGCGGCGACGCGCGCGACGTCGGGCTGCACCGACTGCAGGTCGACGGTGGCCGGCGTGCCGGCGAGGACCTCGCGCAGGGTCACCGCCGAGCGGCCCGGAAGCCCCGTCGCGGTCGCGATGGCATCGTGCAGGGCGGCGCGGGAGCGGTCGGCGCCGCGGTCGACGGTCACGAGCAGCGTGGCGCCGGGGACTTCGCGGCCGGCTGCCTGGGCGTAGGCGGCCGCGGCGGCCTGCGCGGCGGCGCGGGGAACGGCATCCTCGGTCGCGGCGGCGGTCTGCAGCGCCTCCGAGACGGCCGCGTCGTAGACGAGCAGCTGCGCGTCGCCGGCCACGGCGCGCGCGGGCACCGCGCCCGCCGCGGTCGTCACGCTGGAGGGGACGAGCGTGAGGGATGCCGCCCCGTCGGGGGCGACGTCGCCCAGTGCCGCGACGGTCTCCGCCCCCGCGGTGCCGCTCGCGGGCCAGAAGATCGTCCCCGCGGAGGCCCCGATGCCGGTGAGCGCCTCGAGGTCGGGGAGGGACGCCGCACTGCCGGGGGTCGGGCTCGGTTCCGGGGAGGCGGCGGTGCCGGTGAAGTTCGCCGCATCCAGGTAGGAGGTGAGGGGCAGGGGGGAGAGCGGGCGGCCCAGCCCCGCGGCGATCTGCGATGCCAGGTCGGCGTCGCCGAACTGCAGTGCGAACCGCGAGTTCGGCAGGGCCAGCAGTTCGTCGAGCCAGCTGACGGCTGCGGGGGGCGCGGACTCGCCGAGGACCCGGATGGCCGCCGGGAGGGCGGGATCGATGGCGAGGACGGCGGCCGTGCCGGCCACGGCGTCGAGCTGGTCGCGCAGCGTCCCCCCGTCGGCGGTGAGCTCGCGGAGCTGGTCCGCCGTGAGCAGTCCGTCGCTCAGCGCCCCGGCCGTGATCGGGACGACGACGGCGATGTCGGCCGATGCGGCACCCGCATCCGGGACCGTGATGACGCTGGCGGACGTGAGTTCCCCCTGCGCCGAGGCGTAGGTCGCCAGGAGCGGGTACACGCCCGGCCCCAGGCCGTCGACGCCGGTGGAGGCGGACTCGATGGCGATCGTCGTGGTGCGCGCGCCGTGCGCGGCGAGCGAATCGATCGTCGTCGACGCGATCGGTGTGAGCGGCAGCGGCGGTCGCTCGTCGCCGAGCCACGCGTCCAGGGAATCGCGGGTGGCCAGCGCGTCGCGTCCGATCGCGATCGTGACATCCCCGGCCGCCACCGTCGAATCGGTGGGATTGCCCGCCGTGAGGGAGACGATGAGGCTCTGCCCGTCGGCGACGACGCCGTTTCCCCGCGGACCCATCGCGAACGTCAGGGGCGGGCTGGCGGGCAGTCCGGCGGCGACGGCCGCGAGCGGTGACGCGACGAGGGCCAGGATCGCCGCCGCCGCGACCGCGAGGCGCGTGCGCGACGCACGCCGCGGACGCGCGGCACGTGGGCCCGATGAAGGCGAAGTCAGGGTCATGGCGGGGATTCACTCCTGTGCGATCCATGACCGCACGATCAGGTGCGATTCTATGGTCCCGGCCCTGAGCGCTCCCCGTGACGGGCCGCGCGGAGCCGGATCGACGCGATTGAATGGACCGGTGACCTCTGCACCCGCGACTCCCGATCCCGCCCTCGTCGCCGCACTGCGGGCGGACCTGACGTCCGCGGGATACACCGCCGACGCCGTCCGCGGCGCGTGGGGGTCGCTCGCCGACGAGGCGATCGGCCACGGCCTGCACGGACCCGCGCTCGCCGCCCTGGGCCGGCGCACGGATGCGCTCGCCGTGCTGTGCCGCCTGCTCTTCCTCGGCGCTCCCGCCCCGAGGGCGGCGGTGGACGCCGCCCTGCCGTCGCTCGGCGCGGAGGGACTCGCCGCGCTGGGTCTCGCCGACCGGGACGGCGACACCGTGCGCGCGACGGCGCTCGTACGCCCGCAGGACTTCGCTGACGCGCGCGGCGCGGGGCAGTGGTGGATCGCGAGCGACCTCGACGAAGCCGCGATCGGCGGGGCCCTGCCGACCGGCCACGTGCTGGGCGTCGGCGGAGCATCGCTCACGCTCGCCGGCCTGCAGCTGCCCGGTCATGCGGGGCTCGCGCTGGATGTCGGCACGGGATGCGGCATCCAGGCGCTGCGCGCGCGCCGCACGGTCGACCGGGTCGTGGCGACCGACGTCTCGGCGCGCGCCCTGGCGTTCACGGCCCTCAACGCCCTCCTCAACGACGTCGATGGCATCGAGGTGCGTCTCGGCAGCCTCTTCGAGCCGGTCGCCGGCGAGCTGTTCGACCGGGTGGTCTCCAACCCGCCCTTCGTCATCACCCCGCGCGTCGAGGGCGTCCCGGAGTACGAGTACCGCGACGGCGGCATGGCGGGAGACGATCTCGTCGCGGCGTTCGTGCGCGGCGTGGGGCAGGTGCTCGCCCCTGGCGGCACCGCGCAGCTGCTCGGCAACTGGGAGTACCGGACGGGCGCCGACGGTCTCGACCGCGTGCGGGAGTGGGTCGCGGCCTCGCCCGTGCCGCTGGACGCCTGGGTCGTGGAGCGGGAGCTCCTCGATCCCCTCGCCTATGCCGAGCTGTGGGTGCGCGACGGCGGCACGGCGCCCGGTTCTCCGGCGTACGCACGGCTCGTCGAGGCATGGCTGGCCGATTTCGCGGATCGCGAGGTGACGGCCATCGGGTTCGGGTATCTCCTGCTGCGCCGGGCGGAGGACGAGCCGACCCTCGCGCGGTACGAGCGGATCACGCAGGGCGTCGGGGACGCCCTGGGCATCCATCAGGGCGCGGCGCTCACCGCCTGGGACCGTCTCGCGCGCACCGACGACGAGGCGCTCGCCCGCGCCGTGCTCACCGTCGCCGACGACGTCACCGAGGCGCGGCATCACCTGCCGGGAGCGGAGGCGCCGAGCGTCATCGAGCTGCGGCAGGGCGGCGGCTTCGCCCGCACGGTGCATGTCGACCCCGCCCTCGCCGCGCTCGTGGGCGCGTGCGACGGCGACCTGCCGGTGGGCGTGCTCATCTCCGCGATCGCCGACCTCCTCGAGGCGGATGCCGCGGCGCTGTCCGCCGACCTCCTGCCGCGGGTGCGGGAGCTCCTGTTCACCGGGTTCCTCGCCTGGGGGTGATGGCGCCCGCCGGTAGGCTCGAACCCATGCTCAACATGGCCGAGGGACTCGCGCGTCTGGGCGCCCTCGCCGCTTCGCCCGTCGTGGCGAGCCTCGGCGAGGCCTTCGCGACCGCCGGTTTCGAACTCGCCGTCGTGGGCGGTCCGGTGCGCGACGCGCTGCTCGGGCGTGTGACGAACGACCTCGACTTCACGACCGACGCGCGGCCCGACGACATCCTGCGGATCGTGAAGCCCCTCGCGAGCGCGCACTGGGACATCGGCCGCGCCTTCGGCACCATCGGCGCGCGGGTCCGCGGCGAGCAGGTCGAGATCACGACGTATCGCGCCGACAGCTACGACGGCGTCACCCGCAAGCCCACCGTCGAGTTCGGCGACACGCTCGAGGACGACCTCCGCCGCCGGGACTTCACCGTCAACGCGATGGCGCTCCGCGTGCCCGGGCCCGCCCTCGTCGACCCCGCCGGCGGCGTGGAGGACCTCGTCGCCGGGACGCTGCGGACACCCGTCGATCCGGCCGTGAGCTTCGGCGACGATCCGCTGCGGATGCTCCGCGCCGCGCGCTTCGCGGCCCAGCTCGGCTTCGACCCCGCGCCGGAGGTGCTCGAGGCGGTCGAGCGCCTGCGCGAGACGCTCGCGATCGTCAGCCCGGAGCGCATCCAGGGCGAGCTCGTCAAGCTGCTGCAGACCGATGCGCCGGATCGCGGCATCCGGATCCTCGTCGAGACGGGTCTCATCGAGCTGTTCCTCCCCGAGGTGCCGGCGCTGCGCCTCGAGGTCGACGAGCACCACCATCACAAGGACGTGTACGAGCACTCCCTCACGGTGCTGCGCCAGGCCATCGACCTGGAGCGCGAGCGGAACCCCGGGGCGGCCCCCGACGTCACGCTCCGCCTCGCCGCGCTCCTGCACGACATCGGCAAGCCGGCGACCCGGAAGCTGGAGCCCGCCGGCGGCGTCAGCTTCCACCACCACGACGTGAAGGGCGCGCGGATGGCGCGCAAGCGCCTGCAGGCCCTGCGCTTCGACGGCGACACGATCTCCTCCGTGGCGCAGCTCATCGAGCAGCACCTGCGGTTCTTCGGCTACGCCGAGGGCGCGTGGACCGACTCGGCCGTGCGCCGCTACGTGCGCGACGCCGGCCCGGAGCTGGACCGCCTGCACATCCTCACCCGCGCCGACGTCACGACGCGCAACCGCCGCAAGGCCGCGCGGCTGGCCTCGGCGTACGACGACATCGAGCGGCGGATCGCGGAGCTCGCCGAGCAGGAGGAGCTCCAGGCGATGCGGCCCGAGCTCGACGGCAACCGCATCCAGGAGATCCTCGGCATCCGACCCGGTCCCGAAGTGGGTCAGGCGTACCGGTTCCTCCTCGATGTGCGCCTCGATGAGGGCGTCATCGGCCCGGATGCCGCGGAGCAGCGCCTGCGCGAGTGGTGGGCGACCCGCGCCTGACGGCGCGTCGGCCCGCCTCCCCGCACCCGCGCCGTGCGCCGTGCCCGCGCCGTGCGAACTGCAGGACGGACTGTGACCCGTGGGACTCCCGAGCCTCATAGGCCTCACCCGTCACACTCGATCCTGCGGTTCGCTGCGCCGGGGTGCCGGCCGGCGGCGACGGCCGGCACGGCACGCGGTACTCACGGCCGGGCGCCTCGCCGTCGGCGACGGCGCCCTGGCAGGATGAGGAGCAGCCGCGGAAGGGACGACCATGAGCGACAACCCAGCATCCCCCGACCGACCGAGCCCCGCGCTGACGGCGCTCGCCGAGGCGCACGGCGTTGCGACGCAGTACTGGTCGTTCTTCGGCGAACAGGTCACCGTGCCCGCCGCGACCCTCCGCGCCGTGCTGCGCGCGATGGGCGTCGATCCGCTGACCGACGCCGACATCGACGCCGCGCTCGCCGCCGTGCGAGACGAGCCGTGGCGCGGCCTGCTGCCGCCCTCCGCGGTCGTGCGCCAGGAAGGGGGCACCATCGCGGTGCACGTCGCGGACCGGCACGACGTGACGCTCAGCGTCGCGCTGGAGGACGGCTCATGGCGCGACCTGTCCATCCCCGACCAGCAGGCCGAGTCGCGCGAGATCGACGGCACGACGGTGTGGCGGGTGCAGGTGCCGCTCCCCGGCGACCTGCCGCTCGGCTGGCACGCGCTGCACGCCTGGCAGCGGCCGTTCGACGGCGGCGAGGTCGACCGCACGGCATCCTGCGTGTTCGTCGTCACCCCGAACCGGCTCCCGGAGCCGCCGAGCCGCCCGGGGCGCGGTGGCCGCGGCTGGGGCCTCATGGCCCAGCTGTACTCCGTGCGCTCGCAGGACTCGTGGGGCATGGGCGACTTCGCCGATCTCGCCGATCTCGCGGCGATCGCCGGGCGCCGGGGCGCCGACTTCCTCCTCGTGAACCCGATCCACGCGGCCGAGGTCACCGTCCCGATCGAGCCGTCGCCCTACCTGCCGGCCACCCGTCGCTTCCTCGCGCCGCTGTACGTGCGGCCCGAGGATGTCCGTGAGGCGGCGTACCTGGCCCCCGCGGACCGGGCCGTCGTGGACGAGGCGCGCACGCCGGTCGCGGCGAGCGACACCGACCCCCGGCGCATCGATCGCGACGCCGTCTGGACCGCGAAGCGCGCTGCGCTCGCCCTCATCCATGCCGCGCCGCGCTCTGCGGCACGCCAGGCAGAGCTCGACGCGTTCCTCCGGCGCGAGGGGCAGCCCCTGCAGGACTTCGCCCTCTGGTGCGCCCTTGAGGAGCACTTCGCCGACACGCTCCCCGCCGGCGCCGAGCGCCCCGCGGCGGCGTGGGACATCTCCTCGCCGCTCGTCGGCGAGCTGCGCACGCGGCTCGCGGACCGGGTCGACTTCCACGCCTGGCTGCAGTGGATCGCCGACGAGCAGGTCGCCGCGGCGCAGGCCGCCGCGACGGCATCCGGCATGCGGATCGGCGTCATGCACGACCTCGCCGTGGGTGTGCACACCAAGGGGTCGGATGCCTGGTCGCTGCGCGACATGTACGCCCAGGGCATCACCGTCGGGGCGCCCCCCGACATGTACAACCAGCAGGGACAGGACTGGAACCAGCCGCCCTGGCTGCCGCCGGCCCTCGCCCGCGCCGGGTATGCGCCGCTGCGCGACATGATCCGGACCCTCCTCCGGCATGCCGGGGCGCTGCGCATCGACCACGTGATCGGGCTCTTCCGGCTGTGGTGGATCCCGGCCGGGCTCGGTGCGGGCGCCGGGACCTACGTCCGGTACGACCACGAGGCGATGATCGGGGTGCTCGCCCTCGAGGCGCACCGCGCGGGGGCCGTCCTGATCGGCGAGGACCTGGGCAACGTCGAGCCGTGGGTGCGCGACTACCTGTCGGCCCGCGGCATCCTCGGCACCAGCGTCCTGTGGTTCGAGCAGGAGGAGGACGGTCCGCGGCCGCCCGAGCGCTGGCGGCGGGAGCTCCTCGCGACCGTCAACACGCACGACCTGCCCCCCACCGCCGGCTACCTCGCCGACGAGCACGTCGCGCTGCGCGCGCGCCTGGGCCTGCTCGAGCAGTCCGTCGAGGACGCGCTCGCCGACGCCGCGGCGGAACGGGGCGCGATGCTGCGGCTCCTCCGCGAGCGCGGCCTCATCGGGGCAGAGCCGACCGAGCAGGAGGTCATCGAGGCGCTGAACGTCCTCATCACGGCGTCGCCGTCGCTGCTGCTCGGCGTCGCCCTCGTGGATGCCGTGGGCGAGCGCCGCGTCCAGAACCAGCCCGGGACCGACAAGGAGTATCCGAACTGGCAGATCCCGCTCGCCGACGGCGACGGCCGGGCGGTGCTCGTCGAGGACCTCGCGCACAACGAGCGGTTCCTGTCCCTCACGGCCGCGGTCGACGACGCGCTGCGCGCCTGATCGGCCGCCCGGGCGGCACGCGGTGCCGCGGCCCCCGGGTTTCAGTCTCGTTACGAATTGGGCGCGAGGGACGATTTGCGGCCGGGTCGGGTGAAAGATAGCGAGTTGGACCCGTCTGCCGACGGGACCGTCATCGACACAGCAGAGGTACACATGTCACTGCACCACAGCACGCGGGGCCGCGCCGGCCTCGCCATCGGGGCGCTCGGCGTCTCGGCGCTCCTCCTGGCCGGCTGCGCCGGCGGCGGCGCCCAGAACAACGGCGACGACGCGTCGTCGGCCGAGCCCATCATCGTCGGCACGACCGACAAGGTCACGACCCTCGACCCGGCCGGCTCCTACGACAACGGCTCGCTCGCCGTGCAGACCCAGGTCTTCCCGTACCTGGTCAACACCGACTACAACAGCACCGAGGTCGTGCCCGACCTCGCCGAGTCGGCGGAGTTCACCTCGCCGACCGAGTACACCGTGACGCTGCCGGCCGGTCTGAAGTGGGCCAACGGCAACGACCTGACCTCGGCCGACGTGAAGTTCTCCTTCGACCGCAACGTCGCCATCGCCGACCCGAACGGCGCGTCGAGCCTCCTCTACAACCTCGACAGCGTCGAGACCCCGGACGACACGACCGTCGTCTTCAAGCTCAAGACGGAGAACGACCAGGTCTTCCCGTTCATCCTGACGAGCTTCCCGGGCGCCATCGTCGATGACGAGGTCTTCGCGGCCGACGCGCTGACCCCCGACGCCGACATCGTGGACGCCAACGCTTTCGGCGGTCCCTACACGATCACCTCGTGGGACTTCAACAAGACCGTCGAGTTCACGCCGAACGAGGAGTACCAGGGCCTCCTCGACGCGCCCGTCAACGGCGGTGTCATCCTCAGCTACTACGGGGAGTCGTCGAACCTGAAGCTCGCCGTGCAGGAGGGCGACATCGACGTGGCGTACCGCAGCCTGTCCGCGACCGACGTCGAGGACCTGAAGGGTCGCGACAGCGTCAAGGTCGTCGACGGCCCCGGCGGCGAGATCCGCTACATCGTGTTCAACTTCAACACGCAGCCGTACGGCACCGGCACGAGCGAGGCGGACCCCGCGAAGGCTCTCGCCGTCCGTCAGGCCGTGGCGGACCTGGTCGACCGCGAGGCGATCTCGGAGCAGGTCTACAAGGGCACCTACACGCCGCTGTACTCCTACGTCCCGGAGGGCTTCGCCGGCGCGACCGACGCGCTGAAGGGCCTGTACGGCGACGGCGACGGCGGTCCGGATGCCGCGAAGGCGAAGGCCACGCTGGAGGCTGCGGGCGTGACCACGCCGGTCAAGCTCAGCCTGCAGTACAGCCCCGACCACTACGGTCCCTCCTCGGGTGACGAGTACGCGCTCGTGAAGGAGCAGCTCGAGGCCGACGGCCTGTTCGAGGTCGACCTGAAGTCCACCGAGTGGGTCCAGTACTCCAAGGACCGCACGGCCGACGTCTACCCGGCGTACCAGCTCGGCTGGTTCCCGGACTACTCCGACGCGGACAACTACCTGACGCCGTTCTTCCTCAAGGAGAACTTCCTCGGCAACCACTACGACAACCCCGAGGTCAACGACCTGATCCTCGAGCAGGCCGTGGAGCCGGATGTCGACACCCGCACCGGGATGATCGAGCAGATCCAGGAGCTCGTCGCCGGCGACCTGTCCACCGTCCCGCTGCTGCAGGGCGCCCAGGTCGCGGTGACCGGAGCCGACGTCGAGGGCGTACTCCTCGACGCGTCGTTCAAGCTCCGGTTCGCCCCGATCACGAAGTAGACGGAATGAGCACCGGTGGGGCGGTCCGCAGGTCGGGCCGCCCCACCGCCTTTCCGTCCGCACGACCCGGGCTCCGCCCGGCCCACAGTTAGGCTCTCTCCATGACGATCGACCTCGCCGCGGCACCGGTCGACCAACCGCCCGCAGCTCTCGCCGCATCCCGTAAGAGCGGCGGTTCCTTCGGCCGCTATGTGCTGGTGCGGTTCCTGCTGATGATCCCGACGGTGTTCATCCTCGTCACCCTCGTCTTCTTCCTCCTCCGACTGACCGGCGACCCCATCACGGCCGCGCTCGGCGGACGCCTGCCCGCCGACCAGCTCGCCGAGCGCATCGCCGAGGCGGGCTACGACCGCCCGATCATCGTGCAGTACCTCGAGTACCTGGGTCAGATCTTCACCGGCAACTTCGGCACGACGCTCACCGACAACCGACCGGTCGGCGAAGTCCTCATCACCTACGGCACCGCCACGTTCGAACTCGTCGTGTACGCCCTCGTGGTGGCCCTCATCGTCGGGATCCCGCTCGGCATGGTCGCCGCCGCGCTCCGTGACCGCTGGCCGGACGCGGTGCTGCGCGTCGCCGCCATCCTCTTCTACGCGACGCCCGTGTTCTTCGCCGGCCTCGTCGGGAAGCTCGTCTTCTCGGTGTGGCTGGGCTGGCTCCCCGTCAGCGGCCGCGCCGACGCGCGGACCGGCATCGCCCTCAACCGCGGCGACGGCACCGGCATCTACCTCATCGACGCCCTCGCGACGGGCAACGGCGCCTACGTCCAGGACGTCATCGAGCACGCCGTCCTCCCGGCCGTGACGCTCGGACTGGTCACGGCGGGGATCTTCCTGCGGCTGGTCCGCACGAACGTCATCGGAACCTACAACATGCCGTTCGTGGATGCCGCCCGCTCACGCGGCGTCGGGGAGTTCCGCCTCGTCCGCAAGCACGCGTACCGGCCGGCCCTCATCCCGATCATCACGGTCATCGGCATGCAGATCGCCCTCATGCTCGGCGGGGCCGTGCTGACCGAGACGACGTTCGAGTGGAACGGACTCGGGTCGCAGCTGACCCACTACCTCGCCGCTCGCGACTATGTCGCCGTGCAGGGCATCGTCGCGATGATCGCGATCATCGTGGCCGCCACCAACTTCCTCGTCGACATCATCGCGGCGTTCATCGACCCGAGGGTGAGGTACTGACGATGGCCGAGCGCACGCTCCTCGATCGCCTGCCGGTCGTCCACCAGCTCCGGCAGAGCGTCGGACTCCAGCGCGGCATGCTCGTCGCGGGACTCATCATGACCCTCGTCTTCCTCCTCTGCGCCGCCCTGGCGCCGTGGATCGCGCCGTACAGCTACAGCCAGCTGCGCGGCGCGGACGGCGTGAACTTCGGCGCTCAGCAGCCGCCGAGCGCCGACCATCTGCTGGGCACGACCGTCGGCGGCTTCGACGTGTTCTCCCGCGTCGTCTGGGGCTCGCAGACGGCGCTCCTCGTCGTCGTGATCGCCGTGCTCCTCTCGGTCTTCATCGGCATCCTCCTCGGGCTCGTCTCCGGCTATCTCGGCGGCTGGGTCGACCGCGTGCTCGTCGTGATCGCCGACGCGATCTACGCCTTCCCGACCCTGCTGCTCGCGATCGTCGTCGCGATCGCCATCAGCGGCGGCCAGTCCGATCTGTGGTCCGGCGTCATGGCGGCGGCGGTGTCGATCACCGTCGTGTTCATCCCGCAGTACTTCCGCGTCGTCCGTGCGGAGGTCGTGCGGGTGAAGTCCGAGGCGTTCGTCGAATCGGCGAAGGTCATCGGCGCCTCGACCGGCCGCATCATGTTCCGTCACGTGCTCCGCAACGCGACACGGACGCTGCCGCTCGTCGTGACGCTGAACGCGTCCGAGGCCATCTCGACGCTCGCCGCCCTCGGCTTCCTCGGCTTCGGCATCGAGCCGACGAAGGCGGCCGAGTGGGGCTTCGACCTCAACCGCTCGATCAGCGACGTCGCGGCCGGCATCTGGTGGACCTCCATCCCCCCGGGCCTCGCGATCGTCTTCACGGTGCTCGGGGTCACGCTCATCGGCGAGAGCCTCAACGACCTCGCCGATCCGCGCCTGCGCGCGCGTCGGCGTGCCGCCAAGAGCCGGACCCCGGCCGACGCCGTCGCGGCCACCGTGCCGACGGCCCGCGAAGAGCTCGGGGAGGTGCAGTGATGACCATCGCAGATCCGTCGGACCGCGTCGTGGAGATCCGCGACCTCGATGTGACGTTCGCCACCGACGGCGGCGACGTCTTCGCCGTCCGCGACGTGTCGCTCGAGGTGCGCCGCGGTGAGGTGCTCGCGATCGTCGGCGAGTCCGGCAGCGGCAAGACCGTGACGGCGCGCTCGATCCTCGGGCTCCTGCCCGAGACCGCGACTGCGAGCGGCGCCGTCATCCTCGACGGCGTCGACGTCGTCAGCATGGGCCGGGAGCAGCTGCGTCAGGTGCGCGGCACCAAGGCGGCGATGATCTTCCAGGAGCCGTCCACGGCGCTGAACCCCGTCTTCACGGTGGGCTGGCAGCTTGCGGAGGGACTGCGCGCGCACCAGAAGATCTCGAAGAAGGCGGCCCGTGCCCGGGCCATCGAGATGCTGCGGCTCGTCGGCATCCCGGATCCCGAGCATCGCGTGGGCCATTACCCGCACCAGTTCTCCGGCGGCCAGAAGCAGCGCATCGTCATCGCGATGGCGCTGGCGCTCGAACCGGCCGTGATCCTCGCCGACGAGCCGACCACCGCGCTCGACGTCACGGTGCAGGCGGAGATCCTCGAGCTGCTGCGCCGCCTCCGCGACGACTTCGGGACGGCCATCGTCCTCATCACCCACAACATGGGTGTCGTCGCCGACCTCGCCGACCGGGTCGCCGTGATGCTCAACGGCGAGATCGTCGAGAGCGCGCCCGCCCGGGAGCTCTTCACCGCGCCGCAGCACGAGTACACCCAGCGGCTGCTGGCCGCCGTGCCGCGCCTGGAGATCGTCGACCGGACGCCGCCCGCCGGCGTGTCCGGCGAGGCCGTCGTGCAGGCCGAGGGCCTCATCATCGAGTATCCGGGGCGTCTCGGCACCCCCGCGTTCCGCGCCGTCGACGGGGTGAACTTCCGGATCGGACCCGGGGAGGTGCTGGGCCTCGTCGGCGAGAGCGGTTCGGGCAAGACCACGATCGGCCGCGCGATCGCCGGGCTCGCGCCGGTGTCGGGGGGCTCGCTGCGCGTGCTCGGCGCGGAGATGAACGGCATCAAGGAGCGCGAGTTCCGCAAGCTCCGCAAGGATCTCGGGTTCGTCTTCCAGGATCCGGCGACGAGCTTCAACCCGCTGCTCACCGTTGCGGAGTGCGTCGCCGAGCCGCTCGTCGTGCATGGCTCTGCGCGCCGCGCGTCCGATGCCCGCGACAAGGTCGACGAGCTTCTCGAGGCCGTCCAGCTGCCCAAGGCGTTCGGGGACCGATTCCCGCACGAGCTGTCCGGCGGCCAGCGTCAGCGTGCGTCCCTCGCCCGGGCGCTCGCGCTCGACCCGAAGCTGCTCATCGCCGACGAGCCGACGAGCGCCCTCGACGTCTCGGTCCAGGCGCGCGTCCTCGATCTGTTCGGCGAGCTGCAGGAGCGGTTCGGGTTCGCGACGCTGTTCATCACGCACGACCTCGCCGTCGTCGACCTGCTGGCGCACCGCGTCGTCGTGCTGCACCGCGGCCGCATCGCGGAGGAGGGGCCGACGGCCCAGGTGCTCGGCGACCCGCAGGACGACTACACGAAGCGGCTCATCGCCTCGCTGCCGGTGCCCGATCCCGTCGAGCAGGCCGCGCGGCGCGCGGCCGCACGGGAGGGATGACGCTCCGGTCCCTCTGACCGGACGAGCGCGGCGCGCGCCCACCGGCGCGCTCCGCGCGTTCATCGGCGCGCCACCTCGGCGTCATCCCGGCTTGCGAGCATCGGCGGGTGCCGAAGCCCCTCGTGACCGTCATCCTGCCGGCGAAGGATGCGGGTGCCCACATCGGGACGACCCTCACGACCCTCTCCCGTCAGTTCGACGACCCTGCGCTCCTCAAGGTCGTCGCGATCGACGACGGCTCGAGCGACGACACCGGCGCGCAGATGCGGCACTTCGGGGAGCGACTGGAGCACGTCGAGGTGCTGCGCAACGCGACGCCCGTCGGCTTGGCGTCGGCGCGGAACCAGGGCCTGCAGCGCGTCGAGGGCGAGTTCTTCTGCTTCGTCGACGGCGACGACTGGATGCAGCCGCTGCGACTGCAGAGCCTCACGGCCGCGATGCGCGAGCTCGCATGCGATTTCGTCCGCACCGACCACGTGACCGTCACCGAGGGACGGCGGCAGCTCGTCCGCGCACCGTTCGCGTGGCGCGGCACGAGCGTCTCCCCCCGCGACGCCATCCTCCCCCCGGACGAGACGACGATGGTCGACTACCCGTATGCGTGGGCTGGCATGTTCCATCGGCGAGTGCATGACGCCGGACTGGCCACCTTCTCG
This sequence comes from Microbacterium sp. UNCCL10, assembly GCF_000746195.1. NCBI lineage: Bacteria > Bacillati > Actinomycetota > Actinomycetes > Micrococcales > Microbacteriaceae > Microbacterium > Microbacterium sp. UNCCL10. Next base: position 309,545 of record NZ_JQKT01000008.1, on the reverse strand, counting down.
GAGGGGCTCTTCACGGCCGAGGACCGACCGTGGATCTGGGGGCTGCATCTCGGCGCGGCGTCGTTCGCGGTCGTCGACGCGCCCGCGCTGCTGTACCGGCGCGGACTCCCCGGCTCGCTGACGCAGGTGCTCGACCGGCGGCAGCTGGACTTCATCCCGGCGTTCTCGGAGGCGCTGGGCGCCGTCGAAGCCGACCGGGAGGCAGCCCGCTTCCTCCCGAAGATCGTCGCGACGACACTGGCCGTCTGTGCGCACCACCTCTCCCGCTCGCGTGCCATGGCGCCGGGCACCCGCGCCCAGCTCCGCGCCGGCATCCGCGACCTGCTGCGCCCCGTGCCCGCCGACATCCTGGATCATGCCCTCGCCGGCATGTCCGACCGCCGGCGCAGGCTGCTCGCCCGCAGCGTCCGCGAGGTGCGCCGCGCATGACCCAGGTCTTCGTCCTCAACTCCGCATACGGGGTCATGACCGCAGCCGCCGCGATGGATGCCGGTCTCTTCCCCGAACCGTTCGGCGATCGCATCCTGCTCGCCGTCAACGCTGCGATCGTGCCCGAGACGACCACGGGGATCGCGGAGTCGCGGCAGCTGCAGGGGGTCCTCCGCCGCTTCGACCGCGTCGAGTCGCTCAACGCGCTCGTCGCGCCGACCCCGCCGGTGCAGTGGCAGCCCGCGGCCGACGACCTGCCCATGCTCGAGCGGCTGCTCCGCCGCGCGTGGGGCATCGACGACGGCTCGTCCCTCGAGCTCTTCCTGCAGAGCCCGCAGGTGCCGCCCTCCCGGACGCTCGCCGCCGTCTTCCCGGGTGCGCCGATCACGATCGTCGGCGACGGCCTCATGACGTACTCGCCCATCCGCGACCGGATGCCGGCGGCCTTCGCCGACCGCGTGCGCGGGGTCGCCTACGCCGACGTCGTGCCCGGCGTGGAGCCGCTCCTGTTCGCGGAGACGGGCGCTCCGCGGCTGCCGGTGCCCGTCGACCGGTTCCGCTCGATCGTGGAGGAGGTCGCGGCGGCGGCGGAGGATCCCGCCCTTGACGACCTCGCCGCATCCGCCGCCCCCACCGTCCTGATCCTCGGCCAGTACCTCGCCCACCTCGGCCTGGTCTCGGCCGACGAGGAGCAGGCGCTGCAGGCGGAGATGGTCGACCGCGCGCTCGAGTGGTCGCCCCGCCGCATCGTCTTCAAGCCGCACCCGTCCGCGCCGCCGGCGATCACCGACGCGGTCGCCCGCCGTGCACGCGCCCACGGCCTCGAGGTGGCCACGTACGACGGCGAGGTGCCGGCGGAGATCGTGGCGGCCCGCCTGCGCACCGTCGGCGTCGTCGCGGGGTTCTCGACGGCGCTGCCCACGGTCCGCGCCCTGTTCGGGACACCCATCGCGTCCGCCGGCACCGAGCTGCTGCTGCGCCGACTCCATCCCTACGGGAACGGCAACCGCATCCCCGTCACGATCGTCGACGCGCTCACGCGGCCGGGCTCTCCCTACACCTCGCCCGCGCGACTTCAGCACCTCCTGGACACCGTGGGCCACACCATGCAGCCGCAGACCGCCGCGCAGCTACGGGGGCGAGCCGCGTCCTTCCTCGCCGGCGCCGACCCGGACGAGCGCGACCGGTACGTCGGCGCCCGGCGGCTCACGCAGCTGCGCCTCCCGGGCGGACGCCGCCCGGGACCGCTCGCCCGCCTGCTCGCCCTCAGTGGCGTCGCGGGGCGCCTCGAGCAGGTGCGCCTCATAGCGCGCGGCGGGCTCCGGCGCGCGGCCCGCGCCTGGAACGCGCTGGAGGGTCGATGAGAGGCGGCGAGGTCGGCGTGGTCGCGGTGATCCCCGCGCGCGGCGGGTCGAAGGGCGTCCCGCGCAAGAACCTGCGCCGCGTGGGGGGCGTGCCCCTCGTCGTCCGCGCGATCGGCGCCGCGCACGCGGCGGAGCGGGTCGACCTCGTCGTGGTGTCCACCGACGATCCGGAGATCGCGGCGCTGGCGGAGGGCGCCGGGGCGCGCGTGGTCCACCGGCCCGCGGAGCTCGCCGGTGACACGGCGTCGTCGGAGACGGCCGTGCGGCACGCACTCGACCTCCTGGAGCGCGACGGCATCCGCCCGCACACGGTCGTCTTCCTCCAGGCGACGTCCCCCTTCATCCCGAGCGAGGGCATCGACCGCGGCGTCGACGCGGTGAGCGGCGGCGGTTACGACAGCGCGTTCTCGGCCTACGCGACCTACGGCTTCCTCTGGGAGCGGGGCGAGGACGGCGCGGCGACGGGCGTGAACCACGACCCCGCCTATCGACCGCGGCGGCAGGACCGTGCCCCTCACCACGTCGAGACGGGTGGCTTCTACGTCTTCGACGCCGCCGGCTTCCGCGCCGCGGGCCACCGCTTCTTCGGGCGCACGGCGATCATCGAGGTGCCCGAGGCGACGGCGATCGAGATCGACGATGCCGAGCAGCTCGCCGTCGCGACGACGCTCGCCCCGCTCGTCGCCCCGCGCGGGCGCATCCCGGTGGACGCCGTCGTCACCGACTTCGACGGCGTCCACACCGATGACTCCGCCTGGGTCGACGCAGAGGGTGGGGAGGCCGTGCGGGTCAGCCGCTCCGACGGGATGGGTGTCGCCCTGCTGCGACGTGCCGGGGTGCCCGTGCTCATCCTCTCCACCGAGGTGCACCCCGTCGTCCGGGCGCGTGCCGACAAGCTCGGCGTTCCGGTGCTGCACGGCGTCGAGGACAAGGCGGCCGCGCTCGTGGGGTGGGCCGCGGACAGCGGCATCCCGAGCGAGCGCATCGCGTATCTCGGCAATGACGTCAACGATCTCGGGGTCATGGCGATCGTCGGGTGGCCCATCGCCGTCGCCGATGCCCACCCCGCCGTCCGGGCGGCCGCGCGCGTCGTGCTGGACCGGGCGGGGGGCCACGGCGCCGTCCGGGAGCTCGCCGATCGCGTGTTGCGCGCCTGACAGGGGAACGCCCCGCGCCCGCCACCCCGGGTTCACGGGCAGTTCACGACGCGCGATCAGTCTGGAGGCGAAGCCACCGGCGAGAGGAGGACGGATATGCCCGTCAGCATCGGGTCCCACGTCCTGGGCGGCGGCCACCCCGTCTACGTCATCGCGGAGATCGGCCTGAACCACAACGGCGACGTCGAACTGGCCAAGCAGCTCATCGACGTCGCCGCACGGGCCGGCGCGAATGCCGTCAAGTTCCAGAAGCGCACGCCCGACATCGCCACCCCGGAGCACATGCGCGACACCCTGCGCGAGACGCCGTGGGGAACCATGACCTACCTGCAGTACCGGCACCGCATCGAGTTCGGCCTGGACGAGTACGTCGAGATCGGCGACTACGCGACACTGTCGGGGCTGGACTGGTTCGCCTCGCCGTGGGATGTACCGAGTGTCGACTTCCTCGAGAGCCTCGGCGTCGTCGCGCACAAGGTGGCGTCGGCGAGCCTCACCGACACGGCACTCCTGGAGGCGCTGCGGGCGACGGGCAAGCCCGTCATCCTGTCCACCGGCATGTCGACGATCGAGCAGATCGACCGTGCGCTCAGCGTGCTCGGCACCGATCGCGTCGTCCTCATGCACACCACATCCACGTACCCCATGGAGCCGGAGGAGGCGAACCTGAAGGTCATCGCGACCCTCCGCGACCGCTACGCCGGCATCCCGGTCGGCTACTCGGGACACGAACGCGGACTCCAGATCTCCCTCGCCGCCGTCGCGCTCGGTGCCGTCGCGGTCGAGCGTCACATCACGCTGGACCGCACGATGTGGGGCTCCGATCACGCCGCGTCGCTCGAGCCGGGCGGCCTGGAGCACCTCGTCCGCGACATCCGCGTCATCGAGACGGCCCTCGGCGACGGGGTCAAGCGCATCTACCCCGGCGAGTTCGCCCCGATGGCGAAGCTCCGCCGCATACCGGCATGAGCGGCCCCGCGGACCGCCGGCCGCGACTGCGCGTCGTGGCGATCGCCGACGCGGATTCGTTCGTGAAGTGGTCGTCGGCGCTCATCGACGCGATCCCGGATGTCAACCCGCACCTCGTCCTGGTGCGGACGCCCCTCCTCGTGAGCGAAGAGCAGCAGGCGGCCGCGCTCGCCGGCACCCGCCTGAGCGCGGGCGACGTGACGCGGGTCGATCACGACGCGCTGACGCCGTGGCTCGCGGCGGATCGCCCGGATGTGATCGTCGTGGCCGGCCGCGGCCCGTTCGTCCGGCTCGTGCTGCGCCAGGTGGACCGCCTGCCGGTCCGCCCCGTCACCGTCTCCGGCCTGCCCGGCATGTCCATCCCCGCCCAGCGCGGCGCGGCGCTCTACCGTCGCCACGTCGATCTCCTCGTCGTGCATTCGCGCCGCGAGCTGCGCGCGTTCCGTGAACTGACCGGCCGCCTCGGGGTGTCCGTCGAGCTGGGCCTGGCGACGCTGCCGTACACCCGCAGCGCGCCGTCGGACGGCCGCGGCACCGACCTCGTGTTCGCGGCGCAGGCGATCGTTCCGCGCGAGCGGGCCGACCGGGCGGCGCTCGCCGACATCCTGCGGCGTGCGGCGCTCGCCGACCCCACCCGCCGCGTCGTCGTCAAGCTCCGCTCGCGCGCCGAGCGGGGCGAGCAGGAGACCCACCTGGAGCGCTCCGCGTACCAGGAGCTGCTCCGCGACCGCCCGGAGAACCTCGTCTTCTCGCACGAGCCGATGGCCGTCGCGCTCTCCCGCGCGGAGGGCCTCGTCACGGTGAGCTCGACGGCCGCCGTCGAGGCGATCGCGATGGGCGTGCCGGTCATCGCGCTGGACGCGTTCGGGGTGAGCAAGGCGCACCTGAACACCGTGTTCGTCGGCAGCGGCCTCTTCGGCGACGCCGACGACGTCGTGGCGCGCCGGTTCCGGCATCCGCACGCCGCGTGGCTCGACGACAACTACTTCCACGACCCGGCCGCCTCGACGTGGTGGGCGCGGGTGGGGGAGCTCGTGACGCAGCGGCGGCGCGGGGAGCTGCCGGCGCGATACGTTCCGGCGCCGCGCGGCGGCGCACTGCACGCCGCGTGGCACCGCAAAGCCGTGCTCGGCGCCGAGGATCGTACGGTCGCGGGGGCTGTCGCCCTGGCGCTCGGGTCGCCGGTGGTCCGCGCGATCCTCGCCGCGCGCCGGATCCGCGGCCGCCGCGGGGCGGGCACGTGGTCCGACGACAGCAGTGACATCACGGTGACCCCGGCGCGCCATCAGGATCCCATCCGCCGCCGCGGTCGGACGCTCGCCCTGTCCGCCGTGGACTGACCGCCCGGCGGCCCGCCCGCCGCGATGCGTCCCGCGCTCAGCGGGAGAACAGCGCCGACAGGATGCCGCCGAAGAACCCGGACTGCAGGACGAGCCAGAACAGCACGAACCCACCGAACAGGGCGATCGTGCCCCACGGCACGCGGCGCGTCAGCCGCCGGCCCTGCGGGGCGACGCCTGGCGGCGGGCGCAGCGCCGCCGTGGGGGCGGCGAACGGAAGCGCCGGGGCGGGCCCCGCCGCGACCGCGGGATGTGCCGTCGGGACGGCGATGTCGGCGAGGCGCGCGTCGCGCCAGCGCTCCCACTGTGCGAATTTGTCCAGCAGCGCTGCGACGGCGGCGAACAGCCACGCCCAGGTCGCCGGGTCGAGCGTGGAGAAGTCCCGCTTGGCGTAGAGGAACAGCCAGTCGTCGACGATCTCGACGTCGAGCGCCGCGGCGTTGTCGATGAACCGCGCCATGATGTCCGGCGTGAACAGGTACAGCGCGTCGCTCTCATAGCCGCGCGGGCAGTACAGCGCGAAGTACCGGTCGAAGTCGCCCTCGAGGCTCAGGCGCTGCTCCCTGTCGAAGGATGCGGGGAGGTTCGACCCGAACAGCGCGTTGTTGCCGAGGGCATCCAGCACGATGTGCGGCAGCGGCGTGGACAGCTTGACCGCGACATAGCCCCACTGATGCGTCATCTGGTTCTTGCCGGACCCGGTCGTGTAGCGGTAGTTCGCGAACTCGACGAAGCGCGGCTCACTCCCGCGCAGGATGTCCGTCGCACGACGGCCGTGCCCCAGCCCGAAGATCATGCCCGGTAGCGGCGGGGCGGGCGATTCGGCGTGCCACGTCATCCCGTTCGCCTGCGCGAACCGGTCGAGCCGGTACCAGCGCTCCCCGCTCGCGCCGCGGAACAGCTTCACGGCGACCACGACGACGAGACCGACGATCACGACGAGGAAGAAGATCGGGAAGACCGCGAACATGATGCCGGCGGGGCTCCCGCCGCCGTCACGCGCGAGCTGCCAGAACGACCCGAGGATGCCGATGGCGATGTTGGCGAACATGACGAGGAACACGACGCCGACCACGACCGCCACGACGACGGCTGCCGGGGCCGTCTTCGGTGCCCGCCCATCGGCCCGCAGTCGCTGCACGTACGCGCGGACGACGTTCCGGTCGACCGGTTCCACGAGCGGGCGGGCGTCGAAGGGCAGTGCCGAGGTCCACTCCATGCGGCCACGCTACCTGCCGCGTACCGCTGCCCACCCGAGCACGCTCTCCGACATCCAGGCGCGGTACCGCTTCGGTGTCCAGCCGGACTGCGCCACGAGCTGCTGGCAGCCCTCGGGCGACATGAGGAACGACAGCTCGTCCGCGAGCGCGTCGGCGTCGTCGGGCGGCGCGACGATCCCGCGACGCACGAGTTCCGCCACCAACATCCGGTAGTCGGCGCGCCGGTGCTCCAGGATCTCCGCCAGCGCCGTGGAGACCAGCGGGTCGGATGCCGAGGCGCCCAGCAGCACCGTCCACAGGGCGTAGCCGCGCTCATTGGCGCCGGCGATCTGACCGACGACGGCGTCCACGAAGGCGTCATCGGGAAGCGCGAAGACGCCCCGCGCCACCTCGGTGTCGGCCAGCGAGGGCGCCGACTCGACACCGGCGAAGACGACCTCGAACGCGGCCACGAGCAGGGAGGCTTTCGATCCCGCGGCCTTGACGGTCTCCACCGACACCCCCGCGGCCCGGCCGATCGCCGCGAGGGTCGTCGCCTGGTAGCCCTGCGTCGCGAAGAGCTCGGCGGCCGCGGCGACGATGCGCGTGCGGGTCTGGGCCGCCTGCGCGGTGCGCAGGTCGGATCGATAGGCGCGGGGGGATTCTTCGGGAACCACTATTGACTACCTCGTGGGTGTAGTGAATACTCTGACAGGCAAATCAAACTTAGACGAAGGATGCCGTCATGTCCACGTACCTCCTCACCTGCACGCCCGCGCACGGCCACGTCGCTCCGCTGCTGACGATCGCCCGCCACCTGCGGGAACAGGGCCACCGCGTGCGGATGCTGACGAGCGATCGCTACGCCGACCGCGTGCGCGCCGCAGACGTGGAGTTCCTGCCGCTGCCGCCCGCCGCCGACGTCGACCTCGACGAGCCGGATGCCGCGTTCCCGCAGCGCCGCGGACTGCGCGGCCCTGCGGCGCTGCGCTTCGACATGACGCATCTCTTCCTCCGGCCCGGGCCGGCGCAGTACGCCGCTCTGCGGGAGGCGCTCGCCGAGGCGCCGACGGACGCCGTCCTCACCGAGCCGCTCTTCGTCGGCGCCGCCCTGCTGAACGAACTGCCGCGCACCGAGCGTCCGCCGGTCGTGGCGCTCGGGATCTTCCCGCTCGGGGTCAAGAGCCGGGACACCGCACCGTTCGGCCTCGGGGTCACCCCGCGTCCCGGTGTCGCCGGGCGGCTCCGCAACGCGGCGCTGACCGTCGTCGCGGAGAAGATCGTCTTCGGACCTGTCACCCGTGTCGCGGACGAGGTCGCCCGCGAGGCCGTCGGCGCTCCGCTGTCGCGCTTCTTCCTGGACTGGGCCGGCGGCGCGGACGCGGTCGTGCAGTTCACCGTGCCGGCCTTCGAGTACCCGCGGAGCGACCTCCCGGCATCCGTGCACTTCGTCGGCCCGCTGCCGCCCACCGCGGGCGAGGTCGCGCTGCCGGACTGGTGGGCCGACCTCGACGGCACACGACCGGTGGTCCACGTCACGCAGGGCACGATCGCCAACGACGACCTCACGCAGCTCGTCGCTCCGACGCTGCAGGCGCTCGCCGATGAGGACGTGACGGTCGTCGTCAGCACCGGCGGGCGGGATGTCGCCGCGCTCGGCCCACTGCCGGCCAATGCGCGTGCCGCGAGCTACCTGCCGTACGCCGACCTCCTTCCGCGCGTGGATGCGATGGTCACCAACGGCGGCTACGGCGGAGTGCAGCAGGCGCTCGGTCACGGCATCCCGCTCGTGGTCGCCGGGCAGACCGAGGACAAGGTGGAGGTCAGCGCCCGCGTCGGGTGGTCGGGAGCCGGGATCAACCTCCGGACGAACCGGCCCACCCCCGCCGCGGTCCGGACGGCCGTGCGGAGCGTCCTCGACGAGCGCGGCTATGCCGAGCGCGCGCAGGCCCTGGCCGCCGCGTTCGCCGCCGCCCCCGGTCTCGCCGGCCTGGACGGCGTGCTCTCCGGCCTCGAGGCGCCGAAGCGGGCGCGACAGAACTGATTGGGCCGCTGACCGGGCATCCGCTAGACTGTGGAGGTTGTCCGGCATCGGCCCAGTCCGAAGAAGCCCGTGACACGTGCACACACCCTCCTGCTGCCGGGAAATGCCCGTCAGCCGTTCTAGTCCGAAGGAGGTGGGTTAGTGACGCACACGCATCAGTACGAGCTCATGGTCATCCTCGACCCCGAAATCGATGAGCGTCAGGTTGGCACCAACCTCGACAAGTTCCTCAAGGTCATCACCAACGAGGGCGGCAGCATCGACAACATCGACATCTGGGGCCGTCGCCGCCTGGCGTACGAGATCCAGAAGAAGAGCGAGGGCATCTACGCCGTCGTCAACTTCACCGCCACGAGCGAGGCCACGCAGGAGCTCGACCGTCAGCTGAAGCTGAACGAGCAGATCATGCGCACCAAGGTCCTCCGCGCCGAAGAGGCCATGGCCATGGTCGCTGCCGAGAAGGAGCGCTCCGACGCCAAGGCCGCCCGCAAGGCAGCGAAGGCGTAACGACGATGGCCGGCGAGACCGTCATCACCGTCGTGGGCAACCTCACGGCAGACCCCGAGCTGCGCTACACGCAGAACGGCCTGCCCGTCGCGAACTTCACGATCGCGTCGACTCCGCGCACCTTCGACCGCCAGGCCAACGAGTGGAAGGACGGCGAAGCGCTGTTCCTCCGCGCGTCGGTGTGGCGCGAGTTCGCCGAGCACGTGGCGGGTTCGCTCACGAAGGGTTCCCGCGTGATCGCGACCGGTCGCCTGAAGCAGCGTTCCTACCAGGACCGCGAAGGCAACAACCGGACGTCGATCGAGCTGGAGGTCGACGAGATCGGCCCCTCGCTGCGGTACGCGACGGCTCAGGTCACCCGCGCCGCCTCCGGCGGCAGCGGGAGCGGCGGTGGCGGCAGCTTCGGCGGCGGCCAGGCGCGTCCCCAGGTCCAGCAGGACGAGCCGTGGTCCACGCCCGGCTCGGCTGCCCCGGATGCCTGGAGCGCCCCCGGCACGTCGTACGGCGACGACACCCCGTTCTGATTCAGATTCCGGATGCCACCGGCATCCGATCACACTCGTAAGGAAGAAACATGGCTGGAAAGGCTACCGGCGATCGCCGTAAGCCGCGGAAGGGCGCCAAGAACGCCGCTCCCGCGAAGGCGATCCGCGTCGGCGTCATCGACTACAAGGACGTCGCAACACTTCGCAAGTTCATCTCGGAGCGCGGGAAGATCCGCGCCCGTCGTATCACCGGTGTCTCGGTTCAGGAGCAGCGTCTGATCGCCAAGGCGATCAAGAACGCGCGCGAAATGGCGCTCCTGCCCTACGCCGGCGCTGGCCGCTGAGGGGTAACGACATGGCAAAGCTGATTCTCACGAACGAGGTTGCCGGGCTCGGAAGCGCCGGCGACGTCATCGAGGTCAAGAACGGGTACGCCCGCAACTACCTCATCCCCCAGGGCTTCGCAGTGGCCTGGAGCCGCGGTGGCGAGAAGCAGGTGGCGTCCATCCGCGCCGCCCGCGAGTCGCGCGCGATCCACGACCACGAAGAGGCCGTGGCGCTCAAGGACGCCCTCGAGGCTGCCACCGTCAAGCTGGCCGTCACGGCCGGCAAGGAAGGCCGTCTGTTCGGCTCGGTGAAGACCGGCGACGTCGCAGACGCCGTCAAGGCCGCCGGCCTCGGTGACCTCGACAAGCGCAAGATCCACATCACCTCCCCGATCAAGGCCGTGGGCGAGCACGAGGCGACCGTTCGCCTCCGTGACGACCTCACCGCGGTGATCAAGCTGCAGGTGGTCGCCGCCAAGTAAGGCGTCGACGAGAGAAGCCCCGGACCCGAGCGGTCCGGGGCTTCTTCGTGTGCGGTGGTGGATTCGCGCGGAAGACATCTGATGTCTAATGTCTTCGGTATGGACGACATCCGCGCGCAGTCCTACGGCCCCGCTTACGGCACCGCTTCCCGCACCGCGGAGGTGCGCTACGGCCTCGTCGGGGCCGGGTACTTCGGCATGGCCCTCGGGCGGGGACTGGGGCGCCTGGAGGGCGCACGCATCACGCGGGTGTACGACCCCGAGCACGCCGCCGCCGCAGTCGAGGAGTTCGGGGCGGTCGCCACGGCATCCGTCGACGAACTCTGCGCGAGCCCCGACGTCGACGCCGTGATCGTGGCGTCGCCGAACTGGGCGCACCGCGAGGCCGCCGTCCTCGCCGCGCAGGCCGGCAAGCCGGTTTTCTCGGAGAAGCCGATCGCCCTGAGCTACGCGGACTGCAGCGCGATGGTGGATGCCGCCGCCGAGGCGGGTGTGCTGTTCATGGCTGGCCACGTGATGAACTTCATGAACGGCGTGCGGCTCGCCAAGCGCCTCATCGCGGACGGGACCCTCGGCAAGGTGTTGTACTGCCGCGCGGTGCGCACCGGCTGGGAGGAGCCGCAGCCGTCCATCTCGTGGAAGAAGCAGCGCGCCCTCTCCGGCGGGCACCTCTACCACCACATCCACGAGCTCGACGTCGTGCAGTTCATCATGGGACCGGCCACGACCGTCACGATGGTGGGCGGCAACGTCGCGCACCGCGGCGAGCAGTTCGGCGATGAGGACGACATGCTCCTCATCACGCTCGAGTTCGGCGACGACACGTTCGCCACGCTCGAGTACGGCTCGGCGTTCCGCTGGCCCGAGCACCACCTCCTCATCCAGGGCACGCGGGGCGCCGTCATGATCGACATGCAGCAGACCGGCGTGACCGTCCGCATCGGCGACCGCGTGGAGAAGCACCTCCTGCATCGCACCGCGGAGGAGGACGCGCAGCGCACGGCGACCTACGCGCACAGCGAGACGTCCGGCGCGATCGGCTACGGGAACCCGACGACCGTCCCGCCCCTGTGGCTCACCGGCATCGTCGAGGAGGAGACCGCCTACTTCCACGGCCTCCTGCAGGGCGCCGCACCCGAACCGGAATTCGCCGCGCTCACCGACGGCACCGCCGCGCGTGCCGCCATCGCCACCGCCGATGCGCTCAGCCTCTCGCTCGTCGAGAACCGCAAGGTCGAGGTCGCCGAGATCACGGGGTGACTCGACGGGCGGATGCCGCGGACCGGGGGGGTTCCGCGACACCGCCCGCCGAGCCGGTCTGTCAGGCGATGCGTCGGCGCGCGAGGAGCGCTGATCCCGCCGCAGTCAGCAGCACGCCCACCATCGGCAGGAGCGCCATCGCCGTGCCGCCGGTCTGCGCCAGCACCGCTGCCACAGCTCCGGATGCCGCGGCGCGGCCGACGACGGTCTCGCCGGCCGACTGTGCGATCGGTGCGCGATCCGGCAGGGTCGCCGGGGCGGTTCCGGGAACGGAGCCGGGGTCGGTTCCGGGGTTGCTGCCCGGATCGGTACCCGGTCCGGTGCCCGGGCTGACCGCGCCGGGCGCGGTCGATGCGGCATCCCCGATGACGGAGATCGCCGTCCCGCCGAGCGCGATGGGAGCCGTCACCGGAAGCACCAGCTGCGTGCCCCCGAGGACGCCATCGGCACCCGAGGTGGTCGGCAGGCCGCTCGCGGGCGGGGCGGCCGCCGGCGTGGCCGCCGGGCCGTCACCACCTGCGGCGGTGCTGTCCCCGATGACCGAGACGGCGAGGCCGCTGAGGTCGACCGGCACCTGGATCGGCGCGATCACCTGCGTGCCGCTCGCGATGCCGCCGTCCCCGGTGGTCGAGCCGCTCGGGGCGGTGCCGCCAGCCGACGCACCCGTCGGAGTCGTCGCGCCACCCCCGGCCGCACTGTCCCCGATGAGCGAGATCGCGACGCCGTCCACGGTGACCGGCACCGACACCGGCGCGACGGCCTGCGTGCCCGAAGCGACGGCATCCGCACCGTCTGTCGTGGCCACCGGCGCGGTCGCTGTCGATTCGGCCGCGCCCGTCGGTGTTCCCTGCATCGGGGCGGCCGACTCGGCGTCGCCGATGCCGGACACAGAGATGCCGTGGATGTCGACGGGGACGCTGACCGAGATGAGCGCCTGCGTTCCGGATGCGATGCCGCCGGTGCCGCTGGTCGTAGCCTCGGCGGGTGCCGACGCGGCCGCGGGCGCGGCGCCGCCGCTCGTGCTCGAGGCATCGCCGAGCAGCGAGACGGTCGCCCCGGACACCGTGACCGGTGCTTCGACCGAGAGGAGGGCCTGGGTTCCGGAGAGGAGCCCGTCTTCCCCGGATGTCTCCGCCGCCTGCGCGACGGTCGCGCCGAAGACCGTGAGGCCCCCGGCCAGCAGCGTGCCCCACAGGGCGCGCGTGACGTTGATGTTCATGGTTCTGTCTCCTTGATCTGACGTTCGTCACGGCGTGCGGGTGCACGCCGGATGCGTTCCGCCGAGACGGCGGCGCGGTGAACGTCAGTCGGGAGAGACGTCGGCGGGATAGACGGGCGACGCGGGGACACGGCTGTCCGTCGCGCCGTGACGCCGCGTCCAGGCATGGTGCGCGGCGAAGAGGACGAGTGCGAGCAGGGCGCCCGTGGCGGGACCCATGCCGGCTGAGCCCGCGGTGGCGGAGGAGCCGACGGGGAGGAAGCCGCTCCCGCCCGGCAGGACGGCCGATGCGAGCGGGGCGACCGCGTCGGCGACGACGGCCATCGGCGCGGCGACATGATCCGCGACGACCAGCAAGGACGTGAGCGCGGCGGACCACAGAGAGCCGGCGCTCGGCGACGAGTCGTCCATGCTCGGCGCGGACGGTGGGACGGTCGTCCCGCTTCCGACGGTCACGGGGTGGGCAGGCGGTGGGAAGGTCGGCGCGTCGCCCACGAGAGGCGGCACGACGACCGCATCCACGGCGGGGCGCACGACGTCCAGCACGGGTGCCAGCGCGTCCGTCACCGGCGTGAGTGCGGGGTCGAGCGCGCCCGCGACGGGGGTCACTGCGGCATCCACGAGCGGGGCGACCAGCGGTGCGATGGGGGCGACGACCGGGGCGACGACCTGCTCCACGACCGGGTGGACGACAGTCTCCGACACCGGCTTCACGACAGCGTCGATCGCGGGACCGACCACCGGCTGGACCGCCTCGGCGACCGGTCGGACGACGGGTGCCAGGACGTGCTCGGAGACCACGCTCGTCACGGGCTGGATGACCGGCTCGACGACAGCGTCCCGCAGCGTGGACGTCACGGTCGCGATGATGCCCGGCCGCTCGTCGTCGTCGTCCGCGTGCGCGATGGAGGGGCCGAACAGGAGGGAGAGAACGAGAAGCGCAAAGGCCGACCCGAACCCCGTCGCGATGGCGCGCGCGAGGCGCGACCCGTGCCCGTCGACGACTTCCACATCCACCTCCCGTGACGAAAGTCCGGCACGCACCGGGGGGTTGCGCGCTCTGGGATGCCAGTGTGGTGACGTTACCGGGCGGCCGTCCGATGTGTCCAGAGCGGAAGCGGAATCCCGACTTGACAAACGCGGATCCATCCCCAGCTGTCCACGGCGAGGACAACCTTCAAGCGACACTTCAATCACATTCCCACTCCACAGGGTGTGGAATAGCGAATGCCTGGTCAGAGGCGATATAAAAGTCGCGACGTTCGCGTATCCCGGGCGTTTTCCACAGGCGTTGTGCACAGGCGGTGCGGCGTTTCTCGCACGTTCTCCACACAGTTATCCACAGGCAGGTTTGCGGGGGTCGGACCCCATCCCTAACGTTGCGTGTGGCCCGCCCCCGAGGGCCCGACAATGCGTGCAGAAAGGTGCCGTATGTCTATTGCGGACATCTCGCAGGAACGTCTCGGCGCGCCCCGTGAACACGAGCGGACGCCCCCGCACGACCTGCTCGCCGAGCAGAGCGCGTTGGGCGGCATGCTCCTGTCGAAGGATGCCGTCGCCGACGTCATCGAGACCCTCCGCGGCACCGATTTCTACGTTCCGAAGCACGAGCTGATCTTCGAAGCGATCCTCACGCTCTACTCGCACGGTGAGCCCACCGACGTCGTGGCGGTCACCGACGAGCTCATCAAGAGCGGCGAGCTGCAGCGGGCCGGCGGCGCGGACTACCTGCACTCCCTGACCTCGATCGTGCCGACGGCCGCGAACGCCGGCTACTACGCGTCGATCGTCAACGAGCGCGCCTTGCTGCGCCGCCTTGTCGAGGCCGGCACCCGCATCGTCCAGATGGGCTACAACGGCCAGGGCGAGGCGCTCGACCTCGTCAACAACGCACAGGCGGAGATCTACTCCGTCACCGGCACCGAAGCCGCCGAGGACTACGTCCCGCTCGAGGTCGCCGTCGGCGTCGCCATCGAGGAGATCGAGGCCGCCCGCGGTCGCGACGGTCAGATGACCGGCATCCCGACCGGCTTCAGTGGTCTCGACCAGCTCACCAACGGCCTGCACCCCGGCCAGATGATCATCATCGCCGCGCGTCCCGCCATGGGTAAGTCGACGCTCGCGCTCGATTTCGCCCGCGCCGCGGCCATCAAGCACAACTACCCGACGATCTTCTTCTCGCTCGAAATGGGCAAGAGCGAGATCGCGATGCGTCTCATGAGTGCCGAGGGCGCCGTGCCGCTGCAGAGCATGCGCAAGGGCACGCTCGACTCGCGGGACTGGACGACGATCGCCGCGACGCGCGGCCGCATCAACGACGCGCCCCTCTACATCGACGACAGCCCGAACATGACGCTCGTCGAGATCCGCGCCAAGTGCCGTCGCCTCAAGCAGCGCGTGGGCCTGAAGATGGTCGTCATCGACTACCTCCAGCTCATGACGAGCGGCAAGCGCGTCGAGTCGCGCCAGCAGGAGGTCTCGGAGTTCTCCCGTGCCCTCAAGCTCCTCGCGAAGGAGCTGCAGGTGCCGGTCATCGCACTGTCGCAGCTGAACCGTGGTCCCGAGCAGCGCGCCGACAAGAAGCCGGCGCTCTCCGACCTGCGTGAATCGGGCTCGATCGAGCAGGATGCCGACATGGTCGTGCTCCTGCACCGCGAGGCCGCGTACGAGCGGGACAGCCCGCGCGCCGGCGAGGCCGACCTGATCGTCGCCAAGCACCGCAACGGCCCGACGGACACGATCACGGTCGCGTTCCAGGGTCACTTCTCCCGCTTCACCGACATGGCCGTCGGGATGGACTGAGGTGCAGCGATCGCGGCTCACCGGGGCCGCACGCGTATCCTCGTGGCGTGAATGACGTCGCCACCGCGCTCGCCGCTCCCGAGTGGGCGGCGCTGGCGCGCGGGCACGCGGCGCGTGCCGACGCGTTGACGGCGGGCCGGCGGGCGCGGGCGGCGGTCGGCCAGACGCACCCCGTCGACGACTTCCTCTTCACCTACTACAGCTACAAGCCCGCACTGCTGCGACGCTGGCACCCCGGCGCCGGGGTGCTCCTGGAGGATGCCGGCGAGGCCCGCGCCGCCTGGCGCTGGTATCGCGTCGAAGGCCGGCATGCGATCGTCGACCACGAGACTTTCGCTCGGGAGAAGAGCCTCCTCCTCACGGGCGTGGGTCGCATCCTGCGGGGCACGCGCTCACGGCGAGCACAGTTCGGATGCTTCGGGCTGCACGAGTGGGCGATGGTCTACCGTCAGTCCGCGCACCGGCATCCGGCGCCGCTGCGCCTGGGACAGGCCGACACGGACGCCGTCGTGGAGGCGCATCAGCTGGGCTGCACGCACTTCGACGCCTTCCGCTTCTTCACGCCCGAAGCCGTGCCGCGGAACCGGCGGCCGCTCGACCGCGAGCAGCAGCCGGCGACGGAGCAGCCGGGCTGCCTGCACGCGAATATGGACCTGTACAAGTGGGCGGTCAAGCTCGGTCCGCTGGTCCCGGGCCGTCTGCTGCTGGACTGCTTCGAGCTGGCACGCGATATCCGTGAGCTCGACATGCGTGCCTCCCCGTACGACCTGACCGAGTGGGGCTACGCGCCCGTGGCCATCGAATCGGCCGACGGGAAGGCGGTGTACGTCGCCCACCAGAGGGCCTTCGCCGAACGCGCCGAGCCGCTCCGCGAGGAGCTGATCGGGGCGGTCGACGGCGTGGCAGGCACTTCGCCCCGGGTGTGATTCCCTGAGCCGCCGATGAATCGGCTATGACGCGGCGCGCTCATGCGTCATTCTGGGCACCGTCATAGCTCCCGCGCCGACCATGAGCGCATGACAGCCACCTTCCCGACGACGATCGGCAGAGCCTCCGCCGCCACGGCACCTGTCCTCCGGCGCCGATGGAGCCGCGCGGCGTGGAACGCCGCCGCGGTCACCGTCATCTGGGTGACGAGCCTCGTCGTCGTGGCGCTGTGGGTGGCGGGCGCCGGCGTGCAGGCGATCGTCGGGGGCGGAGCGGAGGCACTGACCACGCTCGGCCGCCTCACCGGCCTCGTCTCGGCGAACCTCCTCCTCTACCAGGTGCTCCTCATGGCACGGGTGCCGCTCTTCGAACGCGGATTCGGACGGGACGGCATCACCCGGATGCACCGCCTCGTCGGGTTCTGGTCGTTCTCGCTCCTCCTCGTCCACATCGCCCTGCTCGTGGCCGGCTATGCCGCGCAGGCGGGCATCGACGTGTTCACCCAGCTCTGGCAATTCGTCTGGGACTACCCGGGGATGCTGCTGGCCACCGCGGGCACGCTCCTCCTGGTGCTCGTCGTGGCGAGCTCCATCCGCCGCGCCCGCCGACGGCTCCGGTACGAGAGCTGGCATCTCCTCCACCTCTACGGCTATCTCGGTGTCGGCCTCGCCGTCCCGCACATGCTCTGGACGGGCGCGGACTTCCTCGCATCCCCCCTCGCCACGATCTACTGGTGGACGCTCTGGGCGGTCGCCGCCGCCGGCGTCGTCGTGTTCCGCGTCGGCGTGCCGGTCGTCCGGTCGCTGCGGCACGACGTGCGGGTCGCGTCCGTCGAGCCGGACGGCGACCGCGGGGTGACCGTGCGGCTGCGGGGGCGCGGACTGGCCGCCCTGCGCGCCCGACCGGGCCAGTTCTTCGTGTGGCGGTTCCTCGATGGCGCCGGGTGGATGCGGGGACACCCGTTCTCCCTCGCGGCGGCGCCGACCGGCGACGCCCTGACCATCTCGGCGCGCATCGTCGGCGACGGCACGCGACGCCTGGCCGGCCTGAATCCCGGGACCCGCGTCGTGTTCGAAGGACCGTACGGCGTCATGACCGGGGAGGTGCGCGCCGGAACGAAGCTCCTGATGATCGGCGCCGGCGCGGGAGTCGCCCCCCTCGTCTCCCTGCTGGAGGGCGAGGCATACGCGCCCGGCGCCGCGACCCTCGTGGTGCGCGAACACGTGGAGGAAGACGCCCTGCTGCGGGGCCCGATCGCGCGTCTCGTCTCCACCCGGGGGGTCACCCACTACGCGCTCAACGGCCCGCGCGCCGCGACCGGGTCGACCTGGGTGCCGGCGAGCCACGCCGCGTGGCGCGGCTCCGACCTGCTCCGCCACCTCGCGCCCCGCCCGGCGGAGTACGACGTGTTCCTCTGCGGACCGGGCCCGTGGATGGATGCGCTCCGCCGCGACCTCCACGCTGCGGGGTTCGCCCCCAGCCGCATCCACGCGGAAGCGTTCGCGCGGTAGCGGGCCGTGTCACGTTCCTCGGAGGAATCATGAAGAAGATCATCTACAGCATCCTCGCCACCCTGAGCGGGCTCGTGCTGTTGTTCAGCTATCGCACCTCCCTGGGCGAGGAGATCAGCCCGGTCCCGGCGGACGTCGCCGCCCCGGCCGCCGAATCGACACCCACGCCGACCGATCAGGGCACCGGCGGCACGAGCGGAACGACGCGCGGTTCGGGTCTCGTCGACGGCACCTACGCGGGGCAATCCGTGCGCACGCGCTTCGGTCCGGTGCAGGTCTCCCTCACGGTGTCCGGCGGCGCGATCTCCGCCGTCGACGTCGTCCAGTACCCGGACACCAACTCCCGCGACCGCCAGATCAACGAACGGGCCATCCCGCAGCTGGTGTCGGAGACGCTCGATGCGCAGAGCGCCGACATCCACATGGTGTCGGGAGCGACCTACACGAGCGAAGGCTACCTCCAGTCGCTGCAGAGCGCGATCGACCAGGCACAGTCATGAGCCCCGTCATCGCCGTCCGCCCGCACCGACAGGTCTGGACCGAGCAGATCATGGGCACGGTCGTCAGCATCCACGCCGTCACCCGCACCGGCGCACCGGAACGGGGCGCGACGGAGGCTGCGGCGGCTTTCGCCGCCCTTCGCGAGGTGGACCGCGTCTTCTCGACCTACCGGGCTGACTCCGACATCTCCCGGCTCCGGCGGGGCGAGTGCGCCGTCGCGTCACTGGACCCGCGCGTCGCGGAGGTCGCCGCCGCGTGCACCGCGTGGGAAGCGGCGACGGCGGGACGGTTCAGCGCCGACTGGCGGGGATGGTTCGACCCCACGGGCTTTGTGAAGGGCTGGGCTGTCGAGTCGGCGGCGCGTGCGCACCTTGCGCCGCTGCTCGCGGACGACGACGTCGTGGCGGTGGGGATCAACGCCGGGGGTGACCTCCAGCTGTTCACGGCGCCGGGCGCGGACTGGGTGTGGCGCGTCGGCATCGCCGATCCGACCCGCCCGGGCGTCGTGCTCGCGACGGTCGACGTGGTCGACGGCGCCGTCGCCACGTCGGGGCTCGCCGAGCGCGGGGCGCACATCGTCGACCCGCGGTCGGGGGCGCCGGCGCGCGGCGTCGCGAGCGCCAGCGTGATCGCCGACGGCCTCGCCGCGGCCGATGTGTGGGCGACCAGCGCGGTCGTTGCGGGAATGGACGAGCTGGCCTGGATCCAGGATGCGGGCACCCGCACGGGCATCCTGATCGGCGACGACGGCCGCGTGCGGCGGTGGATCCGCTCGACCGAGGTCTCGGTCGTCGGGGCCGACCCTGACCTGGCGACGATCGCCTGACCTCCACTCCGGCCCGGCCCGGGCCTGAGCGCGACTGACCGCAGGGACGGAGGGCGCCGGCTCAGAACGGCGCGTCGCGGGAACCGAGTGGATCCTCGGCGGGGAGGAGCCACGGTTCCCGGAACCGTCTGCGCCTGCCGAGCACCTCGGGCTCCGGCACGAACCGCACGGTCGGCTCCGGCCGGTCGGTGTGCCGGCGCCCGCCCGGGCTCGTCCAGACCAGCACGCCGGGCGAGATCTGCTCGACCGACCACGCGCTCGCGTGTTTCAGGGTGTGATGCCGACGGCAGAGGTGGGCGAGGTTGTCGGATCGAGTGGGTCCTCCGCGCGCGGCGTCGCGGGTGTGGTCCAGATCGCAGCGCCACACCGGCCTCCGGCATCCGGGGAAGCGGCAGTGCTCGT
This sequence comes from Microbacterium sp. UNCCL10, assembly GCF_000746195.1. NCBI lineage: Bacteria > Bacillati > Actinomycetota > Actinomycetes > Micrococcales > Microbacteriaceae > Microbacterium > Microbacterium sp. UNCCL10. The sequence goes on along the minus strand of NZ_JQKT01000008.1, from coordinate 289,795 downwards.
CGCGAGCGCGAAGGAAGCGCTGGAGTCCGGCCGGCACCCGGTAGCGATCGACGGCGAGGACGTCGCCGGTGAAAGGTGAGGTCATCACGCGCTCCCAGCCGGTGGCGCCGCCGGCGAGCTCGCGGGCCGTGTCCGCGTCGATCGGCCCGTACCCGGCGAGAAGGGCCGGCTCTTCGCTGCGTCCGACCATCGTGAGGACCGGAAGCGTGACCTGGACGATCGCCCGGATCTCACCGAGCCCCTCCCCGCCCACGCACGCGTCCGGGGTGGCGGTGAGCAGCAGGTCGGTGAAGACGTCGGCGCGCACCTGTTCCACGGTCCGCGCGTCGGCGTCGGCGTCGCCGTCCCGGGCGTCGATGACGCACCGGGCCTGCCTGCTGAGACGGTCGTGGATGCCGTGCGCGAGCGTCGCGGGGAGCGTCGCGACCAGTTCCGCCATGCCATCGGGGAGGTCGTTCACCTCGACGCGGCGGCGCTCTCGGGCCCCCTCGGCCCGCTCGTCGAGCGACCGGTCCAGACAGCGCTCCGCGAACGTGCGGACGAGCGGGGCCAGTCGTCCCGGAGTCGTCGAGCGCGCCCGGTCGAGCGCGAAGTCGAGGTACGCCGCGCGAGCCGCGTCATCGTGAATCGCCGCGCCGGCCTCGTGGATCACGGTCAGGTGGCGCCGCGAGATCTCACCTCGCCCGAGAGCATCGACGCCGGCCGCGAACCGCTCGCAGAGATCGGCGCACTGCCCCATCTGCCGGGAGACCGACCACTCGCTCATCCTCGTCGCCGTGGCGAGTTCGGCGAGGAGCGACCGCTGCGCGATCTCGCGGCTGGACCCTCGTTCCCCGGCGTCGTCGACGAGGGCCGCAGCGCGGGCGAGAGTGCGGATCTCCTCGGCGTCGAGGGCGCCCTGTCGCCGCTGGACGTCCGCGAAGGCATCCACCACCTGATCCGTGCGGCGCAGAACGAGCGACGGGTCTTCGTCGCGGTGTGCGTCGGATGCAGACATGAGGGCTCGCTTTGGTCGGGGTCAATGCGGGCACATGATCGAATGTCTGAGGACATTCTAGCACATAGCCTCCGACATCGCCGTACTTTTGTTCCCATCTTCTTCGCATCCCTCGCCGCCCGTCCGCCGTGCCGCGCAGTTCTAACGAATCGATTCGATAGAATGTTGCCGTGGTGCCGACGCGGACACCGCTCCCCCCGCCCCGTTTCGCCGAAAGCCCGCATGTCCACGTCCCTCACCACCGGCAGCCCCTGGCGCGTCATCCTCCTCTTCTCCGTGCCGCTGCTCCTCGGCAACGTCGTGCAGCAGCTCTATCAGTTCGCGGACGCCATCGTCGTGGGCCGGCACCTCGGCGTCGGCGCGCTCGCCTCCGTCGGTGCGACGGGCAGTCTCTTCTTCTTCCTGCTGGGCTTCGTCTGGGGGCTGACGACCGGTTTCGCCATCCCGACGGCGCAGGCCTTCGGCGCGGGCGATCATGCCGCCGTCCGGCGCTCCGTCGCGACGGGCACCCTGCTGACCGCCATCGCGACCGTGCTCCTCACGGTCGCGGGCACCCTGCTCGCGGAGCCGATGCTGCAGCTCCTGCAGACCCCGCCGGAGCTCATGGCCGATGCCACGGTGTTCGCGCAGGTCAGCTTCCTCGGTTCCGGCACGATGCTGTTCTTCAACTACCTGTCCGCGATCATCCGCGCCATCGGCGACTCCCGCACGCCACTCGTCTTCCTCACGGTGGCCTGCGCACTCAACGTCGGCCTCGTCATCCTCATGGTCGGCCCCCTGGAGTGGGGAGTCGGCGGCGCCGCCCTCGCCACCGTGACGTCGCAGGGGGTCTCGGTGCTGCTGTGCCTGGAGTACGTGCGCCGCCGCGTGCCGGTGCTCCATGTCCGCCGCGCCGACTGGCGCGTCGCCCGCATCGACCTCGTCCAGCACCTCCGCATCGGCCTGCCGATGGGCTTCCAGGCATCGATCATCGCGATCGGCACCCTTGCCGTGCAGGTGCGCCTCAACGAACTGGGGGCGGACGCCGTCGCCGCCTACACGACCGCCTCCCGCGTGGACAGCCTCGCCGTCGCCCTGCTGCAGTCGCTCGGTCTCGCGGTGTCCATGTTCGTCGCGCAGAACTTCGGCGGGGGCCGGCCCGACCGCATCCGCCGCGGCGTCGTGCAGGCGACCTGGATGGCGCTCGGCGGCGCCGTCGTCCTCGGCATCGTGCTCGTCGCGTTCGGCAGCCACATGGTCCGCCTCTTCGTCGGTGAGGGATCGGACGGTGTCGTCGACCTCGCCGCGCTCATGCTCGTCATCAACGGGATCTCGTACAGCGCGCTGGCCGTGCTGTTCGTGCTCCGCGGAGCCCTGCAAGGGCTCGGCCACATCCTCATCCCGACGGTCACGGGCGTCATCGAGCTGTTCATGCGCGTCGGTGCGGCCGTCATCCTGGGCGGAATCGTCGGCTACGTCGGGGTCGTGTGGAGCAACCCACTCGCGTGGATCGGCGCCGTGGTGCTGCTGGCACCGGCCTACGTCCGCGCGCATCGCGAGCTCGCCGGGATGCCGATCGCGACCGGCGACCACATCTCCCCGGCCACCACGCCGATCGCGGTCGTGGGACCCGTCGACGGTTCGATGAGCGTGGATGCCGTCATCACCCGCCCGGTGCCGCTGCCCGAGTTCGCTACCGACAGTCGCGTCCGCCGACGCCTCACGCACCTGCGTCGACGGCGCGTCGAGCGCGCGGCGAAGCGCGCGGACTGATCCGAGGGGGACAATCGGGGGGTGACCAACGCGCTTCCCGCCCTCACCGAGATGCCCGACGCGAAGTTCGTCATGGTCGGTGACGGCCACCGGATCGCGACGTACTCGTGGGGTGACGACACCGCACCGACCGTCGTCGTGGTGCACGGATTCGCTTCGAGCACCCGCGACAACTGGGTGAGCACCGGCTGGGTCCGTGACCTGCAGCAGGCCGGCTACCGCGTGCTCGGCCTCGACCAGCGCGGCCACGGCGCGAGCGACAAGCCGCACGACCCCGCCGACTACGACCTGCGGACCCTCGCGGGCGACGTCGAGGCGGTCCTCGACACCTACCTCGTCGGGACGGCGTCCTATGTCGGCTACTCGCTCGGGGCGCGCGTGGGCTGGGAGGTCGCGCAGGACCTGCCGGGCCGCATCGAGCGGGTCGTGCTGGGTGGGGTCCCCGACGGGATCCCGCTCGGACGCCTGGATCTCGACCAGGCGACGGCGTACGTCCAAGACGGCACCCCGGTCGAGGACCGCGTCACCCAGAACTACATCGCGCTGACCGAGCGCGTGCCCGGCAACGACCTGCGCGCGCTTCTCGCGATCGCCGGCGGCATGCGGCGGTCGGGCACGGTCGACCCGGACCCGGCGCAGGCGCCGGCGCAGCCGATCCTCTTCGCGACGGGGTCGCAGGACGCCATCATCGAGGGCTCGAAGGCGCTCGCCGCCGCCTGCCCGCAGGGGCACTTCGTGGAGATCCCCGACCGGCACCACTTCAACGCGCCGGGCTCCCGGGTGTTCCGCGCCGCGGCCCTGGAATTCCTCGCCCAGGCGGACTGACCGCGACTCAGCCCGCGGGGTTGCTCGCCTTTCCGTCGAGCCACAGCGTGTCCGTCGGGTCTGCGTGCGTGCCGCCGCTGTCGACGTGCTTGGCGCTGATCTGCGGACCCTTCGTGATGACGTGCACGAGCGCCATCGCGTGCCCGCGGCCGAGACCGTAGTCCTCGGCCAGCCACTGCACGATGGGTGTCGCCTTCGTCGTCTCGTCGAACCCGCGCTCACGGGCGAGATCGATGAAGTGGCGGGGCGTCAGCCCCGTCTTCTCCTCGATGTTGTCGAGGTAGGCCTGGAACGACATGATGTCTCCTCAGGGTTGGCGGTCGAGCACAGCCTGCCAGAGCGCACCGGCGCCGACCATGTCCCGCCCGGTCAGATCGTGACGACGATCTTGCCCTGGACGTGTCCGGCCTCCAGCTGGCGGTACGCCTCGACGGCGTCGGCCAGCGGGTAGGTCGCGGCGCGTTCGACGCGCAGCGTCCCGTCCGCTGCGAGCTGCGCGAGCGCGGCGAGCTGCACGGCATCCGGCCGCACCCACGCGTACACCCCATCGAACTCGTCGCGGGCACGCGGGTCGGTGATCGAGACGACGAACCCGCCTTCGCGCAGCAGGGTCGGCGTGGAGTCCAGGGCGCCGCCGCCGGCGTAGTCGAGCACGACGTCGATGCCGTCGGGGGCGAGCGCGCGCACCTGCTCGATGAGCGGATCGCCGTACTCGACGGGCTCCGCGCCGAGGGAGCGGACGTAGTCGTGCTTGGCGGCGGACGCCGTGCCGATCACGCGCGCGCCACGAAGGCGCGCGAGCTGCACGGCGAACGAGCCCACGCCGCCGGCGGCGTTGTGGACGAGCACGGTGTCGCCCTCGGTGAGCCCGGATCGCTCCACGGTCTGCAGGGCCGTGAGGCCTGCGAGCGGCAGCGCCGCGGCATCCTCGAACGACAGTCCCTCCGGTATCGGCGCCGCCGTGCGGACCGGCACCGGCATGAGCTCGGCAAGCGACCCGTGCTCCACGACATCGGCGCGCGCGTACGCGAGGATGCGGTCCCCGACGGCGTACTCGGGGGTGTCCAGGCCCACCTGCTCCACGACACCGGCGACATCCCAGCCGGGGACGGCGGGAAGCCGCGTGTCGAAGAGCCCGCGGAGGTGTCCCTCCCGGAGCTTGTAGTCGACGGGGTTGAGGCCCGCCGCCGCGACGCGGACCAGGAGCGTGTCGGGACCGATGTGCGGATCGTCCACCTCGGTCAGTTCGAACCGGTCGGCGCCGCCGAACTCCGTGTACACGAGTGCCTTCATGCTGGTAGCAAACACCACCGCCCGCGGGCATTCCACTCCCTGGCAGGGCGCCGGGCGGCGTGGCATCATCGGCGGGTGACCGCTCGGCACCCCCAGGACCTGCAGACCCTGGCCCTGCTGCGCCGTGTGCGGGACCGGATGGACCGGGAGTACGCGAAACCGCTCGACGTCGAATCGCTCGCGCGGGACGTGCACCTCTCCGCGGGTCATCTCAGTCGTCAGTTCAAGCGCGCCTACGGTGAATCGCCGTACTCCTACCTCATGACCCGCCGCATCGAGCGGGCGATGACGCTGCTCCGCCGCGGCGACCTCAGCGTCACCGAGGTCTGCTTCGCCGTCGGCTCGTCGTCGCTCGGCACGTTCAGCACCCGATTCACCGAGCTGGTGGGCGTGCCGCCCAGCGTCTACCGGGAGCACGGCGCCGCCTACGTCCCCGGGATGCTGCCGTGCATCGCGAAGCAGATCACGAAACCGGTCAGGAATCGAGAAGCGCCGAGGTCACGCGTCCTCGTACCGTGAGAGCCATGGACATCACGATTCATTCGAGCTTCCTGCCGCACACCGACCCCGAGGCATCCCTCGCGTTCTACCGGGACGTCCTCGGCTTCGAGGTGCGACTGGACGTCGGCTACGAGAACATGCGCTGGATCACGGTGGGTCCGGCCGGTCAGCCGGACACGGCGATCGTGCTGCACCCGCCGGGAGTCGGCAACGACATCTCCGACGACGAGCGCGAGACGATCCTCGAGCTCATCGCCAAGGGCACCTACTTCGGCGTCAACCTCGCCACGGACGACCTGGACGGGACGTTCGCGAAGCTCGAGGGAGCCGGCGCCGACATCGTGCAGGAGCCCATCGAACAGGACTACGGGGTGCGCGACGCGGCCTTCCGCGATCCCGCGGGAAACCTCATCCGCATCCAGGAGAACAAGAGGAGCAGGGACAATGGCTGACCAGCGGAGCAAGGCAGACGGCTTCAGCGCCGAAGAGCGCGCCGCCATGAAACAGCGCGCGGACGAGCTGCGCGCATCGAAGGGGCTCAAGGGCGCCGCGAAGCTCGCGAAGGAGCTCGAGGCGTGCGTCGCCGCGATCGACGGCCTGGACGGCGTCGACCGTCAGGTGGCCACCCTCCTGCACGGCATCGTGACCGACGAGGCCCCCGACCTCGACCCGAAGACCTTCTACGGGTTCCCCGCGTACGCCCGGGACGGCAAGGTGGTCGTGTTCTACCAGCCCGCCTCGAAGTTCAAGACGCGCTACGGGACGGTGTCCTTCGATGACCCCGCGAACCTGGACGACGGGCCTATGTGGGCGGTCTCGTACGCCGTGGTCGAGGTGACGGACGCCGTGGAGAAGAAGGTCCGCGAACTCGTCAAGAAGGCCGCGAGCTGACCCCCCGATGACCGTCATCCGCATCGCCACCATCGGCACGAGCATGATCACCGGCAGGTTCCTGGATGCCGTGCGGCAGACGGACGGCATCCAGGCCACCGTGGTCTACTCGCGCGACAGCGACCGGGCGGCCGCGTACGCCGACGAGCAGGGGATCGGCGCGGCCTCCTCCGACCTCGAGGAGCTGCTCGCCTCCGGCGACGTCGACGCGGTGTACGTCGGCTCGCCCAACGGGAAGCACGTCGGGCAGGCCCGCGCCGCGCTCCGGGCCGGGCGGCATGTGTTCGTCGAGAAGCCGGCCGCGCCCACGGCCGCCGAGTTCGAGGCGCTCGTCGAGGAAGCCCAGGACGCCGGCGTGATCGTGTTCGAGGGGATGCGCAGCGCCTACGACCCGGGCATGGACGAGATCCGTGCGCTCCTGCCCCGGCTCGGGACGATCCGGCGGGCGGCGTTCACGTACTGCCAGCGGTCGGCGCGCTACGACCGGGTCCTCGCCGGCGAGCGGGTGAACATCTTCGATCCGGCGCTCGCCGGGGGCGCGCTGCTCGACCTCGGCGTCTACTGCGTGAGCCCGATGGTCGACCTGTTCGGCGAGCCGGACGCCGTGCGCGCCGTCTCCGTGGAGATCGCGGGCGGCGCCGACGGCACCGGCTCGGCGCTGCTGACCTACCCCGGATTCGTCGGCGAGGTGGCGTACTCGAAGATCACCGTCACCGCGCGCCCGAGCGAGATCCAGGGCGAGCTGGCGACGTTGGAGATCGACCGGATCGCCGAGCCCTCCCGCCTGCGGGTGCACGGCATCGACGGCTCCATCGAGGAGATCGAGCTGAACCCGCCGGAGAACAACATGCTCTTCGAAGTGCAGCGCTTCGTCGACCTCGTCCGCGGCGGCGACCCCGCCCCGGACAATGCCCGGACGCTCAGCACGCTCCGTGTCGTCGAGGCGATCGTCGCCGGCTGAGCTCAGTCCAGCAGCGCCGGCGGGACGGCGATGATGCGGTCGTCCCCGTCCCGCGGGGAGCCGCGGCCGTCGGTGTTGTTCGTGAGCACCCACACCGCGCCGTCTGGCCCGGCGAACACGTCGCGGAGGCGGCCGAACGCGCGCGCGTAGAACTCCTCCGACGCGGCGGTGTCGGAGAGCGGGACCGATCGCAGCACCTCGCCGCGCAGGTTCGCGATGAGGATGCGGTCGCCGATCACCGCGATACCGCTCGGGCTCGCGGCATCCGTCGCCCAGCTCTGCAACGGGTCGACGAAGCCCCGCTCCTCGCCGCCGGTCCCCTCGACGACGGGCCAGCCGTAGTTGCCGCCCGGCACGATCTCGTTGAGCTCGTCCCACGTGTTCTGCCCGAACTCGCTGGCGAACATCCGGCCGTCCGGTGCCCACGCCAGGCCCTGAACGTTGCGGTGCCCGAGGGTGTAGACGGGCGAACCCCGCCTCGGGTTGTCCGCGGGGATGCCGCCGTCCGGCTCGAGGCGGAGGATCTTCCCGTTCAGCGCATCGGGGTCCTGCGCGGCGTCAGGGTCCCCGGCATCCCCGACCGGGACGTACAGCATGCCGTCCGGACCGAACGCGATGCGTCCGCCGTTGTGGTTGCCGGCCCGGGGCAGCCCGTCCACGACGATCCGCGGGTCGGTGAGGCGGAGCGCGCCGGGTGCCCCCGCCACGGCATACCGTTCGATGCGGTTGCCGTCCGCGGCGGTCGAGTACACGAAGAGGCCGTCGTCGCCGTCGAACGCGAGTCCGAGCAGGCCGCCCTCCCCGCCGTGGGCCACGTTCTCGACCGTGACGACATCGCGGAGGGCGCCGCCGGTGGTCAGCTCGCGGATGCGGCCGGTGTCGCGCTCGCTGATGAGGACGGAGGTGCCGATCCGGACGAGCGACCACGGCGCGGCGAGGCCGGTGACGATCGTCACGGGCTCGGAGGTCGGGGCGGCGGACGGGGACGCCGCGGGCGGTGGGGGTGGCGGGGGATCGGGCCCGGCGACGCCGCAGCCGGTGAGCCAGCAGGCGGTCGCGAGCACGAACGCCGCCGCGGCCGTGCGTCGTGGCCGTGTCCCTGCGAGCCGTCCCCGGGGCGACATGCTCACACGGTACCCAGGTGCCGAGGGTCGCGCCGCCCCCCTTGCACGCTTCGCGGAGGCGGCGCATCCTGACCCCATGCAGAAGATCGTGCCCAACCTGTGGTTCGCCGATGCCGCCGCCGGCGGCGAGTTCTACGCCGGCGTCTTCCCCGGCTCCCGGGTGAGAACCTCCTCCTTCTATCCGCAGGAGGGCCTGCTCGACTTCCAGAAGGACTACGCCGGGAAGCCGTTGACCGTCGACGTCGAGATCGACGGCTACCGGCTGGTCCTGATCAACGCGGGCGACACGTTCCGCCCGAACCCCTCGATCTCATTGACGCTGAGCTTCGCGGATGCGGAGATGGATCGGCTCGACGCGCTCTGGGCCGCGCTCGCCGACGGCGGACGCGTCCTCATGCCCCTTCAGGAATATCCCTACAGCGCGCGGTACGGCTGGGTGGAGGACCGGTTCGGGGTCAGCTGGCAGCTGACGGTGGCGGGCGATGAGCAGAGGCCGCCGGTCATGCCGACGTTCCTCTTCAGCGGACCGGCGCAGAACCGCGCCCGCGAGGCGATCGAGGAGTACACCGGACTCTTCCCCGACGCGCAGGTCGGCACGATGGTCGACTATCAGGAGAAGAGCGGCCCCGCGGATGCCGGTGCGGTCATGTACGCCGACTTCACCCTCGCCGGCCAGTGGTTCACCGCCATGGACTCGGCCGCGACCGAGTCGCATCCGTTCACGGAGGGCGTCTCGCTGCAGGTCGAGTGTGCGGACCAAGCGGAGATCGACCGCTACTGGGCGGTGCTGTCCCAGGTGCCGCAGGCGGAGCAGTGCGGCTGGTGCAAGGACCGGTTCGGCGTCAGCTGGCAGATCGTCCCCGGCGGCATGGACGACCTCATCTCCTCGCCAGCCGCGTATGCGGCGATGATGGAGATGCACAAGATCGACATCGAGGGGCTGCGAGCCGCGGCATCCTGACTCCCCCGGCGGGTCCTCAGGTGGCGGCGACCTAGACTGGAGCCGTCCCATTCCGCCCCTTCGGAGGAGTTCCGTCGTGTCCCAGGCCGCCGCCACCCGCACTTTCGAGGTGCGGCACGTGCAGCTCGCGCGTGCGTTCTTCGCGGCACTCGCGGCGGTCATGATCACCTTCACGCCGGATCACTCGGCGGCGGTCGGGCTCTCCGTCTTCAGCGGCTTCGCCATGGCGACCGGGATCGTCCTGCTGCTCGCGGCCTGGCTCGTCCGCCCCCGCGGGCGGCGCGCGCCGGCTGTCGCGCTCGGCGTGGTCACGATCCTCGCCGGCATGGTCGGCGGACTCGGCGGCATCCGCAGCATCACCCTCTTCTTCGTGCTCGTGATCGCGTGGGCTCTCCTCGCGGGCATCGTCGAACTCGTCGTGGGCCTGCGCGGCCGTCGGCGCGGCGATGCCACGGCCCGGGACGCCGTCTTCATCGGCGCGCTGACGATCCTGCTGGCCGTCGGGCTGCTGCTCGTGAACCCCGCGTACAGCCTGGAGTACTTCATCAAGGAGGCCGGCGCGACGTTCGAGCTGACCGGCATCAGCATCGGCGTCGGCATCTTCGGGGCCTACGCCGCGATCGTCGCCGTGTTCCTCGGCATCGCCGGCTTCAGCCCGCGTCCCGCCGACGCCACCGCGGACGACCTGACTGCCTCGGCAGGAGAGAGCGCATGACCGACCCACCCCCCCCCCGCCGCGACCTGCTCAAGCCGGTGCAGCTCATCGGCTTCGCCTTCATCGCCGCCGCCTTCGCGGGCGTCATCACCCTCGTGACGATGGGCTTCTTCCAGACGCTCACCGGCGACCAGCGCACGCACGTCATCGTCGTCGCGCTCATCGTCGCCGGCATCGCGTTCATCGTGACCCTCGTCGGCATCGCGCTGCTGATCCTCGCCGTCGACCCGGTGGAGATGTCCAAGCCCGTCGACCGCCCTGTGCTGATGCGCGAGGACGACCGCCCGGCCGACCCCGACAAGGGAACGCCCCGCGCCTGACCGGGTCCCTCGCGGCGCGCCGGTGCGCCGCGCGGCCCCGCCCCGCCGCATCCGCGCCGGCGAGCCCACCCGCCGGGCCCCCGCCGCGAACTGCAGGATCGGGCGTGACGGGTGGGGCCTGTGGGGCTCACGCGTCACTCCAGCCACAGGTCATCCTGCGGTTTGCCGTCCGCGCCGGGAGCGGTACGCGGCGGGGTCAGGCCAGTTCGTCGACCAGCGCGTCGGCGAGGCCCACGTAGCCGGCGGGGGTGAGGGCCAGGAGGCGCTGCTTCGCGGCATCGCCGATGTCGAGGCCCTGCACGAACTCGGCGAGCTCGGGTCCGCCGACGCGGCGGCCCCGAGTGAGGTCCTTCAGCAGGGCGTACGGGTCGGTGATCTGCGAGCGACCGGCGACGATCTCGGCGCGGACGACGGTCTGGATGGCCTCGGCGAGGACCTCCCAGTTGGCGTCGAGGTCGGCCAGCAGCACGTGGCGCGACAGCGAGATCTCGGTGAGGCCGCGCTGCAGGTTGTCCAGCGCCAGCAGCGAGTGCCCGAACGCGACGCCGATGTTGCGCTGCGTCGTGGAATCGGTGAGGTCGCGCTGCATGCGGCTCGTGACGAGCGTCGATGCCAGCGTCGCGAAGAGGCCGCCGGAGATCTCCAGGTTCGCCTCGGCGTTCTCGAAGCGGATGGGGTTGATCTTGTGCGGCATCGTCGATGACCCCGTCGCACCGGCGACCGGGATCTGGGCGAAGAAGCCCATCGAGATGTAGGTCCAGATGTCCGTGGCCAGGTTGTGCAGGATTCCGCCCGCGTGCCGGACCCGGTCGTAGAGCTCGACCTGCCAGTCGTGCGACTCGATCTGCGTCGTCAGCACGTTGAAGCCGATGCCCAGGCTCTCGATGAAGCTGCGGGACAGCTCCGGCCAGTCGACGTCCGGGGCGGCGGCGAGGTGCGCCGACCACGTCCCGGTCGCGCCGGAGAACTTCGCGAGGTACTCCCCGCCCTCGATCTGCCTCGCGACGCGGTCGAGGCGCCACGCGAAGACGGCGAGCTCCTTGCCCATCGTCGACGGGGTCGCCGGCTGCCCGTGCGTGCGGGAGAGCATCGCGGCATCCCGGTGCTCGCGGGCAAGGTCGGCCAGCGCGGCGGACACGGCGCGCAGCTTCGGCAGCCACACGTTCTCGACGGCGCGCTTGACCGTCAGGGCGTAGGAGGCCGAGTTGACGTCCTCGCTCGTGCACGCGAAGTGCGTCAGCTCCGCCACGGCATCCAGGCCGAGCGCACTCAGCCGGTCGCGGACCAGGTACTCGACCGCCTTGACGTCGTGCCGCGTCACGGCCTCCTTCTCGGCGAGCCAGTCGATGTCCGTCTGCCCGAAGTCGGTGTAGAGGGCCCGCAGTGCGGCCTTGTCGGCCGGCGACAGCGGCGACGAGCCGAACAGCGACCGATCGGTGAGGGCGATGATCCACTCGACCTCGACCTCGACGCGCGCGCGGTTCAGGCCCGCCTCGGAGAGGTAGTCGGCGAGGCCCGTGACCGCGGAGCGGTAGCGGCCGTCGAGCGGGCTGAGGGGCTGGGGAGGCAGAGAGGTCACGAGGCTCCGATCGGGTGAAAACGGGCGCTCAGGACGTCGGACGGATGGCGGGTTCGAGCTGCCGGAAGAGCGCCCGGCTCGCACTCTCGATCATACCGAGCACCTCGTCGAACATTCCGGGCCCCGCGTAGTACGGGTCGGGGACGTCGAGCGAGCCGTCCGGCTGGGGGTCGAACGACAGCAGCAGCGCGAGCTTGTCGGTGTCGGCGGCCGACGGCGCCCAGCTGGCGAGGATGCGCTCGTGGGAGCGGTCGAGCGCGACGACGAGGTCGCTGCGCTGGAAGTCGTCGAGGGTGAACTGCCGGGCGCGGTGCTTCGATCCGTCGTAGCCGCGCCGCTGCAGCGCCTCGATCGTGCGGACGTCGGCGCGTTCCCCGACATGCCAATCCCCGGTGCCGGCGCTGCTGGAGTGCACGCGGTCGCCGAGTCCCGCCTGCTCCGCGAACCAGCGGAAGACGACCTCCGCCATGGGCGACCGGCAGATGTTCCCGGTGCACACGAACAGCACGCGGAAGGGCTCGGACGCAGGGGGCACGCTCCATATTGTGGCGAATACAGCGCCTTCTGCACAGGATGCCGTTTTCCGGCGCTCCGAACGGCGCCGCGGCGGCCGCACCGCAGCCGCTCCCGCGCGGTCAGGATCGGCTCATGGACCTGCAGGCGGCGACCGCTCTCGCGTTCGCCCGCGAGCGGCTCGCCGGCGCCGCCGCCGACGTCGACGACCTCCGGGCGCAGGCGCGCGCGCTCACGGCCGCGACCGCCTGGACGGCGCGCGCGGCCGATGCGTACCGCGCCGCGCTGCAGGAGTGGAGCGACCGGCTCGACGCCCTCGCGGTCGGCATCGCCCTGTGCGAGAGCGAGCTCGCCGCCCGGATCCGCGCACTGGATGCCGGCCGATGAGCGATGACCTGGAGATCCGCAGCGGCGGCGTGATCGCCGTCGACACGGCCGACCTCCGGCACGCGGCGGGACGGCTGACCTCGCTCGCGTCGGCGGGGGACCGGGTCCACGCGGCCCTCGTCGGGGTGGCGCACCACCTGGCCATGCACGGGGTATTCGCGTCCGTGCCGTGCGCTCTCGCGGACGAGGCCGCCGGCCGCGCCGCCGCGCTCGCCGCCGACCTGCGCACCCTCTCGCTCGTGTACGAGCTGGTCGAACTGGAGGCGCAGCGCGCCGCGGCGGAGGCCGGCGGCGACCCGGCCCGCGCGGCGCGTCTGGGCCGGGCGTACGCCGCCCGCCAGGCGGAGGCCGGCGACGCGGGCGCCGAGGCGATGCGGCTCCTGGACGGGTGGCGCGGCGAGGCGCACGCCGAGCTCGAGCGTCAGATCGCGCAGGCGCTGCAGCCGCTCGGCCCGCAGGGGTGGGGTGCGGCGTTCGCGCTGCCCCTGCTCCTCGCCCGAGTGCGCACGCTCGGCCGCGGGTTCGTGCCGCGCGACGCACAGCTCCGGGGCGGGCCTCAGCCCGTCACGGTGCCGGTCCTCCGGCGCGGCGCGGCGACCGCGCCGCGTGCGCTCGCCGACGTCGCGGCGCGGATGCCGGGCCACGGCGACGGCCGCATCCGTGTGGAGCGCTACGTCATGCCGGACGGGTCGCGGCAGTTCGCCGCCTACCTCGCCGGTACGCAGAGCGCGATGTCGGTGTCGGAGCCGTTCGACATGGCATCGAACCTCGACCTGTACGACGGAGCGCGCGCCGCCTCCTACGACGCCGCCGTCGCGGCCCTGCACGCGGCGGGTGCGCGGGATGGGGACACGGTGCACCTGGCCGGGCATTCGCAGGGCGGGATGATCGCCGAGCGGCTCGCGCTGGACGGGCAGTTCCGCGTCGCCACGGTCGTCACCTTCGGCTCGCCCGTGCAGGCCGATGTCCGGGGCGACACCCTGCAGGTCGCGCTGCGGCACACCGACGACCCGGTCGCGGCGCTGGCGGCCGGCGGCGCGCCGTACCCCACGGGCGCGCCCGGCAGCTTCGTCGCCGAGCGCGTCGCCGATCCCGGCGGCTCCGTCACCGACCTCGCCTTCGGCGCGCATCAGCTGGATGCCTACGCCGAGACCGCACGGCTCGTCGACGCCTCGGACGACCCGCGGGTGGAGGCCGTGCGCGAGCGTCTCGCGGAGCTCGGCACTGCGACGTCGGTCACGGCCACGCTCTACGGCGCGGAACGCGGCTGGGTGCGCGCGCCCGGCCGCGCCGATCCGAACCCCGTCAGCGCTTCTTCTTCAGCTGCGGGCGGAGGATGATCCCGAGGATCCAGTTGATGAGCGAGATCACGATCGCGGCGACCACGCCGAGCCAGAACTCCTCGACGCGCAGCCCCCAGCCCCACCACAGCGTCAGCCAGGCGGTCAGCCACAGCAGGAAGCCGTTGATGACGACCGAGATGAGGCCCAGCGTCAGGATGTACAGCGGGAAGGCGACGATCTTGATGACCGTGCCGATCACCGTGTTGACGATCGCGAACACGGCGGCGACGGCGAGCAGCGTCAGGACGAGCTGCAGCGTCTCACCGGGCGCGAACGGCAGGACGTCGACCTTGAGCGGCTCGATGAGGGTGACGACCCAGATCGCGAAGGCGTTGATGACGACGCGGATGAGGAAGCGCATAGTGCGCTCAGTCTGGCACGCCGCATGGTTCGGGGGCACGGGTGTGCGGGAGACTCGTCAATAGACTCGTCGCGTGACCGACATCCCCGTCCGCATCCGTCCCGAGATCGCCGCCCTCCCGCCGTACCGGCAGGGCAAGCAGGCCGGCGAGGGAGCCTTCAAGCTGTCCAGCAACGAGAACCCGTTCGGGCCGCTGCCGGGCGTCGTCGCGGCCGTCGCCCGCGCGCAGGCCTTCAACCGGTATCCGGATGCCTCCTCCCCGCGCCTGAGCGCACGCATCGCCGAGCGGTACGGGGTCGCGCCGGACGCGGTGCACATCGGCGCGGGCTCGGTGTCGATCCTCTTCCAGCTCGCGCAGGCCACCTCCGGGCCCGCGGACGACATCGTGTTCTCCTGGCGCTCGTTCGAGGCCTACCCGAGCCTCGCGACGGTCGCCGGCGCCACCGCGACCACCGTGCCGAACACGCCCGACGGGCGCCACGACCTCGTCGCGATGGCCGCCGCCGTCACGGAGCGCACAGGCATGGTGCTCGTCTGCAGCCCCAACAACCCGACCGGTCCCATCGTGACGCAGGACGAGTTCGACGCGTTCCTGGCCGCGGTGCCGGCGAACGTCCTCGTGGTCCTCGATGAGGCGTACGCCGAGTTCGTCACCGACCCCGCCGCCGTCGACGGCCGCCGTGTGCTCGCCGCCGGCCACGACAACGTCGTGGTCCTGCGCACGTTCTCGAAGGCGTACGGCCTCGCCGGTCTCCGCGTGGGCTACGCCGTCGGGCACCCCCGCATCCTCGACGCCGCCCGCTCGACCGGCATCCCGCTGTCGGTCACCGCAGCCGCCGAGGAGGCGGCGCTCGCGAGCCTCGACGCCGAGGAGGAGCTGCTCGAGCGCGTCCGCGTCATCGCCGACCGCCGCGACCGCCTCGTGCGGCTGCTCCGCGATGCCGGCTGGGACGTCCCCGACGCGCAGGGCAACTTCGTGTGGCTGCCCGCCGGAGACCGGGCGCTCGAGGTCGCCGAGGTCTTCGAGGCCGCCGACCTCATCGTCCGCCCGTTCGCCGGCGACGGCGTGCGCATCACGGTCGGCGAGGAGGAGTCGCTGGACCGCGTGGTCGAGGCGGCGCACCGGAGCATCGCGTCGGAGTGACGGTCGCGCCCCCGCGTCGCCTGTGGACTCGGCACCGTGAATCCCGGCATCCGTTGTCGATGTCCTGCAGAAGCCGCACCGGAGGGCACGTTAGCGTAGGACCGTGACCCCCTCTTTCGAGGCTCAGGCCGATGATCCCGCCCTCGTCCGCGTCCTCGCGGCCGACGGCACGTTCGCGCCCACCCCGGAGGCCGAGCGCCTCCTCCCACTGATCGACGCGCTGAGCGACGACGACCTCCGCGGCCTCTACCGCGACATGGTGGTCGTCCGCGCCTTCGACCAGCAGGCGACGAACCTGCAGCGTCAGGGCCAGCTCGCGCTGTGGCCGCCGTCCTTCGGGCAGGAGGCCGCACAGGTGGGCTCCGCGCGGGCCGCGCGTCCGCAGGACCACCTCTTCCCGTCGTACCGCGAGCACGTCGTATGCACGATCCGCGGCGTCGACCCCATTGACATCGTCCGGCTCATGCGCGGCCTTACGCACGGCGGATGGGACCCGACAGACCCGAAGAACGGCAACACGCACATCTACACGCTCGTGCTCGGCGCGCAGACGCTGCACGCCACGGGCGTCGGGATGGGGATGGTCTTCGACGGCCGCTGCGGCACGGGCGACCCGGAACAGGACGCCGCCGTCATGGTCTACTACGGCGACGGCGCGTCCAGTCAGGGCGACGTGCACGAGGCCATGGTCTTCGCGAACACCTACCGCACGCCGCAGGTGTTCTTCCTGCAGAACAACCACTGGGCGATCTCGGTGCCCGTCGCCACCCAGGCGCGTGCTCCGCTCTACCGCCGCGGTGAGGGCTACGGCATGCCGTCGCTGCGGGTGGACGGCAACGACGTGCTCGCCAGCTACGCCGTCACGAAGCTCGCGCTCGACGAGGCGCGGGCCGGCGAGGGCCCGCGCGCCATCGAGGCGCTCACGTACCGGATGGGCGCCCACACGACGAGCGACGACCCCACGAAGTACCGCACCTCCGACGAAGAGGCCTCGTGGGCGCGCCGCGATCCCATCCAGCGGATGCGCGCGTATCTCGAGGGTCGCGGCGCGGCCTCGACCCTCTTCGCCGAGGTGGATGCCGAGGCCCGGGCCTACGCGGACGACGTCCGGGTGCGCACGAACGCGCTCGGCGACATCGACGCCGCGTCGATGTTCGCGCACGCGTACAGCGACGAGCACCCGCTCATCGATGCGCAGCGGCAGTGGCTCGCCGACTACGAGGCCGCGTTCGGGGAGGCCCAGGCATGACCGACGTCCAGAACCTGCCGTTCGCGAAGGCCCTCAACGCCGGCCTCCGCGCCGCGATGGCCGCCGACGACCACGTCCTGCTCATGGGTGAGGACATCGGCCGCCTCGGCGGCGTCTTCCGCGTCACCGAGGGGCTGCAGGCGGAGTTCGGCGACCGTCGCGTCCTCGACACCCCGCTCGCCGAATCCGGCATCGTGGGCACGGCCATCGGGCTGGCGATGTCGGGCTTCCGGCCCGTCTGCGAGATCCAGTTCGACGGGTTCGTCTTCCCGGCGTTCGATCAGATCACCTCGCAGCTCGCGAAGATCACGAACCGCCACGAGGGCGCCTACCGGATGCCGGTGGTCATCCGCATCCCGTACGGCGGGCACATCGGCGCGGTCGAACACCACCAGGAGAGCCCCGAGGCGTACTTCGCGCACACCCCCGGCCTGCGGGTGGTGTCCCCCTCGACGCCCAACGACGCGTACTGGATGATCCAGGATGCGATCACCTCGCCCGACCCCGTGATCTTCCTGGAGCCGAAGGCGAAGTACTGGATCAAGGGCGAGGTCGACACCGCCGACCGGGCGCTGCCCCTGCACGCCTCGCGCGTCGTCCGCCGCGGCACCGACATCACGTTGGTCGGTCACGGCGCCATGGTCACGACGCTCCTGCAGGCCGCCGCGCTGGCCGAGTCGGAGGGCACGAGCTGCGAGGTCATCGACCTGCGCTCCCTCTCGCCCATCGACTACGGCCCCATCCTGGACTCCGTGCGCCGCACGGGCCGCATGGTCTACGCGCAGGAGGCCCCAGGCTTCACCTCCGTCGGGTCGGAGGTCGCCGCGACCGTCATGGAGAAGGCGTTCTTCGCCCTGGAATCCCCCGTCCTCCGGGTCTCCGGCTTCGACGTGCCGTTCCCGCCGGCCAAGCTCGAGGGCACGTACCTTCCCGACCCCGACCGCATCCTCGAAGCCGTCGACCGCGCACTGGCGTACTGACGCAGACTGATTTGGAGCACCGATGAGCACGCAGACCTTCCATCTGCCGGATGTCGGCGAAGGCCTCACCGAGGCGGAGATCGTGCAGTGGCGCGTCTCCCCCGGCGACGCCGTCGCCGTCAACGACGTGCTTGTCGAGATCGAGACCGCCAAGTCGCTCGTCGAGCTGCCGTCGCCGTTCGAGGGAACGGTCGGCGAGCTCCTCGCCGCGGAGGGCGACACCGTGACGGTGGGTGCCGCGATCATCACGATCGCGGGAGCCGCCGCCGAGCCGGACGCGTCTGCGGGCCTGTCGGAGCACGGCGAGAAGGCCGCCGAACCCGAGGACGGCGGCGCGGTCCTCGTCGGCTACGGCACCGGCGGGCACGTGCAGTCGCGGCGGCGCAAGCCCGCCGAGCGTCCGGTGAAGGCGTCGGTCGGCGTCGTCGCGAAGCCGCCCATCCGCAAGCTCGCCCGCGACCTCGACGTCGACCTCACGCAGGTCGTCCCCTCCGGCCCCGCCGGGGAGGTCACCCGCGACGACGTCGTCAAGCACGCCTCGCAGGCCTCGGTGTTCCGCAACATCGCGACGCCCGAGGCGCCCGAGGTCCGCGAGCAGTCCATCCCGGTGGCGCCGCAGGCCGCGTCCCGCCCGGCTCAGCCCGTCGCGGCGCCGCCCGCCGCCGACCCGGAGCGCGAGGAGGCGATCCCCGTCAAGGGTGTCCGGAAGGCCATCGCGAGCGGCATGGTGCGCTCCGCCTACACGGCCCCTCACGTCTCGGTCTGGACCGACGTCGACGCAACCCGCACGATGGAACTCGTCAAGCGGCTGAAGGCGTCGCCGGACTTCGCCGACATCAAGGTCTCGCCGCTGCTCATCATGGCGCGCGCCGTCATCTGGGCCGTCCGCCGCACGCCCATGGTCAACGCCGCCTGGATCGACAACGAAGACGGCTCCGCCGAGATCCGCGTGCGCAACTACGTCAACCTCGGCATCGCCGCCGCGACGCCGCGCGGCCTGCTGGTCCCGAACATCAAGGATGCGCAGGACCTCAACATGCAGGGTCTCGCCCGCGCGCTCGAGAAGCTCACGCTCACGGCGCGCGAGGGCAAGTCCACCCCCGCCGACCAGCAGGGCGGCACGATCACCATCACCAACATCGGGGTCTTCGGGATGGATGCCGGCACGCCGATCATCAACCCCGGCGAATCCGGCATCATCGCGATGGGCACGATCCGGCAGAAGCCCTGGGTCGTCGACGGCGAGGTGCGCCCCCGCTTCGTCACGACCGTGTCGGGGTCGTTCGACCACCGCGTCATCGACGGTGACGGCGTGAGCCGGTTCGTCGCCGACATCGCCTCGATCCTCGAGGAGCCCGCGCTGCTGCTGGACTGAGCGCCGCCGCAGGCATCCCGTTGATTTGAGAATGGTTATCAATAGCACGTAGGCTGGAGGCATGCGCCGCTCCGCCCCCGTCCTCTCGCTGGTCGCCGCCTCCGGGCTGCTCCTCGCCGGATGCTCCGCCGCGGGCACCGAGGACGACGGCATCCGGGTCGTCGCGTCCACGACGGTGTACGGCCAGATCGCCGAGGCGATCGGGGGCGACCTGATCGAGGTGACCTCCCTCATCTCCTCCGTTGCACAGGACCCGCACGCGTACGAGGCTCCCGCCCGCGACCAGCTGACCATCTCCCGCGCCGACCTCGTCATCCGCAACGGCGGCGGCTACGACGCCTTCGTCGATGGACTCATCGAGGCGAGCGATGCGGATGCCGTCGTGCTGACGGCCGTGGAGTTCTCGCACGCCTACCCGGGCAACGACGGCCACAGTGTCACAGGGGACAGCGCCGAGGCCGACCACGATCACGACAGCGGCGCCGCCCACGACCACATCGACGGCTTCAACGAGCATGTCTGGTACGACCCGGATGCCATGGCGCACCTCGCCGCGGACATCGCCCACGAGCTGAGCGAGCTGGACGCGGCCCACGCCGGCGACTACGCCGCCAACCTCGCCGACTTCCAGTCCGGCATCGAGGAGATCACGGGCGACCTCGCCGCCGTCGCGGCCGCGCACGCGGGCGACCGCGTCTTCGTCACCGAACCCGTCCCGCTGTACCTGGTCGAGGCGGCGGGTCTCGTCGACGCCGCGCCCGCCGCGTTCAGCGAGGCCGTAGAGGAGGGGCAGGACGTCCCGCCGGCGACGCTGCTCGAGGCGCGCGACATGCTCGACACCGGCGAGGTGCGTGCGGTCCTCGCCAACGCGCAGACCGGCGGGGCCGAGACCGGCGAGGTCCTGCGCTGGGCGGCCGCCGACGGCATTCCGGTCGTGGAGTTCACCGAACTCGTCCCCGAGGGCGAGACCTACCTCGGCTGGATGCGGGCGAACATCGCCGATCTCGCCGGTACGCTGACCCGGTGACCTCGCCCGCCGACCCCGCGCTGCAGAATCCGCTGCAGATCCGCGGCGCCGCCCTCCGGCGCGGCGACCGGGAGCTGTGGAGCGGTCTCGACCTCGACGTCGCGCCCGGCGAGCTCATCGCCGTGCTCGGACCGAGCGGCTCCGGCAAGACCACGCTGCTGCGCGCCATCCTGGGCCTGGAGCCGCTCAGTGAGGGCACCATCACGGCGCTCGGCGAACCGGTGCGCCGGCGCGGCAACCGCCGGATCGGGTACCTGCCGCAGGCGCGTCCCCTCCCGCGGGACACCTCCATCCGCGGGCGCGAGCTCGTCGGCCTCGGCGTCGACGGCCACCGCTTCGGTCTGCCGCTGCGCCGCCGCGGCGACCGGGCCCGCGTCGACGCGCTGATCGACGCCGTGGGCGCGGGCCACTTCGCCGACGAGCCGGTCGGCGTGCTCTCCGGCGGCGAGCAGCAGCGGCTGCGCGTCGGGCAGGCGCTCGCCGACGACCCCCGCCTGCTGCTGTGCGACGAGCCGCTCACGAGCCTCGACCTCGCGAACCAGCAGGCCGTCGTGCGGCTCATCGACGCGCACCGGAAGACCGGGGCCGGCGTGCTCCTCGTCACCCACGACATCAACCCGGTGCTCGGGAAGGTCGACCGCATCCTGTACCTCGCGAACGGCCGCTTCACCCTCGGGAAGCCGAAGGACGTGCTGACCTCACCCGTCCTCAGCGACCTCTACGGCGCCCCCGTCTTCGTGCTGCGCGCCGGCGACCGGCTCGTCGTGGTCGGCGCGCCCGACGCCGAGGAGTCGCACCACCACCACGAGGGGCACCAGTGAACTGGGCGGACGTCGGGGACGCCATGTTCGGCGGCCTCGCGGACTACGGCGACATCCTCGCGCTCGTGTCGAACTCGGTGTGGGCAGGCGCGATCCTCGGGCTCGTCGGCGGGCTCATCGGCGTCTTCGTGATCCAGCGCGACATGGCCTTCGCAGTGCACGGCATCAGCGAGCTGTCGTTCGCCGGCGCCGCCGCGGCGCTGCTGGTCGGGGCGGACGTCGTGACGGGGTCGATCGTCGGGTCGCTCGTGGCCGCCGGTCTCATTGGGTGGCTGGGGGCGCGGGCCCGGGAGCGCAACTCCATCGTCGGCGTGCTCATGTCGTTCGGGCTGGGTCTCGGCATCCTCTTCCTCTCGCTCTACAACGGACGCAGCGCCAACCGCTTCAGCCTGCTGACGGGGCAGATCGTGTCGGTGCAGTCCGCGCAGCTCGGCTGGCTCATCGGGATCTCCGCGTTCGTGCTCATCGCGCTGCTGCTCATCTGGCGTCCGCTGCGGTTCGACTCCCTCGACCCGCAGTCCGCCGCCGCCCGCGGTGTGCCCACCGCGGCGGTCTCCCTCGGGTTCATGCTGCTGCTGGGCCTCGCGGTCGCCGTCGCGGTGCACATCATCGGCGCGCTCCTCGTGATGGCGCTCGTCGTCACGCCCGCCGCCGCGGCCGTGCGGGTCGCGTCGGGAGCCGTCGCGGTGCCGCTCCTGTCGGCGCTGTTCGGCATCGTCGCGGCGGTCGGCGGCATCCTGCTCGCCATCATGGGGACCCTGCCCGTGAGCCCCTACATCACCACCATCTCCTTCGTGATCTACCTCGTCTGCCGCGTCATCGGTGCGCGGCGCGGGCGGGTCACGACGGCGCGATGAGGGCTTCCGCACGGGGAGCTCGGAAGCCCCGCGGGTAGACTCCGGCCATGGCCCAGCGCAACACCTGGCAGCGCGATCGCGTGCGCGCGGCGCTCTCCGGCTCCCCCGGATTCGTGTCCGCGCAGGACCTGCACGCCTCCCTCCGCGACGACAACACCGGCATCGGTCTCGCCACCGTCTACCGCACCCTCGCCTCCCTCGCCGCCTCCGGCGAGGCCGACCAGCTGCAGAGCCCCGAGGGCGAGGCGATCTACCGCGCCTGCTCGAGCGAGGGCCACCACCACCACCTCATCTGCCGCAGCTGTGGCACGACCGTGGAGATCCAGGCCACCGACGTCGAGACGTGGGCGCAGCGGACGGCGGCAGCGCACGGCTTCACCCGGGCAGAGCACGTCGTCGACATCTTCGGGCTGTGCGCGGCCTGCTCGGAAGCGGCGCGGTGACCAGCACCCCGACGGCCCCCGCGCGGGTGCTGCCCTGGGCAGCCCTCGGCGCGGGCGTCGCCGTGATCGCGGCGCTGCTCGCTCTCGCGCTGATCTCCCCGGCACCGCTGCTGCCGACCCGCGCGCAGGACGCCCTGACCCTCTCCATCAGCGTGCTCGTCGAGTCGCTGCCGTTCGTGCTGCTCGGCGTCATCCTCTCGATCGTCGTGCAGGTGTGGGTGCCGCCGGACGTCATCGAACGCTGGATGCCGCGGCGCGCCTGGGCCCGCCGGGCCGTGCTGTCGCTCCTCGGGATGCTGATCCCGGTCTGCGAGTGCGGCAACGTCCCGTTCGCCCGCGGCCTCATGATGCGGGGGTTCACGGTCCCCGAGACGCTGACGTTCCTCATCGCCGCGCCGATCGTGAACCCGATCGTGATCATCACGACCCACCAGGCGTTCGGCTTCGACGACGGCATCCTCATCGCCCGCCTCCTCGGCGGGTATGCCGTGGCCAACCTCATCGGCTGGCTGTACAGCCGTCACCCCGACCCCGACGGCCTCGTCACCGACCGGTTCCGCGCCGCGTGCGAGATCGTCGAGACCGAGACCGAGTCCGGCGGTCGCGGGCGGCGCAGCCTCGCCCAGTTCGTCGTCGAGCTGCGCGCCGTCATGCCCGCCCTCGTGATCGGATCCGCCCTCGCCGGCGCCGTGCAGGTGCTCGTCCCGCGCGACCTGCTCCTCGCGATCGGGTCGAATCCGGCGCTGTCGATCGTCGCGATGATCGCGCTCGCGATGGTCGTGTCGATCTGCTCGAACGTCGACGCGTTCTTCGCCCTGTCGTTCGCATCCGCGTTCACACCGGGCTCGATCGTCGCGTTCCTGATCGTGGGCCCGCTCGTCGACGTGAAGATGCTCGCGCTGCTGCGGACGACCTTCCGCACGCGCGTGCTCGTGGGACTCGTCGTGGTCGTCGTGCTGAGCGCGGTCGCGCTCGGCGGGGTGGTGAACCTCCTTGCCTAGGCTCCTCGGGACGCGCCTGCTCGGTGTGGGGCTCACCGCCGCCCTCGCCGCCGTCACGCTCGCCCTCGCCGTCACGGATCGGCTCGGGCTCTACATCAACCCCGACTCGACCTGGTTCGCCGTCTCGATGGCGGTGCTGGCGCTGGCCGGCGCCGTGCTCAGCTTCGCCCTGCCGCTCGGCGAGGAAGCCGACCACGGCCACGGGCACGGCGAGGACCACGGGCACGACTACGACCACGTCGGGCACGCCGACGGAGCCCACGCGCCGGGCGGGATCACGCCGGGCGGGATCGCGGCGCTCACCGGCGGCATCCTCGCGACCGGTCTCGTCGGCGCCATCGTCCTCGTCCCGCCCGCGACGCTCTCCGCCGAGCTCGCGATGTCGCGCGACACAGGCACGGCGCCCCTCTTCCAGGGCGCCGACAACGTCGCGCTCGCCGCGACCGGCGACACGGCGTCGTTCGGCGTCGGCGAGTGGGCGAGCGTCTTCGCGACCGCGACGAACCCCGATGCCTTCGACGGCGACGAGATCACGCTCACCGGCTTCGTCACGCCGGGCGAGGACGGCTTCGACCTCACCCGGCTCGTCATCACGCACTGCGTCATCGACGCCCAGCCCGCCCGCATCCCGATCACCGCGGCGGACGCACCGGAGACGGGCGAATGGGTCACCGTGACCGGCACCATCCGCGACGTCGAGGGGCGCCTGCACGTGCAGGCCACCTCGGTGGACGTCGTGGCGGAGCCCGAGGACCCGTATGAGTACTGACCCGCCGACGCGTCGCTCCCAGGCGCGGCAGCGGCGCAGCCGCGCCTTCACGACGAGCTTCGCGGTCGTCATCGGGGTGCTCGCCGCCGTCGGCCTCGGCGGCGCCGCTCTCACGACGGCGCAGGGTCCGCGCATCACGCAGGTGCAGATCGACGCGGAGGCCGCGGTCGCGGCATCCGGGTCCCGCATCCTCTTCACGACGACCCAGTCGCTCGCCGAGGTCACGGCCGAGCAGGTCACCGTCTCGCCGGCCGCCGACTTCACGGTGGACACCGCCGGCCGCACGGTCGGCGTGCGGTTCGCACTGCCGCTGTGGGATGCCACGGAGTACACCGTGACGATCTCCGACGTCGTCGGCATCGGCGGGGGGCCCGCGGCGACGATCACGGAGACCTTCACGACCCCGCCGCTGGAGGTCTACCTCCTGCAGCGCGGCGAGGGGGAGGACACCGTCTTCCGCACCGGGCTGGCCGGAGACGCCGCCATCCCGGTGTTCACCGCGCCGCACATCGAGGACTTCCGCGCCACGTCCGGGCACCTCGTCATCGCGACGCGCGACGACGAGGACCTCTCCGAGCTCATCGTGACGGCGCTGGACGGCTCGGACCCGCGCACGCTGCCGCTGCCCGGCGACGGCATGGTCACCAACCTGCAGAGCGCCGACCGCGGCGATCTCATCGGCTACACGTTCACGGATGCCGACATCGGCCCCGCCGGGGGACGCGAGAGCGTGCTGC
The DNA here is from genome assembly GCF_000746195.1 of Microbacterium sp. UNCCL10. NCBI lineage: Bacteria > Bacillati > Actinomycetota > Actinomycetes > Micrococcales > Microbacteriaceae > Microbacterium > Microbacterium sp. UNCCL10. The sequence continues at coordinate 264,869 of NZ_JQKT01000008.1, read as the reverse complement.
ACACGGCGTCGCTCGGCGCGGGCCGTGCGGACGACGACCCCACGCCCATCACGATCGAGGGCGGGGATTCCCGCGTCGAGGACTGGCGGTTCGTGCCGGGGACCGACAGCGTCCTGCTGCTCACCTTCGACGGCGCGCTCACCCTCGCCTCGCCGGCCGGCGGCGAGCCTGTCGCGCTCGGCAACGCCGTCGTCATCCACGGGATCGCGCGCGGATCCACCCAGGCGGTCGTCGAGCGGATCGACGGCCTCGCGCGCATCGACCTCGCGACCGCGGACGAGGAGCCGCTGGCGGGCACGGCGCCCGACCTCGGGCAGCCGGGCGCCGTCACACCCCTGCTCGGAGGGACAGGCGAGACCCTGCGCGTGCTCGCGCACCTCGACGGCTTCACCGTGATCTCCACCGACGTCGCCGTGGTGGATGCCGACGGCTCCGCGCGTACCGTGTTCACGGTGCCGCCGGAGGACACGCTGCTGCAGACCTGCGTCTCGCCGAGCGGGCGGTACGCGGCGCTGCTGGTGGCCCCCGACATGGTCGACAATCCGTACGACGGTTACGCCCTGCCGTTGCCGACCCGGCTCGAGACCCATGTCATCGCGCTCGCCGGGGACGCCACGGACAACGAGATCGTGGCGCTCTCCGGGTTCGACATCTCGTGGTGCCAGAACGCGACGCGCGGATGATCCCCGCCACCCGTGACGCCCTCACCGCGCTGCCGCTCGAGGTGGCGCCGCGCCTCCTCGGCGGGATCCTGCGCGTCACGGTGGACGGCGTCACGGTCGCCGTGCGGCTGACCGAGGTCGAGGCGTACCACGGCCTCGGTACCGGCGACGTGGCCGACCCCGGTTCGCATGCCCGCAGCGGACCCACGGCGCGGAACGCGACGATGTGGGGCGAGCCCGGGCACCTGTACGTCTACCTGAGCCACGGCATCCACTCGTGCGTCAATGTCGTCTGCGGACCCGAGGGACAGGCCGGCGGAATCCTGCTGCGCGGCGGAGAGGTGATCGAGGGGGTGGATGCCGCGTTCACGCGGCGCCGGGCGGCCCGCACAGCGCGCGACCTCGCCCGGGGACCGGGACGGCTGGGCGACGCCATCGGCCTCCGGCATCCGCGCCATGACGGGATCGACGCCGTGACGGGCGCCCCGCGGGCGGGCGCGACGGCGCACTTGCTCCTGCCCGAGGAGACCGCGCCGGTGGTCGAGACGGGCCCGCGCGTCGGGGTCGCGGGCGTGGCCGGCACGGCGGCGTTCCCGTGGCGATTCTGGCTGCCGGGCGAGCCGACCGTGTCGTCGTTCCGGTGGGGGCGCGGGGCGGGTCCGTCCCCGGCTACGCCGTAGTCCGCCGCGCCGTCACGTGCGCTGCACCTTCTTGCGCAGGCGGATCGGGGACGTCGTGACGGCGCGCCATCGCATCGAGGCGTCGAACCAGACCGGTGCCATGACTTCGGGGACGCCCTGATTCATCCTGATCCGCCATCCGATGCGGTCGAGGAATCGGTGGTGGTACCAGCAGAGGAGGACGCCGTTGTCCGTGTGCGTCGCGCCACCGTGGGCGTGCTCGGTGACGTGGTGGATCTCGCACCAGCCCGCGGGCACGCCGCATCCCGGGATGATGCAGCCGCCGTCGCGGAGGGCGATCGCGCGTCGCTGGTGCCGGTTGAACACGCGCTCCTCGGTGCCGATTCGGACGATTCGTCCATTCTCACCGGTGGTGACGCGCTGAATGCGTCCGGAGCACGCGATGTGCCGGGCGACGGTCATGGAGACCGGCTCCGCACATCCCTGCGCGTGCGCGTAGCCGGTGTCGCCCGCGAGGTCCGCGGCCGCGACCGACACGACGAGGGTCGGTGCATGCCCGCCCAGCGTCGGCAGCAGGCCGCTGGATGCTGCGACACCGAGCGCGGCCGCGAGCGCGTCGTGCTGCTTCTGGGGGCGGGTGCGGTCATCGAGCGGGAGGAGCGGCACGTCTTCGCGGTCCGGGGTGAACGACACCTTCGGGGAGAGCTGTGCGTCGAAGATCGTCTGCAGCTGCGCGGCGACCTCGGGCAGCAGCATCCCGCGGACCGGCACGCCGGCGGGCGTGGCGACACCGAGAACGAGGGCACGTGTGCGGATCGCCGCGCGCTCGCGGGGTTCGGCGCCGTCCTGATCCAGCGCGATGGCCCAGGTCTGCGCGTGGATCTTCAGCAGTTCCGCGCATGCCGGCGGCGCACCGTCCGGACCCTCGCCGCGCGCTTCGGCGACGACGATGTCCGCGGCGCCCCGCCGCGCTGCGGCGGTGACCCGCGGGGCCGTCGCCTGGAGGGGGTCGGTGATCGCAAGGATCCCGTCGATGCCGACCACGCCCTCGAGCGCCGCCGACCGCACCGACGGGAAGGCGGCGTCGAGCGTTTCGCCGGTCGTCTCCGACACCGCGGGCCGCACGGCTCGGGCCGCGCGCTGCACGCGCGTCGCCGTCTGGGGCGTGAGCCGCGTGATCTTCTGGACGAGCTCGGTGACGTCCCGGCATCCGAGATGGGAGGTCATCCGCTCCTCCCGCACGGGCGCTTCCGAGCGGCGCATCACCTCGCCCACGGCATCCACCAGCAGCGCATCGACCAGCCGACCGAGTTCCGCGACCGTGCCCAGCTGCGTCGCCAGCTCAGTCTCACTGGCCCGCTCGAAGGCCCGCGACGACGCCGCGGCCCGCACCAGATCCGCAGCCTGCGGGAGCAGGTTCTGCAACGGTGCGGCGAGGAGGTCCATAGCCCCTATTCTGCGCCGGGGGTCCGACATCCAGAGGCGGAAAAGCGCTGGTCCGCGGCAAGAAAAAGGGGGCACGAGATGAGAGTTCTCTCACCCGATCCGGAGGTCTTGCGGGGGCCGGGATCTGCGCCGTGCTAGACTGACTCTTTGTCTGCGCGCACTCCAGCACGCAGTACGTATCCCCCTCCTGATCCCGGCCACCCGGCCGCGCGCAGGCGTGGGATGCAGACAAGGGATCTTGGGTGGCACCGTCCGGTGTCACGGTACTAAGGAGAAATCACTATGGCAGCAGTGTGCCAGGTGACCGGAGCTGTTCCCGGCTTCGGTCACGCCATCTCGCACTCGCACCGCCGGACGAAGCGCCGCTTCGACCCGAACGTGCAGAAGAAGACCTACTTCGTTCCCTCGCTCGGTCGCAAGATCACGCTGAACGTGTCGGCTAAGGGCATGAAGGTCATCGACGTCCGCGGCATCGAGTCGGTCGTCAAGGACCTCCTCGCGAAGGGTGTGAAGCTCTAATGGCGAAGAAGGCTCAGGACGTCCGTCCGATCATCAAGCTGCGGTCCACCGCCGGCACGGGGTACACCTACGTGACGCGCAAGAACCGTCGCAACAACCCCGACCGCATCGTGCTGAAGAAGTACGACCCGGTGATCCGCAAGCACGTCGAATTCCGAGAGGAGCGCTGATCTCATGGCCAAGAAGAGCAAGATCGCGCGCAACCACCAGCGCGAAGAGGTCGTCGCCCGCTACGCCGAGAAGCGTGCCGAGCTGAAGAAGACCCTCGTGGACCCGAACGCGACCGACGAGGCCCGCGAGGCCGCCCGCGTCGGCCTGCAGAAGCTGCCGCGCAACGCGTCGCCGGTGCGCCTGCGCAACCGCGACGCCATCGACGGCCGCCCGCGCGGCCACCTGTCGAAGTTCGGCATCTCGCGTGTCCGCTTCCGCGACATGGCGCACCGGGGCGAGCTGCCCGGCGTGACCAAGTCGAGCTGGTAAGCACCCCTCGCATCGAAGGCCCGGATCCCCGCAGGGGGTCCGGGCCTTCTGCTGTGCCGGCTGAGAGGCGGGTCGTTGAGACCTCATCCGTCACATTCGCCCCATCCTTCCCGCGACACGCCGGGGAAACCGCCCTCAGGACGCCGGAAATCCGCGGAATGGCGCGGTTCGTGGGTATATTCGGGACCGGTCCATCCGACCAACCGGGCGCGCGCCGTCCGGTCCGAAGTAATCAAGGCGGCACTCGTCGCCTCCTGGAGGACAACCCCATGGCCATCACCAAGACCGAGCTCGTTGCCAGCATCGCCAGTGCGACGGGCCAGAGCCAGTCCGCTGTCTCCGGCGTGCTCGACGCTCTGTTCTCGACCGTCTCCGACGCCGTCGCCAAGGGCGACAAGGTCACGATCCCCGGCTGGATCGCCTTCGAGCGCGTCGACACCGCCGCCCGCACGGGCCGCAACCCGCAGACGGGCGAGGAGATCAAGATCGCCGCCGGCAAGCGCGTCAAGGTCACCGCGGGCTCGAAGCTGAAGGCCGCCGTCAAGTAAGACGTCACCTGAAGAAGGGGGATGCCGTCCGGCATCCCCCTTCTGCATGTCCGGGGCCCGGAATCCCGCGCGTAGGCTGGAACGGTGAACTCCCGTGCGCTCCGCTACGCCGGGCCGGCGATCCTCGCGGTGTCCGCGCTCGTGGCGCTCCTCGCCGGGCTCGCTTTCGGCGGCGGCGCGGCGCCGCTCCTCCTCGGCGACCCGGGGCCGGTCGTGCGCTGGGGGCTCCCCGTCGCGACGCTCGTCGTGAACCTCTCCGCCGCCGGCATGGTGGGATCGCTCGTCCTCGCCCTGTTTGCCCTGCGCTCGGGGGAGCGGCCGTTCGACACGGCCCTCGACCTCGCCTCGGTCGCGGCCGCCGTCTTCACCGTCGCCGCGGGCGTCACGGCCTTCTTCACGTTCCTCAGCATCTTCAACCAGGCTCCGGCCGCGGACGCCCAGTTCGGCGCGCAGCTCGGGCGCTTCCTCGTCGACACGGAGCCCGGCCGGGCGTGGTCGCTCACGACCCTCGGCGGCGCGGTGCTGACGGTGCTCACCTTCGCCGTCCGCGGCTGGACGTCGACAGTGCTCGTCGCCGTGCTCGCCGTCGCGACGCTCATCCCCATGGCCACGCAGGGCCACTCCGGCGACGAGGCCAACCACAACACCGCGGTCGTCGCGCTCGCGATCCACATCATCGGCGCCGCCGTCTGGCTGGGCGGCCTGGTGCTGCTCGTCGTCCTGCGACCGCGGATGCCGCGCGCAGCCCTGACCGATGTCCTGGCGCGCTACTCCAGCATCGCCCTCGCCGCCTTCGTCGTCGTGGCGCTGTCCGGCACGGCGCGAGCCGTGGCCGGCCTCGGCGCATGGGACGACCTGCTCTCCGCCTACGGCGCCCTCCTGTCCGTGAAGGTCCTCGCGCTGCTGGCGATCGGCGTGCTGGGCGCCTGGTACCGGCGGCGCCTCATCGCGGGCATCGGGACGGATGCCGGGGCGCGGCGCTTCTGGAGCCTCATCGCCCTGGAGCTCGCGTTCATGGGCATCGCGAGCGGGGCGGCGGTCGCCCTCGCCCGCACGGCGCCCCCGACGGTCCTCTCGTTGCCGGCGTCGCCCTCGCCCGCCGAGGTGCTCACGGGTGCCCCTCTGCCGCCGGAACTCACCGTCGACCGCTGGTTCACGACGTGGGACATCGACGTGCTGTGGGCGTTCGCGGTCGGGTTCGGCGTCTTCTGCTACCTCGCGGGGGTCCGCCGTCTCCGCGCCCGCGGCGACGCCTGGCCGCTGTACCGCACTGTGCTCTGGCTGGTCGGGATGCTGCTGCTGCTGTGGGTCACGTGCGGCCCGATCAACGCGTACCAGGACTACCTGTTCAGCATCCATATGGTCGGCCACATGCTGCTCACCATGGCGATTCCGCTGTGCCTCGTGCCGGGCGCCCCCGTCACACTCGCCGCCCGCGCCATCCGCAAGCGCGAAGACGACACACGCGGCGGTCGCGAGTGGATCCTCTGGGCCGTGCACACGCCGTTCGCCAAGGTCGTGACGCATCCGCTCGTGGCCGCGGCCGTCTTCATCGGGTCGCTGTGGATCTTCTACTACACCGACCTGTTCCGGTGGTCGCTCTACGACCACATCGGCCATGAGTGGATGGTCGCCCACTTCCTCATCTCGGGGTATCTCTTCGTGCTGTCCCTCGTCGGCATCGACCCGGTACCGCTCCGCTTCCCGCACCCGTTCCGGCTCGTCATGCTCATCGGCGTCATGGCGATGCACGCCTTCTTCGGCATCGCGATCATGATGTCCTCCGGGCTGTTCGTCGCGGAGTGGTTCGGCTCGATGGGCCGCACGTGGGGCGACACCCCGCTGCAGGATCAGTACGTCGGGGGCGGTGTCGCATGGTCGATCGGCGAGATCCCGACCCTGATCCTCGCGATCGTCGTCGCCATCCAGTGGAGCAGGTCGGACGACCGGGCTCAGCGCCGCTCCGACCGGCACGCCGACCGCACGGGCGACGAGGAGCTCACCGCGTACAACGCGCGCCTTCAGGAACTCGCGGACCGCGAGGCCCGCGCGGCGCGCTGACCGACGTCACTCGGCGGAGGAGACCTGGATCGACGCCGTTCCGTCGGGCAGGATCGTGACGGTCCCCTCGATGAAGAACGGCACGTCCTCCGAGCGTGGGAACACCGTGCCGTCCTCGATACGCCGGATGAGGACGTCCACGTGGGCGACGGCCTCCGTGCGTCGGATGACCCAGTTCGCGCCGTCCGGGGCCAGGGCGACCGTCGGCTGCTGCGTGATCGACCACGTGGGGAGGTCGGCGATCCGGTTCTTCACGTCGATCCCGAACGGGCATCCGGTCGGCTGCAGCACCTGCTGCTCCGCGCATCCGGTGAGGAAGCCCTCCACCTTCTCCTGCACGACGTCGACGAAGTCGGGTGTCGGCTGGGTCTGCAGGTCGACGGGAACCTGGGCCTGCGGAGTGTCGGAGAGCACGGCGACGCCCGTGCTCTCCGAGATCGGCGTGTCGACCGACAGCGCATAGAGCCCCGGGGAGAAGACCAGGAGCGGGATCGCGGCGAGCGGATCCGCATCCACCCCATCGGGGGACACCTGCCGCTTGTCGACCTCGAAGCCGTTGACCCGGAACTGCATCGCACCGCGCACGGTCAGGTCGATGACGGCGAGGGGGCTCTGCGCGAAGCGCCACGACGGTGCGACGCCGATCCACCCGTTCCGCTCGACCTGGAACGTGCTCGTGCCCTCGAAGGGGCCGGACGAGTACGACACGGTGACACTGGTGATGCCGTCGCTCTCTTCGACCTCCTCCGCCGTGATGTCGGTCAGCGGGGCGAGCGCGTCGCGGCGGAGGAGTGCCTCCGACGCGTTGAGGGGGAGGCGTGAGGCGGTCAGGTCGGCGGAGTCGACCGGCACCCCCGGGATCGCGAGGGCATCGGCCGCCCGGCCCTGGCTGAGGAGGTCGAGGTAGCCGAGCACGAAGGCGGTCGGGCTGTACAGCTGCTGGTACAGGTAGGCGCCGGTGCCGGTCAGGGCGGCGGCCAGGAGCACGCCCACGAGGCCGAGGGCGGTGAGGTCGGCCGCGAGGCGGCGACGGCGCCGGCGGTGGACGGATGCCGCGCGCGCCGGGGCGGCAGCGGCATCCGGCGCGGGCGCGGGATCGGCGGGCGCGGGCGCGACGGCATCCGTCTCGGTCAGATCGCGCGTGCCGTCCACGTACCCAGTCTAGGAAGGCCCGGCTGATAGCTAGCATGGTTCCGGTGAGCACGCCGACCCTGTCACCCGAGCAGGAGGCGCTGTTCCGGCTCATCGAGGACACCCGCGAGCATGTCTTCGTGACGGGCCGCGCCGGCACCGGCAAATCCACGCTGCTGCAGCATCTCGCGTGGAACACCCACAAGCAGATCGCCGTCTGCGCCCCGACCGGGGTCGCCGCCCTCAACGTCGAGGGCCAGACGATCCACTCGCTCTTCCGGCTCCCCATCGGCCTCATCGCGGACAGCGAGATCGAGCAGTCCGAGCCCGCCCGCAAGATCATGAACGCGATCGACACGCTCGTCATCGACGAGATCTCGATGGTCAACGCCGACCTCATGGATGCCATCGACCGGTCGCTCCGGCAGGCTCGGCGCCGCCGGGCCGAGCCCTTCGGCGGCGTGCAGATCGTCATGTTCGGCGATCCGTATCAGCTGTCGCCGGTGCCGCCGCGCGGCGACGAGCTGCGCTACATCCAGGATCACTACCGGTCGTTCTGGTTCTTCGACGCGCAGGTGTGGGCCGGTCCCCGGGCCGATCGCGGCGCGATCCGCTCCGACGGGCTCCTCGACCTCGGGCGCGTCGGCGCGCCCCTGCACATCCGCGAACTGCGCGACATCCACCGGCAGTCCGATCCGGCCTTCAAGGCGATGCTCAATGCCGTCCGGCACGGGATCGTGACGGCCGAGATCGCCGACGCGCTCAACACGATGGGGGCGCGCACCCCGCCCGAGCCGGTGGACGGCGAGCCGCCCATCATCACGCTCGCGACCCGCAACGACATCGTGAACCGCATCAACCAGCGGCACCTCGATGCCCTGACGGGGCCCGTGCAGACGGCGCGCGCCGAGATAAGCGGCGACTTCGGTCGCGGCGACACCTACCCCGCCGAGCCGGAGCTCCAGCTCAAGGTCGGTGCGCAGGTGATGTTCCTCCGTAACGACATCGCCGGATACAGCGGTGACGGCCCCCGCTGGGTGAACGGCTCGATCGGCACCGTGACCCGCATCGCGGGCGGGTCGGTGCGGGTCGAGCTCGACGGTGAGGAGCACGACGTCGAGCCGACCGTCTGGGAGAGGTTCCGCTACGCGTACGACCCGGGCTCACGCAAGCTCACCCGCGACATCGTCGCCGAGTTCACCCAGTTCCCGCTGCGGCTCGCGTGGGCCGTGACGATCCACAAGTCGCAGGGCAAGACCTACGACCGCGCGATCGTGGATCTCGGGTCGGGGGCGTTCGCCCCCGGGCAGACCTATGTCGCCTTGTCCCGGCTCACGTCGCTCGAGGGCCTGTACCTGTCTCGTCCGCTCCGCCCGAGCGACATCCTGGTCGACCGCGACGTGCGCCGCTTCATGGCGGCCGTCCGGGCGGCCGCGGAGTGAGCGCAGAGCGGATCAGGCGACGCGTGCCGCCTTGTCGGCGAGCAGGTCCTCGAACAGCTCGGTGTTGAAGCGGTAGGCGAGAAGGACTTCCTCGATGATGCGCTCCTGCTCGTCGGCTTCCCAGGGCGCACGGTCCAGCAGCTCGCGATAGGCGTCCTTGAAGGCGCGGGTGTCGGCGATGTCCGCGAAGAGGTAGAAGCGCACGCCGTCCTCGGCGAAGCCGAACTGCCGGGCGAGGATCCGCCCGATGAACTGACCGCCGGACAGGTCGCCGAGGTAGCGCGTGTAGTGGTGCGCGACAAGCCCGCCGGGCCACGTGGCGCCGACCTCTCGGATGCGGTCGACATAGCGCTGCGTCGCCGGCAACGGCGACACGGTGCCGCGCCATGCGGAGCCCAGGAGGTGGTCGAGGTCTGCCTCGATCGACGGGAGCCGGTCCAGTTCGGGGCTCAGGAAGGGCGCGACGGCCGCATCCGTCCGCAGGGTCGCCGCCGCCTCCTCGAGCGCCTCGTAGATGAACCAGTGCTGCACGACGAGCGCGGTGTAATCGTCGAGGCTTCCGCGTTCGGCCATGAGATCCGTCATGAAACCTGCGCCCTCGCTGCCCGAGTGGGCGGCGTGCGAGCGGTCGCGGATGGCGGCGGAGAAGGGGACGGGCTCGGTCATGCCCTTCAGCGTAGCGGAAAGTAAGGCTCAGCTAACCTGAAGCTTCACTCGTGGTCGCGGGGCGTGATCCCGAGACGCCGGCAGGCGTCGTCGTACAGCGCCACGATCTCGCGCCGCACCTCGCGGCGCTCGGAGATCGGGCCGGACGGCCACGGCACGCGGAGGAGGTCATCCGTGCCGTCCGTCGACGTGACATGCCACTGGCCGGCATCCGCGTCGAAGGTCTGCATCGTGGCGGCGATCGGATCGGGGAGAGGAGAGAACGCGCGCGCGATCAGCAGATTGTCGTCGGCGTGGTCGCGGTTCATGTGTCCGAGGACGCCGGCGAGGGCGTCGTCGTCGAAGGGGGTCGGCATGCTTCGACCCTACGCGGACGCTCCGTGTCAAGGGGGTGCCGGCGAAGAGGCCCGTCATGGCGGGTGTGTTCTAATCGAAGGGTGAACTCCGGGGGTGGACGAATGCTGCGCACACGTCGCTCTCGACGGCTCACGGCCCTGGCCGCCGCGGCTGTCCTCGCGCTGACGCTCACCGCCTGCGCACCGGACGACGAGCCCGCCGTGACGCTCCCGCAGCAGGTCGACGCGGCTCTTCCCGAGGCCACGCAGACCGAGCTGCGCGCCGCCGTCGAGCACGCGATGGCGGCGACCGCCTCCTCCGGCGCGATCGTAGGGGTGTGGGCGCCCTGGGCCGGCACCTGGGTGACGGGGCTCGGCACGACCGCGGTCGACGGGGCCGAGGTCACGCCGGACATGACGTTCAAGGCCGGATCCGTCACGCGGGCGATGACCTGCGACGTGCTGTACGCCCTCGCCGCCGACGGCACCGTCGCGCTCGGCGACCCCGTCACGGAGTGGGTGTCCGGTGTGCCCGATCTCGGCGCGGTCACGCTCGAGCAGCTCTGCGACGGCACGAGCGGGCTCGCCGGGTACGGAGGCCGCATCTTCGGGCGATGGATCGCGAACCCCGAGCGGGTGTGGAGTCCGCGGGAGCTGCTCGCCTACGGGATGTCGGCCGGCCTCGCTTTCGAGCCCGGTTCGGCCTACCTCGATTCCGACACCGGATACGTCCTGCTGGGCCTCGCCCTTGAGCGCGCCTCCGGCAAGCGGGCGGCCGAGCTGTTCCAGGAGTACGTCTTCGAACCGGTCGGCATGGCCGCCAGCTCGCTGCCCGCCGGCTCGCCCGCGGATGCGTCGACGCTCCCCGGACACCGGTCCGGCGATGCGAACGGCGCGGTCGACTGCGCGACGCCGCCGCTGGATCTGACGGGCCTCTCCGCGTCGGCCGGCTTCACCGCCGACGGCGTCCTGACGAACGTCACCGACCTCGGCCGCTACGTGCAGTCGCTGGCCACCGGCGCACGCTCGTACGATGTCGACGCGCGCTTCGAGGAGCCCCGCGCGCCCGGTGCCGAAGCTCCCTCCTGGTTCACAGTGGACGGCGGCACCTACCAGGCCGGGTCGCTCGTCGGCCAGTACGGCTCGTTCCCCGGCTATCTCACGGCGGCCTTCGCCGACCGGCAGACCGGCATGGCCGTCGTCGTCGTGCTGAACAACTCGCGCGGATCCGCCGACGCCGTCCGCGCCACGGCCTGGCAGCTGGCCGCGATCGCCTCGAAGGCGCCGGCGGCCGCCGGTCAGGCGGCTCCCGAGGCGGGCCTGCCGTGGACGGCGGAGGGCGTCCTCCCGGACATCGACAACGCCACCGTCTGCCCCGCGTCGTGACCGCACGTGCGGGCGCGGCTCCGGCCGTCGCGCTCGTCGTGGCGGGGCTCGCCTGCCAGGAGGTGGGCGCCTCGCTCGCCTACCTGCTCTTCCCCCAGGTCGGCCCCCTCGGCATGGTGATGCTGCGGCTGGTGTTCTCGGCGCTCGTGCTGCTGGCCATCGCCCGCCCCAGATTGCGCGGCCACACGTCGCGCGACTGGCTGAGCGTCGTCTGGTTCGGTGTCGTGCTGGCCGTCATGAACGGCTTGTTCTACCTCGCGCTGGAGCGCCTGACGCTCGGCGTCACCGTCACGATCGAGGTGCTGGGCCCGCTCGTCCTGTCGATCGTCGCGAGCCGTCGCGCGTCGGCATGGCTGTGGGCCGCGCTCGCCTTCGCGGGTGTCGTGGCGCTCGGCGGCGGCGGGTGGGATCGACTCGATCCGGTCGGCGTCGTCTTCGCGCTGGGCGCGGCGGCCAGCTGGGCGCTGTACATCCTCGCCTCCGCCCGGGTCGGCGCCGCGTTCCCCAAGCTCGACGGCCTCGCCCTCGCGATGACCGCGGGCGCGCTGATCTCCCTGCCGTTCGGCATCGTCAGCGCCGGCGGAGCGCTGCTGCGCCCGGAGCTTCTCGCCATCGGCGCCGCCGTCGCGGTGCTCTCCTCGACCATCCCGTACGCGTTCGAGCTGATCGCGCTGCGGCGCCTGCCGGCATCCGCCTTCGCGATCCTCATGAGCCTCGCACCCGCGACGGCCTGCCTCGCCGGCTTCCTGCTGCTCGGCCAGCAGCTCACGACGCTCGAGCTCGCCGGCATCGCACTCGTGATCGTCGCGTCGATCGGCGCCGTGCGCGCGGCCGGGCGACGTGCGCGGGAGGCCGTCGAACCCGTCGCCTGACGCCGGTTCAGTCCTCCACGGGGACCGCGCGGACGGCGCCCCGGTCGGCGATGAGCGTGTCCCGCACGCGTCGGCGCAGCACCTTGCCGATGAGCGACTTCGGCAGCTCCTCCCACACGCGGTACGAGGTCGGCCGCTTGTACTCGGCCAGCTGTTCGCGGGCGACCTCGCGGGCGGCATCCTCGTCGAAGGTCGCGCCGGGCTCCAGCACGACGACCGCGGTCACGATCTCCGCGCCGCCGCCGCGCGGGATGCCGACGACCGCGGCCTCGGCGATGCCGGGCACGCCGGACAGCACCTTCTCGACCTCGGTCGGGGCGACGTTGAAGCCGCCCGTGATGATGATTTCCTTCTTGCGGTCGACGACCGTGACGAACCCGTCCTCGTCCTGCATGACGAGGTCGCCCGTGCGCAGCCAGCCGCCCTCGAGCAGCGTCTGCGCGGTCTCCTCCGGGCGGTTCCAGTAGCCCTGGAAGACCTGCGGGCCCTTGATGAGCAGTTCGCCGGTCTCGCCGAGCCCGACCTCGCGGGTCGGCTCGTTCGGGTCGACGACGCGGATGTCGGTGGAGGGGAACGGGATGCCGATGGCCCCGATCTTGCGGGTGTCGGTGAACGGGTTGGCGAGGGCGACAGGGCTCGTCTCGGTGAGGCCGTACCCCTCATTGAGCATGCTGCCGGCCTGGTCCTCCCAGCGCTTGACGATCGCCGGGGTCAGGGTCATCGCGCCGGAGATCGAGTAGACGACGTCGCTGAGGTCGAGCTTGCCCTCCTTCGCGACCCGTGCGAGACGGTCGAACATGGGCGGGACGGCGGGGATGAACGTCGGCGGCAGCTTCTTCGCCGCCTGCGAGACGAGCTCGGGGTCGAACGTCGGGAAGAGGACGGCGTTCGATCCGGTCTCCACGGCGTAGATGACCGACAGCAGCAGCCCGAAGGAGTGGAACATCGGCAGCAGCCCGTAGATGCGGCCCTCGCCGTGGCGGAACTGCGGCATCCACGCGGCGCCCTGGCGGGCGTTCGCCCACAGGTTCCCGTGGGTGATCATGGCGCCCTTGGGGGTGCCGGTCGTGCCCGACGTGTACTGCAGGCACGCGACGTCGGACACCGTCGGCCGCGGGAACGCGGCATCCAGCGGAGCGGACTTCTCCAGCCGTGCGAACGGGACCGTCCCGGCCGCGGGCGCCGTGAGCTTCGCGCGGGACTCGCGGGCCTTCGCGATCGGCAGGCTCAGCGCCAGCCGGGTCGGCAACGGCATGGCGCGCGTGACGTCGACGGAGACGACCTGGCGGATGCCGACATCCTTCGGCAGGTTCTGGATGACGGGCGCGACCTTGTCCCACGCGAGCGCGTACTGCGCGCCGTGGTCGCGGAACTGCACCTCGAGCTCGTCCCGCGTGTACAGCGGGTTGTGCTCCACGACGATCGCGCCCAGGCGCAGCACGGCGTAGAACGCGATGAGGTGCTGCGGGGCGTTGGGCATCACGAGCGCGACGCGGTCGCCGGGCCGGACGCCGAGGTCGTACAGGCCCTGAGCGACGCGGGCGACGCGGTCGGCGACCTCCCGGTAGGTGAGGCTCTTGCCGAAGAACGTGACCGCGGGGCGCTCGCCGTACTGCGCGACGCGCTCGTCGAGGAGGTCGGAGAGCGAGCCCGTCGCCGGCTCGATGTCGATCGGCGTGCCCTCGGCGTAGAAGCGGTTCCAGGCGCGCGTCTCGTTCAGGTGCATGGGATCAAGGTTACGGCGCGGGGCATTTCGCCGCGGGACGAATCCTCGCGGCGTGGCTCGGCCGCGCCGAATGGCGGGTCACGGGGCGTCGCACCCGCACATCGGCGCGGATGAACCTTCGGGGTTGCGCTCACAGCGCGCCGGGCCGGGCGGGTGGCCTTCGCCTGCGGCATCCTGCGGGTGTCGGTCGGTTGCACCCGCACTTCGGCGCGGATGAATTCTCAGGGCCCGATTCGGCCGCGCCGAATGGCGGGTCACGGGGCGACGCACCCGCACATTGGCGCGGGTGAACGCCTCGCGCGCTCGCAGCGCACCGGGCCGCGCCGAGGAGCGTGGCCTTCGCCCGCGGCATCCTGTGGGTGACGCCCGGCCTCACCCACACTTCGGCGCGGATGAACCGCGCTGGCCGGCTCGGGAGGTCGGCGAGGGCGCCCCGGCGCGGCCGCTCACGCCCGATCGTGCAGGGTGATGGCGTAGCCGTCCGGGTCGAGGAACGTGAATGTGCTCCCGAACGGGCCGTCGATCGGCGCCGCGGCGATGGTGACCCCGTCGGCGACCATCGCGTCATGGATCGCCATCGTGTCGTCGGCCTGCATCCAGACGCCGACGCCGTGACCCAGCGGACCGGCATCGAGATCGACGCCGGGAAGGGGCGGACGCACCGCGAAGACCGCCGGGGAGGTCGCGAAGACCACTGCCTGGGGCGGTCCCGCCTGCCGCGCGAAGCCGAGGTACCGCTCATAGAACGCCGCCGCGCGTGGGACGTCGCGCACCTGCAGGGAGATGAAACCGGGGCCGGAAACCGTCATGGCAAACTCCTATCTATGTCAGATAACTGACATCTAATGTATGTCAAGATACTGACATGGCTCAGGATGCGCAACGGATCGACCTCGCGGCATCACCGGGGTACCTCCTGAAAGTGGCGTCCACGGCGCTGCGGGCAGCCATGGAGGAGGTGCTGCATCCGCTCGGGATGACGATCACGCACTACTCCTGCCTCGAGCTGCTGGCGCAGCGTCCCGGCCTCTCCAACTCCGAGCTCGCCCGCGGGGCCTTCGTCACGAGGCAGTCGATGAACGTGCTGCTTCAGGGGCTGCAGCGCGACGGGCTCGTGACGCGCCCGGAGCAACCCGCCGCGGGGCGGGCGCTCCCGACCGAGCTCACTGCCGCCGGCCGACGCCAGCTCGACACAGCCAGCGCCGCCGTGCGGGCGGTGGAGGACCGCATGGTTGCGGACCTCAGCCCCGGGGACCGGGCCCGTCTCATCGATCTGCTGGGGCGCTGCGCCTCCTCGCTGACGCAGAGCTGAGCCAGGGCGTCACGTCGCCCGTGGCGACGACCGTCGTCAGCGGAGCGGGTGCCGCGGGTGCCCGGTCGGATAGCATTCCGACATGGCCAACCCGACCCCCATCGAAGACGTGTCGATCGGGGGCGAGGCCATTCGCCTCGGGCAGTTCATGAAGTTCGCCGGGCTCCTCGACTCCGGCGGCGACGTGAAGGAAGCCATCATCGACGGCTACGTCACCGTGAACGGCGAGGTCGATCGCCGTCGCGGGCGGCAGCTGCAGCTCGGCGACGTGGTCGGCCACGAGGGGCGCCGAGTACGCGTCTGCCCGTGAGGGTCGAGCGGTGAGGTGGAGGGGCTGACGGGAATCGAACCCGCGCTATCTGCTTGGGAAGCAGAAGTTCTGCCATTGAACTACAGCCCCGTGCGCTGTGCGCCGGTCCAGACTACCCTGCCCGAACCGGAGCGCCAACGCGGCCCGAAGGAAGCTCAGCCGGGCGAGCCGGGGTAGCGGCCCGGAGGCACCTGGATGCCGGGCCGGTATGCGGGTGCGAACTGCTGTCCGGTCTCCCGCATCGCGAGCACCACGCCGTTCTTCACCGCCGTCCGCATGATGAGGTACCCGACCCACAGCATGAGCGCCACGACGGCCAGGTAGATGACGAGCATGAGGATGAAGAAGCCGACGCCGAATCCAGCGGCCAGCCCTGAGTAGTCGTTGTCCATGACCGAACGATATCGGCGCGGACGTCCCGCACCGCCGCACTACGCTGGGCACGTGCTGCTCAGTGATCGAGACATCCGCGCCGAGATCGACGGAGGCCGCGTCGGCCTCGACCCGTGGGATCCGGAGATGGTCCAGCCGTCCAGCGTCGACGTGCGCCTGGACCGATACTTCCGCCTCTTCGACAACCACAAGTACCCCTTCATCGATCCCGCCGAGGACCAGCCCGACCTGACGCACCTGATCGAGGTCGCCCCGGACGAGCCGTTCATCCTGCACCCGGGCGAATTCGTCCTGGGCTCGACGTTCGAACAGGTCACCCTCCCCGACGACGTCGCCGCGCGACTCGAGGGCAAGTCGTCGCTCGGGCGCCTGGGTCTGCTGACCCACTCCACCGCCGGCTTCATCGATCCGGGATTCTCCGGGCACGTCACCCTCGAGCTCTCCAACGTCGCGACCCTCCCGATCAAGCTGTGGCCCGGCATGAAGATCGGGCAGCTGTGCTTCTTCCGCCTGTCGTCGGCGACCGAATCGCCGTACGGCTCGGGCCCCTACGGCAACCGCTACCAGGGCCAGCGCGGGCCCACGGCATCCCGCTCGTTCCAGAACTTCCACCGCACCGACGTCGGCTCGACCGACGCGGGAGCCTCCGGCCGCTGACACCGGCGACCGCGCGGCGGATTTCGTCCGCGACGTCGCCGCCACGGCAGGTGGATGCCGGCTGACGGCCACGATCTCCGCCGTTCGGCCGCCCGCGCTGCGGGGAACGGCGAAGCGCCCGCCTCCGCAGGGAGACGGGCGCCGACCGGGGGATGCCGGGGCTCAGGCGTCCCGGCGGCTCTCACCGCGCGTGAAACCGGCCTCGAAGCCGCGCGCGTACGCGTCCTCCGCCATCCGATGACCCGCGTGGCCGTGGTGACCGTGCCCGCCGTGGGCAAAGTCGCCGCCGAAGCCGCGCCCGCCGTGACCGCAGTCACCGTGGCCGTGGTGGCCGTGGTGACCGCGCCCGCCGGGCCCGAACCCGCGCCCGGCTCCGAACCCGGGCCCGGCTCCGAACCCGCGCCCGGGGCCGAAGCCCTCCCGCCGGCCGAAGCCGTGCCCACCGGGCAGCCGCTCCGCGCCGTCCCAGCCGAGTCCGCGCGCGATCGCCTCGAGCGAGGCGACGGTCGTCGCGAAGTCGTCGTCAGAGACCGTGGCGGCCACCTTCGAACGGATGCCGTCGACGAGCGCGCCGAGGCGCTCCTTCGCGGCACGTCCCTCGTCGGTGAGCGCCCATCCGGCATCCACCCGGGTGACCCACCCGCGGTCGGCGAGCGTCCGCAGCTTCTTGCCGCGAAGTCGCTCGAGCGCCTCGGGCGCCTCGACGTCACCGTCGATCAGGGTGAGGATGCGCCAGTCGCGGCGCGTGACGCCCTCCGCTGCGAACGCCGCCTGGAACTCGCGCTCGAGAAGTCGGTCGACCGCGCGCAGCCAGAAGCCGAGCGGACGGGACGGGAAGGCGGCGTCCTCATCGATGTTGTTCGTGTTGTCCATGTCGTTGTCCATGGGAAGTCCTTTCACCGGCGGCGGTCGATCCGCCGCGGATGCATGTCATATCGCATGCATATGTAGGATGACATGCATTGAGGTCTCATGTCAAGGTGCATGTAAATTCGGAGGATGACCGATTCCGAATCCGAACCCGCCGAGCTCGACGCGATCATGGCCGCCCTCGCGCTCGTGCGCGGGCGCGGGCGGGGTCCCGGCGGGTTCGGACCGGGTGGCCCCGGCTTCGGACCGGACGGCTCGGGATCGTCCCGTGGCCGGGGCGGACCGTTCGGTCCCGGCGGCCCCTTCGGCGGCGGCCCGGACGGCCACCGCGGCCATGGCCCGTGGAATCACGGCGGACCGCACGGCGCGCAGCACGAGTGGCTCGCCGCGGGGCCGCGCCTCGGCGGCCCGGCACGCCTCCGCCTCCTCGACGCGCTCGCCGCGGCATCCCACCCGCTCTCGGTCAGCGAGGTCGGGGAGGCGATCGGTGTCGATCAACCGCGCGCGTCGCGCCTGATCCAGCAGGCCGTCGATCTCGGGCTGGTCCGCCGGGAGGCAGACCCCGACGACGCCCGGCGTACGCGCGTCGCGCTGACCGCGCAGGGCACCGCACTCGCGCAGGGGTTCCGTGGGCAGCGCCGCGAGCACCTGACCCACGCGCTCGCGGACTTCACCCCCGAGGAGCGGACCGAGCTCGCCCGGCTGCTCACCAAGCTCGCGGCGGCGTGGCCGCAGCGCTGACGGCTACAGGCGGACGTGCGGGGGCAGCTTCACGAACAGGAGCATGACGAGGCCGAGGGCCAGCACGATCGCGATGCCGAGGATGCCCCAGTAGGTGGCGCCGAACCAGACGATGAAGAGCGTCCAGAGCAGGGGCGAGATGAAGCTCGCGACGCGACCCGTCGTCGCGTACAGGCCGAAGATCTCGCCCTGCATCCCCGGCGGCGTGACGCGCGCCAGCAGTGAACGGGACGCCGCCTGCGCGGGTCCGACGAAGGCGCAGAGGATGAGTCCGCCGACCCAGAACGGGAGCTTCCCGGTGTCGTGCAGCAGGAAGACCGCGACGGCGATGACGACGAGGCCGGTGAGCGAGGCGACGATGACGGCGCGGGCGCCGAAGCGGTCGTCGAAGCGCCCGGCGATGATCGTGGAGACGCCGGCGACGAGGTTCGCGACGATCCCGAAGATCATCACCTCGTTGGGGGAGAAGCCGAAGGCGACGGCGGCGAGCACCCCGCCGAAGGCGAAGACGCCGGCGAGACCGTCGCGGTAGACCGCGCTCGCCGCAAGGAACCAGAACGTCGGGCGGTGGTCGCGGAAGAGCGCCGCGATGTTGCGGACGAGCTCGACGTAGGCGCGGAAGAACCCGACCGGCTCCGCGCCCTCGCGGGCCGGCGGCTCGGGGACGTTCCGGAACAGCGGGATCGCGAACACGATCGTCCAGACGGCGCAGCCGACCGCGATGACGCGGTACGCCATCCCGTTCGAGGTGTCCATGCCGAACCAGTCCGCGAAGGTGAGCGCGACGACGATCCCGAGCGCGAGGATGCCGCCGATGTACCCGAGCCCCCACCCGAGCCCGCTCACCCGTCCGACGGTGCGCGGGGTGGAGACGCTGACGAGGAGCGCGTTGTAGTTGACGCCGGCGATCTCCGACACGACGGCGCCGAGGGAGACCAGGATGGCGCCGAACCAGAAGAAGGCGGGGTCGGCGAAGACGAAGAACAGGCTGAACTGCACGAGGGCGAGCAGCACGGTCGCCACGAGCAGCCAGCGCTTCTTCCGGCCGGCGCGGTCGGCTGTCTGGCCGAGGACGGGCGCGATCAGCAGGATGACGATGCCCGCGAGGAACGAGACGAGCCCGTACCCGCTGCTCAGGTCGGCAAGCGCGCGCTCCTTGACCGGGTCGGACGCGTCGAGTGCGGCGATGTCGGCCGGTAGGAAGTTGTCGGAGACGAGGTACAGCGAGACGAAGACGAAGGTGAGGATGACGGAGTTGAACGGCTGCGCCGCCCAGTCCCACATCGCCCACGACCGCACCTGCCGCTTCGGCACGATCCGGTCGGGGGCGGAGTCCTGGAACACCTCGCCGATAGCGCCCAGCGCACGGGTGTCGGCGGGGGCGGGCGGGGTTTGCGGGGAGCGCGAGCTCATGTCCGTCACGGGTGGACCCTTCAGTGGTGCGACCGGTGCGCGAGGAGCGGCACCCGCGCTCAGATTATCGGCGCGCCGCCCATTCGCGTTCGAGGATCGCGTACCGAGCCGTGTCGGTCCACTCGCCCTTGAGGTACATGTCCTCCACGAAGTGCCCCTCGTGGCGCATCCCGAGGCGGGTGCAGAGGGCGACGGATGCCGTGTTGCGGGGGTCGAGCTCCGCGTAGACGCGGTGCAGCCCGAGCTCACCGAAGCAGAGGTCCAGCAGCAAGGTGGCCGCTTCCTGCGCGTAGCCGTGCCCCTGGTGCTCCGGCAGCAGGATCCACCCGATCTCCGCCGTCCGGTCCTCGACGCTGTGCAGCTCGAGGTACGTCGTGCCGAGGAAGCGACCCTCGCGGTCGCGGATGGCCGGCTGCAGGTAGTCACCGGGCTTCTCCAGGCGCAGGGCGCCGGCATCCCGCGCCAGCACGTCCACGACCTGGTCGAGGGAACGCGGCTCGTAGAGCAGGTACCGGCACACCTCCGGGTCGGACTGCATCGCGTACAGCGGCTCGAGGTCGCCCGGCTGCAATGCGGTCAGGCGTACGCGCTCGCCGTCGAGCGGGTGGAAGTCCCAGGGCAGAGCCACGGCATCCATCCTGCTCCTGACGACGACGTCACGGGAGCGATCACGCCGTCGCGCGCCGCCGGGCCCGCTCGCGCGCGGCCTGGACGACTTCGAACACCGCATAGAGGAACAGACCGCCGGCGGCGATCGCGAGGACCAGCGTGCGGTTCGCGCCGGTGAGCAGGCTGTTCACCCAGCCGAGCAGCGGGAAGCTGTACCAGATGGTGCCGCGGATCTGCACGGCGCGCACGGGCTCGGCATCCGGGTCGGTGTTGTTGTCGCCCTGCGTGATGAAGGTCAGCTCGCCGTCTGTGTAGGTCTTCGAGATGACGCGGTGGCTCACCACGGCGGCCTCGCCGGAGCGGATCTGGTACGTCACGACGTCGCCGATGGCGATCTCGTCGGCCGGCGTCGGCTTGACGACGACGAGGGTGCCCGGGGGGAGCGTGGGCTCCATCGACTGGGTGAGCACCGTCATCGCGCTGCCGCCGACGAGGGCGGGGAGGGCGACGACGGCGACCGCGACGGCGAGGAGAAGGACGAGCAGGCCGCTGCTCAGGCCCACGCCGAGGTAGTGGAGCAGGCCGCGCTCGCCCTCCTCGCGTGCGCGCGCCTCTTCGCGGTGCGCGCGACGCGTGGCGGTCGGCAGCGTGATGGCGGGGAAGGATGCGGTGGCGGTGGTCATGATGCGCACTGGAGTCTCGGGAGGATGCCCCAGTCGAGGGGGCTGGTGCGGATGACGGTGACGCTGTCGCTCACCGTCGCGGTGGTGCTGTACGACGATTCCTTCGCTTCGACGGCCAGCTCGAACGTGCCGTTGGGGGAGATGTCGAAGGGTTTGATCGTGAGGGAATTCGCTGTGACGGAGTCGATTTCGCGGCCCGACACCGTATCGAACACACGGTAGGTCACGCTTCCGGACGGCCGGTTGGCGGGCGCCGCCCAGCTGAGCGTCACCTTGCCGGCCGAGCCGTTGGTGCAGGTGATCGCCGTTGCGGGGGCGAGACGGTAGACGCTCTGGGTCAGTGGGGCGGCGGTAGAGGTGGCCTTCCAGTTCGCGCCGACCGCGCCGGTGGCGGTGAAGGTCGCGGTGACGCTCTGACCCTGCAGGGCAGCATTGCTGCTTCCCGCGTCGGTGCCTGCGATCTTGGTGGCCACGCACACCGTGACGGATGTGCCGGCCGCCAGGTTCTGCGCGGCGGCGGGCAACGCCGGCATCGGGTTGGCGAGCGTCGTGGTCACCGCCCCCGTCGCGGGGGCGGCGGCGCCGCACGTGCCCGTCCACAGCGACAGCGTCGTCTTCTGGGCGAGGGCGCTGCTGCTGCCCGTGGCGAGCTGCGTCGTCAAGGTGTAGGTGAGCGGCGTCGTGCCCGTGTTCGTGAGGACGAGGGTTCCGCCGACCGGCGACGACGAGGTGCCGGCGTACGCGTAGGTGGTCGTGAGAGAGCCGGCCTGCGTGAGCGTCGTCGCGGCCGAGGCGGAGGAGGCCGTGGCCGAGACGGAGGCGGCGGCGGTCCAGGACGCCACGGCGGCGCCGGACCCGCCGAGCACCGCGAGGGTGACCAGCGCGGCGACGGGGCCGAGGTGGCGGCGACGGATCATGGCTGGACCTGCGTTCCGGAGACGGTGAGGGTGAGGGGGGATGCGGCGGCGCCGGCCGCGGCAGCGGGTGCGCTGTCGGGGAGGCCGAGGCCGATGCAGACGAGCGCGGACGCGCCGGCGGCGAGGGTACCGCCGAGGGCGCGGGTCGTGCCGATCGTCGCGGTGACGGGGGCGGTGACCCGGCCGGCTGCACAGTCTGCCGCCGATGCGGCGGTGCCCGCCGTGACGACGAGCGCCGAGGTGAAAGCGGTGGCGGTGGCCGTGGGGGTGATGCTGAGGCTCAGCCGCGTGGTGCCGGAGTTGCGGACCGTTGTGGCCGCGTAGACCGTGCGGCCCGGGTAGAGGCCGGTGGCGGCGAGCTGGGGGTTCGTGACCGTGAGGCCCGCCGACCCGGCGCGGAGCGTGGTGGCGCTCGACGCCGGGGCGGCGACCGACCAGGCGGCGTATGTGGCGCCGCCGGCGGTGATCCCCAGCACGATCGTGGCCGCGGTCCCCACCACGGCCAGGAGGATCCGGCGCGGAGCCGACGCAGCCCGCTGCGCGCGCCGTGCGGCGTGGCGGTCGGTGCGTCGGGACATCAGGATCCTCGGTTCGAAGCTTCGGGGCCGGAAGGGCCCGCCGCCGGAGCGACGGGCCCACGGATCACGCGGTCTTCTGCGTGAGCGAGACGGCGAACTGGCTGAGGTTCACCGCGCCGGTCTTCATGGTGTTCTCCGCGCCGGCCGCGCCGTTCGGGAAGGTGAGCGTCACCGTGACGGTGACGTCCTGAGCGATGTTTCCCGCTCCCGGAACGACGGCGAAGTCGTTCTTGGCGGTCTTGACGATGCCGGCGCCGGTCGCGGTCAGCTCGGCGTTGGCCTGGAGGTACCCGGCAAGCGCAACGTCGGCAGGCTTGGTGGCATCGGCCGCGGAGATCGAGCCGCCGGCGAGCGTGAGGGTCGCCTGGAGTGCGTCGCCTTCGGCCTTGATGCTCATGGTCTTCGTGTAAGTGAGGACGTCACCGGGGACGATGGCGTACGTCGCGAGGTCGATGGCGGCGGTCGAGCCGTTCGCGGTCCAGACGCCGGCGGTGCCGGAGTCCTGCACGACGAGGTTGCCCGCGACGATCGAAGCGCTGCCGGCGGCGGCCGAGCTGTTCCAGGTGGCGAACGTGCCGGCACCGCCGAGGAGGAGGGCGACGCCCGCTGCGGTGGCGATGGAGGCCTTGGCGATCTTGTTCATGATGGGGTCCTTTCGCGGCTTGTGGCCGCCTTTTCGGGGGGTTGTGGGGTGCGGGTCGCGCTGCCTGCGATTCAGATCCGGGGCGGCTTGTCGAGCACATGATGAGTCTCTCGACCCGACCTCAAGAAGCACCCCCGATCGCAGCGAGCACCTCCGCAAGATCGTCCGAACGTCCCGTGAGCCCCAGCCCTACCCACAAGGAACCCTCAGGTTTCTCACAAGGAAGCCCCCGATCCCTGGCATCCCGCGGTTCGGCCCGATCTCCGCCGGCATCCGTTTCCGGCCGACATCCCGAACTTGATACGACCAGACTCAACTTCATTTGACCCTCTGGGCGCGTCCGCGTACACTTGAGTCATCGCGGCTCAGGTTGGGCCGCCCCCAGACTTTCCATTGATAGAAGGAGCAGCACACATGGCACGTGCAGTGGGTATCGACCTCGGGACGACGAACTCCGTCGTCTCTGTCCTCGAAGGCGGCGAGCCAAAGGTCATCGCCAACGCCGAGGGCTTCCGCACGACCCCGTCGGTCGTCGCTTTCACGAAGGACGGCGAGGTGCTCGTCGGCGAGACCGCCAAGCGCCAGGCCGTGACGAACGTCGACCGCACCCTGACCTCCGTCAAGCGCCACATGGGCACCGACTGGAAGACGCAGTCGATCGACGGCAAGGCGTACACGCCCCAGGAGATCTCCGCCCGCATCCTGCAGAAGCTCAAGCGCGACGCCGAGCAGTACCTGGGCGACACCGTCACGGATGCCGTCATCACGGTCCCCGCGTACTTCAACGACGCCGAGCGTCAGGCCACGAAGGAGGCCGGCGAGATCGCGGGCCTCAACGTCCTCCGCATCATCAACGAGCCCACCGCCGCCGCGCTCGCGTACGGCCTGGACAAGGGCAAGGAGGACGAGCTCATCCTCGTCTTCGACCTCGGTGGCGGCACGTTCGACGTCTCCCTCCTCGAGGTGGGCAAGGACGACGACTTCTCCACCATCCAGGTGCGCTCCACCGCCGGCGACAACCGCCTCGGTGGCGACGACTGGGACCAGCGGGTCGTGGACTACCTCATCAAGCAGTTCAAGGACACGACCGGCGTCGACGTCTCGGGTGACAAGATCGCCCTCCAGCGCCTCAAGGAGGCCGCGGAGCAGGCGAAGAAGGAGCTCTCGTCCTCGACCAGCACGAGCATCAACCTGCCGTACCTCTCGCTGACCGACTCCGGACCCGTGTCGCTGTCCGAGACGCTGACGCGCGCCAAGTTCGAGGACCTCACCAAGGACCTGCTCGACCGCACCAAGAAGCCGTTCGAGGACGTCATCCGCGAAGCCGGCATCAAGGTCGCCGACATCGACCACGTCGTGCTCGTCGGCGGTTCCACCCGCATGCCCGCGGTCAGTGAGCTCGTCAAGAAGGAGACCGGCAAGGAGCCCAACAAGGGCGTCAACCCGGACGAGGTCGTCGCCGTCGGCGCCGCCCTGCAGGCCGGTGTCCTCAAGGGTGAGCGCAAGGACGTGCTGCTCATCGACGTGACCCCCCTCAGCCTCGGCATCGAGACCAAGGGCGGCATCATGACGAAGCTCATCGAGCGCAACACCGCCATCCCGACCAAGCGCAGCGAGACGTTCACGACCGCGGACGACAACCAGCCGTCCGTCGCGATCCAGGTCTTCCAGGGTGAGCGCGACTTCACGCGCGACAACAAGCCGCTGGGCACGTTCGAGCTGACCGGCATCGCGCCGGCTCCGCGCGGCATCCCGCAGGTCGAGGTCACGTTCGACATCGACGCGAACGGCATCGTGCACGTGTCCGCGAAGGACAAGGGCACCGGCAAGGAGCAGTCGATGACGATCACCGGCGGCTCGTCGCTGCCGAAGGAGGACATCGAGCGCATGGTCCGCGAGGCCGAGGAGCACGCCGCCGAGGACAAGAAGCGCCGCGAGGCGGCCGAGGTCCGCAACCAGGCCGAGACCCTGTCGTACTCCATCGAGAAGCTCATCGCCGACAACGCCGACAAGCTGCCCGAGAACGTCAAGACCGAGGTCCAGGCCGACGTCGACGCTCTGAAGACGGCGCTCGCCGGTGACGACGACGACGCCGTGAAGACGGCGTTCGACAAGCTGAACACGTCGCAGACGAAGCTCGGCGAGGCGATCTACGCCTCGTCGCAAGCCGAGCAGCAGGCACCGGATGCCGGCGCTCCCGCCGGCGAGGGCGACGCGCCGACGGCATCCGCGGAAGAGGATGTCATCGACGCCGAGGTCGTCGACGACGAGGACGAGAAGAAGTAGGACTCATGACGAAGAAGGACTTCGAACAGCCCGAAGAAGGCGACGAGGTCCTCGGCGAGGAGGGGTCGGAGGCGCAGGTCTCCGACCCTGATTCGCAGGAGGACATCGTCGAGGACGACGTCGCCGAGGAGGACGAGCTCACCGTCGAGGACATCCTCGGCGCGATGCAGTCCGATGAGGCGACCGTCGCGGACGCCCCCACCGAGGAGCACGACCTGCTCCTGGACCTCAAGCGCCTGCAGGCCGAGTACGCCAACTACCGCCGCCGGACCGAGGAGCAGCGGGAAGCCGAGATCGAGCGCGCCAAGGGCGCGGTCGCGAAGGGCCTCCTGCCCGTGCTCGACGACCTGGACCGTGCCGAGAAGCACGGCGATCTCGAGGAGGGCACCCCCTTCACGCAGATCGCCGAGAAGCTCCGGGGCGTCGCCGAGCGCATGGGCGTCACCGCCTACGGCGTCGCCGGCGAGGCGTTCGACCCGCAGCAGCACGAGGCGATCTTCCAGGCGCCGACACCCGGTGTCGAGACCGCGACGGTCCTCGAGGTCGTCGAGGTCGGCTACCGGCTGGGCACCACCGAGCTGCGGCCGGCGAAGGTCGTCGTCGCCGTCCCGGCGGAGTAGTCGGAGAGGAGTTCCATGGCCAGTCAGGACTGGTTCGACAAGGACTTCTACAAGGTCCTCGGTGTCAGCAAGGACGTCACCGACGCCGACCTGAAGAAGACGTACCGCAAACTCGCGCGCACGCATCACCCCGACTCCAATCAGGGTGATGCGGGCGCAGAGGCGAAGTTCAAGGAGATCAGCGAGGCGTACGCCGTGCTGAGCGACAAGGAGCAGCGCGCCGAGTACGACCAGATCCGCGCCATGGGCTCCGGCGCGCGCTTCCAGGCGCCCGGCGCCGGCGGCGGCTTCGAGGACGTCTTCAGCCGCTTCGGCGGCCGGGGCGGCGCGCAGACCGCTGACTTCGACGACCTGTTCGCGATGTTCGGCGAGCAGACCGGCGGACGCTTCGGCTCCGGCCGGTTCGGCCAGCCCTCCGGCGGGTTCCGCGGGTTCGGCGGGCCGCAGCGCGGCGCCGACGTCACCGCCCGGACGACGCTGGACTTCCAGACCGCGGTCCGCGGGGAGACGATCTCGCTGCAGGGCGAGGACGGCAAGCCGTTCAAGGTCAAGATCCCCGCCGGCGTCGCCGACGGGCAGAAGATCCGCCTCCGCGGCCGTGGGCGGCCGTCGCCGGACGGCGGCGAGCCGGGCGACATCGTCGTGGCGGTCGCGGTGCGCCCGCATCCGGTGTTCACCCGCGACGGCCTGAACCTCCGCGTCACCGTTCCCGTGACGTTCACGGAGGCGGCGCTCGGCGCGACGATCGAAGTGCCGACGCTCGGCGGCGATCCCGTCAAGCTCCGGGTCGCGCCGGGCACGCCCTCCGGGCGTGTGCTGCGGGTCAAGGGACGCGGCGTGCAGACGTCGAAAGGCACCGGCGACCTCCTCGCCGAGGTGCAGGTGGCCGTGCCGTCGCACCTGGATGACAAGGCCCGGGAGGCGCTCGAGCGGTTCCATGAGCTCGAGTCGAAGGAGAACCCGCGCGCCGATCTGATGAGCAAGGCCCGCGAGTAGATACGAAGAGGTGAGGAGCATGGCTGACAGCACGATCGATGAGGACGCCCCGATCCTCGCCATCGCGGTGGCCGCCGAGCTCGCCGGCATGCACCCGCAGACCCTGCGCCAATACGACCGGCTGGGCCTCGTCATCCCCGCCCGCACCCAGGGCGGCTCGCGGCGGTACTCCCTGCGGCACGTCGCGCAGCTCCGCGAGGTCGCGGCGCTGTCGGCCGACGGGATGAGCCTGCCCGCCATCGCCCGGATCATCGAGCTCGAGGACCAGGTGCGGCGGCTGCGCCGCGAGGTCGCCGACCTCGAACAGCGCCTGCGCGACGAGGTCGACCAGCGTCGCGGCGCCCGGGTCTTCGCCGCGGGCGCGAGCGGCAGCGTCGTGACCCTGCGCCACGGCACGCGCGTGCGCCGCGCGACCGAGGTCGTGCTCTGGCAACCCCGCGCCCCCCGCGACTGAGGCGACTGACCGGCGCGCCGCCGAGCCGAACGGCGGAGATCGCGTGCGATCCGCCGCGGCGGGTGGCATCCGGGGCCGTGTGGGCGATGGTCTCCGCCGTTGCGTCCTGTGGCCGAGCCGACCGGGGTAGCGTCGGACGCAGACGAGGAGGTCGACATGCAGATCATCGGTGCAGTCCTGGAGACGTCGGGCGCGGACGCGCCCTTCGCGCGATCGCGGCCGTTCCGCGTCGGGCCGCTCGAGCTCGATGCACCGGAAGCCGGCGAGCTGCTCGTCCGGATAGAGGCCGCCGGCGTCTGCCACTCCGACCTCAGCGTCGTCGACGGCAACCGGCGTCGCCCTACACCGATGCTCCTCGGTCATGAGGCCGCCGGAATCGTCGAGCGCACGGGGCCGGGCGTCACCGACGTCGCCGTGGGCGACCGGGTCGTCATGACTTTCCTGCCGCGATGCGGGGAGTGCGCCGGCTGCCGCACCGACGGGCGACTGCCCTGCGAGGTGGGCACCGGAGCCAACAATGCCGGCACACTCGTGGGCGGCGGCATCCGCCTGCACCGCGGAGCGGAGGCCGTGCACCACCATCTCGGCGTCAGCGGGTTCGCGACCCACGCCGTCGTCAGCCGCACCTCGGTCGTACCGGTCCCGGCCGATGTGCCGGGCGAGATCGCGGCACTGCTCGGCTGCGCGGTCCTCACCGGAGGCGGCGCGGTGATGAACGCGGCCCGTCCGGCTCCCGGCTCCACGATCGCCATCGTCGGGCTCGGGGGCGTCGGGATGGCCGCGCTGCTGGTCGCCGTCGCGCTCGGGGTCGAGGTGATCGGCATCGATGCCGTTCCCGCCAAGCTCGATCTCGCCCGCGAGCTCGGCGCCGCGGAGGCACTGTCCCCGGCCGATGCGATCGACCTCGGCCTCCGCGTCCCCGCCGTCGTCGAGGCCGCCGGCAACGCCCGGGCCTTCGAGACCGCCGTCGCCGTGACCGCCCCCGGCGGCACGACCGTCACGGTCGGACTCCCGGCCCCGGACGCGCGGGCAGCGGTGTCGCCGCTGCTGCTGACCGCCGAAGCCCGGACGATCATCGGCAGCTACCTCGGCTCGGCGGTACCGAGCCGCGACATCCCGCAGTATGTCGACCTCTGGCGCGCCGGAAAGCTGCCCCTGGAGAAGCTCGTCTCCAGCCGCATAGGACTCGACGACATCGACGCGGCCATGGACCGGCTCGCGGCCGGCGGAGAGCTACGTCAGCTCATCGCATTGTGATCAGCTCGGGTCGAGTCGCAGCACGTCGGGAGACTCGCCGACGGGCAGGTCGTCCACGAGCCGCAGCGAGCGGGCCACCTCGTCGACGGCGCCGAGCGCCGTCCCGAACCGCTCCCGGTCGGCGCTGACGGCCGTCAGCGTCACGAGGTGGGTGCCGGTGTCCCACGTGTACGTCGCGAACGGGGGCGTGCGCGGGTCGGGCGGCAGATCCATCACGAGCTTCTCGCCGACCCCCAGGTAGGTGCCGCGGAACGACTCCGTGTCGTCGTACTCGATCGGCATCATCGCCCGGGCGGCGCGCACCTGCGGCGTCGCCTGCTGCACCTGCGCGAGCGCGACGAGGAGCTCGGGATCGTCCTTCCACACCCACGCGAGCACCCGCCCGTCGGCGCGGCGCATCAGCAGCGGCGCCGCCTGGCTCATCGCCCACGCCGCGACCCGGCTGCCGGGCCGCTCCGCACGCCCGACCGCAGCGTTCGCCTGCGCCAGCAGCATCCCGATCGCGCGCTTGCGCGCGCGCCGGCCGCGCAGGCCGAGCGATCCGGTGACGGGCACCCAGCGGCGGGGGTCGGCGTCTGCCTGCAGTCGAGCCATGACACCCAGCGTACGGTCGGGACCGTCGATGCAGGCCGCCGAGATGCCGCCGAGATGCGCCGCGCGCGGCACGGCTCCGGGCTCGGCGGGACCGCCCGACTAGACTCGGATCCGGCGCAGACGCGAACCGCGGCGCGCGCCAGCCGCACAGATTGGCCCGTACCCCGTGACCGACTCCGCGACACCCCTCAGCGAACCCGTCGCTGACCGACGTCCGCTCACCATCGTGATGGCCGCCGACACCTTCGGCCCCGACGTCAACGGCGCCGCCCGTTTCGCCGAGCGTCTGTCCGCCGGCCTCGCCGCCCGCGGTCACGACGTCCACGTCGTGACGCCCAGCGTCACGCACGCCCGGCACGGCACGTTCACCGAGGTCTTCGAAGAGCAGTCCATCACGGTGCACCGGCTGCCGGGATGGCGCTGGTACCCGCACGACTGGCTGCGCTTCGTGCTGCCCTGGATGGCGAAGCACTACGCGCGCCGCATCCTCGACGACGTCAAGCCCGACGTCGTGCACAGCCAGTCGCACATCGTCATCGGTCGCGGCATGACGCGCATCGCGCGCCAGCGCGGCATCCCGGTCATCGCGACGAACCACGTGATGGCCGAGAACATCATCGACTTCACGACGCTCCCGCCGGTCCTCGACAAGGTCGTGATCAAGCTCGCGTGGGATGACGCGAAGCGCACCTTCGGCATGTCGCGGGCGGTCACGACGCCCACGCGCCGGGCCGCCGAGTTCCTCGAGCGGACCATCGACATCGACGGTGTCATCGCGATCAGCTGCGGCATCGACAAGGGCAACTACACGCCCGATCTCACGCCGCGACCGCACCGCCGGGTGCTGTTCGTCGGACGCCTCACGACCGAGAAGCACGTCGAGGTGACACTCGAGGCCATCGCGAAGCTCGTGCCCGAACTCGACGTCGTCTTCGACATCGTCGGCGGCGGGGACCAGCGGCGGAACCTCGAGCAGACGGCGCACCGCCTGGGCATCGACGACCGCGTCGTCTTCTACGGCCGCACCTCGGAGGAGGACCTCCGGGCCGCGTACACGCGGGCCGACGTGTTCGCGATCGCCTCGATCGCCGAGCTGCAGTCGATCGCGACGATGGAGGCCATGGCATCCGGCCTCCCGATCGTCGCCGCCGATGCCGTCGCCCTGCCGCACCTCGTGCACGACGGCGAGAACGGCTACCTCTTCGAACCGGGCAACTCCGACGACCTCGCCGACAAGCTGCGCCGCGTCCTGACGGCATCCCCGGAGGAGTACCTGCGGATGCAGCAGGCATCGCTCACGGCGGTCGAGGCGCACGACATCAACAAGACGCTGGACACGTTCGAGAAGCTGTACCGCGGGGAACCGCTCTGACGATGCGGCTGTTCTTCGACGCCCGGTACATCCGCACGGATTTCCACGACGGCATCAGCCGCTACTCGGCCGAGCTCGCCGCCGCCGTCGCGGACGCCGCCGCGGAGCGCGGCGTCGAGGTCACCTACCTGATCGCCGACGAGGGGCAGCGCGCTTATCTCGCGGCCGGCGCCACGACGCGCCGCATCCACCCCCCCACGTCGTGGCGGGAGCCGTTCACGGCGCTGCGGCTGAACCGTGACCGACCCGACGTCGTGTTCTCGCCGATGCAGACGATGGGCTCACTCGGCCGGCGCTTCCGCCTCATCCTCACGCTGCACGACACCATCTACTACCGCCACCGCACGCCGCCGCGCGACCTGCCCGCCCCGATCCGCGTCGGGTGGCGCCTGTTCCACCTCAGTTACGTGCCGCAGCGGCTCACCCTCAACGCCGCCGACGTCGTCGCGACGGTGAGTGAGACGAGCAAGCGGCAGTTCGCCGCGGCGCGGCTCACGAAGCGTCCCGTCGTCGTGATCCCCAACGCGCCGCAGAAGCTGGCCGGGATGCTGCCACCGGGCGTCGTCGTGACACCGGGCACGCGGAACCTCATCTACATGGGCTCGTTCATGCCCTACAAGAACGTCGAGACGCTCGTGCGCGCGATGGCGTCGCTTCCGGGGCGCACGCTGCACCTGCTCTCGCGCATCACGCCCGCCCGGCGGGCCGAGCTCGAAGCGCTCGCGCCCGAGGGTGCGGCGGTCGTGTTCCACGGCGGCGTAACCGACGCGGAGTATGCGGCGCTGCTGGCCGATCAGGCCGTGCTGGTGAGCGCGAGCCTCGACGAGGGATACGGGCTCCCGCTCGCCGAGGCTCTCGCGCTCGGAGTCCCGGCCGTCGTGACCGACATGCCGATCTTCCGCGAGGTCGCCGGCGACGGCGCCCGCTACGCCGCCGGAACGGATCCGGCAGCGTTCGGCGCCGCCGTCCGCGCTCTCGACGACCCCGCCGAGCACGCCCGCACGGTCGCCGCGGGCACGGCGCACATCGCGCGGTTCTCGTGGATGCGGTCGGCTGGCGTCCTGCTCGACACGGTGGTCGACCTGGCGCGCTGAGCCGCGCCGGCGCCTCAGGGGAGGCGCGACGGATCGGTGGGGACGGCGCGGTAGCCGTCGGTGGCGAGGGCTCGCACTGTGCCGACCAGACCGACGGCGGCAACGGCCACCAGGAGGATCGTGATCATCATGGCTGAAAAGCTACGCCGGAACAGATACTGCCACTAGTGGCAGAGCAGCCGCTATTGGTAGGATTCCTGCCATGAAGACCGTCGCGTGCGTCGTGCAGCCTGGGTTCGCCCCGTTCGAGTTCGGCCTCGCGTGCGAGGCGTTCGGACTGGACCGCAGCGACGACGGCATCCCGAACTTCGACTTCCGCATCGTCACGCCCGACCCGGGCGCCGTGCCGGCCAACATCGGGTTCTCCCTCAACGTCGACGCCGACCTGGCCTTCGCCGACGAAGCCGATCTCGTCGTCCTCACCCCCATCCCGCGCGACGCGTGGGATCACGTCGACGAGCGCGTCACCGCGGTCGTCCGCCGCGCCGTCGAGCGGGGCGCCTGGGTGCTGACGGTCTGCAGCGGCGCCTTCGTCGTCGCGGCCGCCGGCGTGCTCGACGGGCGTCGTGCGACGACGCACTGGCGCTACGCCGACACGATGAAGCGCATGTACCCGGCCATCGACGTCGACCCGCACGTCCTCTATGTGCAGGACGGGCGCATCATCACGAGCGCCGGCACGGCGGCGGGCCTCGACGCGTGCCTGCACCTGCTGCGCATCGAGCTCGGCGCCGAGATGACCAACAAGATCGCCCGGCGCATGGTCGTCCCTCCGCAGCGGGACGGCGGACAGGCGCAGTTCATCGACCGTCCGCTGCCGGTGTCGACGTCGCTCTCCCTCACGCCCGTGACCGACTGGATGCTGGAGAATCTCCGCCTCGACCTGTCCGTCGACCAGCTCGCATCGCGCGCGCACATGTCGCCGCGCACCTTCGCGCGCCGGTTCAAGGCCGACTACGGCACGACCCCGGCCGCGTGGCTCGCCCGCCAGCGCATCATCCAGGCGCAACGCCTGCTCGAGCAGACCGACCTGGGCCTCGACAAGATCGCCTGGGAGTGCGGGTTCGGGTCGGCGGCCGTGCTGCGGCAGAACTTCGCCCGCACGCTCGGCACGACGCCGACGGCGTACCGGGCGCGCTTCACGTGCACGGAGTCGATGGCATCCTGACCCAGCGAGCGGCAGCCTCTCGTGATAAACTTGAGTCCGTAAGGCTCAAGTTTGGGATGCGAGGGGAACGATGAACGCACAGCCGACACCCGGCCAGGAAGACCAGCAGAGCGCCCTGGAGCAGTTCGGCATCAACCTCACCGAGCGCGCGCGGCAGGGCAAGCTCGACCCGGTCATCGGCCGGGACAGCGAGATCCGGCGCGTCAGCCAGGTGCTCACCCGGCGCACGAAGAACAACCCCGTCCTGATCGGCGAGCCCGGCGTCGGCAAGACCGCCGTCGTGGAGGGTCTCGCGCAGCGCATCGTCGCGGGCGACGTCGCCGAGTCGCTGAAGAACAAGGAGCTCATCACCCTCGACATCTCCGCGCTCGTCGCCGGAGCGATGTACCGCGGGCAGTTCGAGGAGCGTCTGAAGAGCGTCCTCAAGGAGATCACCGAGTCCGAGGGCCGTGTTATCACCTTCATCGACGAGCTGCACGTCCTGATGGGCGCGGGTGGCGGCGAGGGATCGGTCGCGGCATCCAACATGCTCAAGCCGATGCTCGCGCGGGGAGAGCTGCGGCTCATCGGGGCGACCACGCTCAACGAGTACCGCGAGTTCATCGAGAAGGATGCCGCACTGGAGCGCCGCTTCCAGCAGGTCTACGTCGGCGAGCCGAGCGTCGAGGACACCGTCGCGATCCTCCGCGGGCTCAAGGGGCGCTACGAGGCCCACCACGGTGTCACGATCAGCGACGGCGCCCTCGTCGCCGCGGCGGCGCTCAGCAACCGGTACATCCCGTCGCGCCAGCTACCGGACAAGGCGATCGACCTCATCGACGAGGCCATGAGCCGGCTGAAGATGGAGATCGACTCGAGCCCCGTCGAGATCGACGAGCTGCGCCGCCAGGTGGACCGCATGCGCCTGGAGGAGCTCGCCCTCAAGCGCGAGAAGGACGACGCGTCGAAGGAGCGCCTCGCGAAGCTCCGCGAGCAGATGGGTCAGGCGGAGGCGCAGCTGACGGCGCTCGAGGCCCGGTGGGAGCGGGAACGCGCCGGCCTGAACCGCGTCGGCGAGCTCAAGAAGCAGTACGACGAGGCCGTCACGGCGCGCGACCGTGCGCTGCGGGAGGCCGACTACGCGCGCGCCTCCAAGCTCGAGTACGAGACCATCAAGCGACTCCAGCAGGAGATCGCCGACGCCGAGCGCGCCGATGCGAATCCCACCGAGGAGCGCATGGTCAACGAGCAGGTGACCGACGAGGACATCGCCGCCGTCATCGCCGCGTGGACCGGCATCCCGGTCGGCCGCCTGCTGCAGGGCGAGTCCGAGCGGCTCGTGCACCTGGAGAGCGAGCTCGGCAAGCGGCTCATCGGGCAGAAGCAGGCCGTCAAGGCGGTCGCCGACGCCGTGCGTCGTTCCCGGGCGGGCATCAGCGACCCGAACCGGCCCACCGGCTCGTTCCTCTTCCTCGGCCCGACCGGTGTCGGCAAGACCGAGCTCGCCAAGGCGCTCGCCGACTTCCTCTTCGACGACGAGCACGCCATGGTCCGCATCGACATGAGCGAGTACGGCGAGAAGCACTCCGTCGCCCGGCTCGTCGGCGCCCCTCCGGGATACATCGGCTTCGAGCAGGGCGGTCAGCTGACCGAGGCCGTGCGGCGCCGGCCGTACTCCGTCATCCTGCTCGACGAGGTCGAGAAGGCGCACCCCGAGGTCTTCGACATCCTGCTGCAGGTTCTCGACGACGGACGCCTCACCGACGGGCAGGGGCGCACGGTCGACTTCACGAACACGATCCTGATCCTCACCTCGAACCTCGGCTCGCCGATCCTCATCGACCCGACGCTCGCCATCGAGGTCAAGCGCGACCAGGTCATGGCGCTCGTCCGGCAGGCGTTCCGCCCGGAGTTCCTGAACCGGCTCGATGACATCGTGATGTTCCAGGCCCTTAGCGAGGACGACCTCGCGCAGATCGTCGAGCTGTCCGTCGACGCGCTGCAGCGGCGCCTCAAGGACCGCCGCCTGACGCTCGCCGTGACGCCGGATGCCCGCGCCTGGCTGGCCGAACGCGGCTACGACCCGCTCTTCGGCGCGCGGCCGCTGCGCCGGCTGATCCAGTCCGAGATCCAGGACCGACTCGCCATGGCGCTGCTGTCCGGCGGCGTCCGGGACGGCGAGGTCGTGCGCGTCGACGTCGCGGCGGACGGGTCGCAGCTCGTCCTCACGAGCGACGGCACCCCGCCGCCGGTCGAGGACGACGAGGTGATCGAGGCGGAGCTGCTCGACGACTGAGTCCGGTGGTCACGGCGCGCGTGAGAGCATCGAGCCGTGACCACGCTCCGCGCCCTGTGGGGCTCCACCCACCCCGGGCCCTCCGTCGTCGTGACGGTGCTCGCGGTGGCCCTCGGGATCGCGTCGGGGGTGGAGCCGTGGCGCGTGGCGCTGCTCGGCGTCGCCGTCCTGTGCGGGCAGCTCTCCGTCGGCATCTCCAACGACGTCATCGACCGCGACCGCGACACGGCGGTGGGGCGCACGGACAAGCCGCTTGTGCGGGGCGACGTCTCGGCGCGGACCGCGTGGATCGCGGCCGTCGGCGCGCTCGTCGTGTCGCTCCTCCTGTCCGCCGCGATCGGGTGGGGGATGCTGGCGGCGCACGCCGTCGCGCTCGCCGCGGCCTGGTCCTACAACGCGGCCCTCAAATCCACGGCCCTCTCGATCGCGCCGTTCCTCGTGAGCTTCGGGATCTTCCCGTCCCTCGCGACCCTCTCGGCGGTGCCGCCGCAGCTCGCCCCTCCGTGGGCGTGGATCGCGGGCGCCGCACTCGGCGCCGCCGTGCACCTCACGAACGTGCTGCCCGATCTCGACGACGACGACCGCACGGGTGTGCGAGGGCTGCCGCAC
Organism: Microbacterium sp. UNCCL10; assembly: GCF_000746195.1. Taxonomy (NCBI): domain Bacteria; kingdom Bacillati; phylum Actinomycetota; class Actinomycetes; order Micrococcales; family Microbacteriaceae; genus Microbacterium; species Microbacterium sp. UNCCL10. The sequence goes on along the minus strand of NZ_JQKT01000008.1, from coordinate 229,103 downwards.
CGGCTCGGCCCGCGCGTCTCCGTCGTGATCGCCGCCGCGGCGATCACGGCCGGCGCCGTCGCCGTGCGGGCGGGGGCCGCTGCCGCCGGGGCACTCGGAGCCGTGTCGTGGGTCCTGTTCGCGGGCGTGGTGGCACTCGCGGCCGCGACCGTCGTCCGCGTGCTCGTCCGGCGGCCCGACCGGGTCGTCTTCCGCCTCGTCATGGCGTCGGCGCTGCTGCTGGCGGTGCTGCTCGTCGCCTCACCCGGCGCGCTGCGCTGATCCTGGGTGCGACGCCGCGGTCAGCGGGCCGCGGCGTCGAAGCCCATCGCGTACCCGCGCGCCACGATCGGGCCGGCCGCACCGAGTGCGATACGCAGGGCCGCCTCGCGCACGACGTGCCCGACCGGGCCCTTCGCTCGACCGAGCCCCGTGTTGAGCGCGGCCAGGCGCGCGGCCCACGCGGCCGAGCGCACCCGGTCCCGCTCCCAGGCGGCCAGTTCGGCCTCCGGTTCCCGTCCCGTCCGCAGCCACCAGGCGAGGAGCGGCGCGAGGCTTGCGGCATCCAGGAGGCCGAGGTTCATCCCCTGCCCGCCGATGGGGCTCACCTCGTGGGCCGCGTCGCCGATCACGAGGATGCGGCCCCGCCGCAGCCGCGGCGCGACGACGCGGCGGACGCCGAACGAGGTCGCGGACCCCGCGGCGTCGGCGGCTCCCGGCTCCCCGCGATCGGTGAGGGCCGTGCGCAGCCGCGCGAGCCGGGCGGCGGCGTCGTCCGCGCCCCCGCCGTCCCATGCGACGAACCGGCGCCGACCGCCGGGGAGCGGGAACGACTCGAGCACCCCGGACGGTGCCAGGTGCACCACCGCGACCTCCGCATCAGGCCGCCCCGGCACGTCGGCATCCGTCATGAGGTAGCGGTCGGGGTACGCGGTCTGCCGGAGCGCGCCCGGCCGGTAGACGAGCCCGCGTGCGGTGGCGCCGCCCGCGACGACGACGAGGGGCGCCGACAGCTCGATCTCGCCGGTGCCGGCGGCGGTCACCCGGACGAGGTCGCCGTCGGCGCGGATGGCGGTCACGACGACGCCCCGCCGCGGCGCGGGTGCGCCGACGGCCAGCGCGGCCTCGGTCTCGGCCTGCGGCAGCGTCGCGACGAACGGATGCCGCGCGCTCAGCCGATCGAAGCGCACGACGCCGAGCAGCCGCCCGCTGCTGCGCGCTTCGCCGCGGCGCACGCGGACGGCCCGCTCCAGGATGCGGTCGGTCGCGCCCCCGTCCTCGAGCGCCGCGAGGACCGGCGCATGGAGCCCGATCGCGCGCGTCCCCGTGCCGGCTTCGGTGCGCCGCTCGAGCAGGGCCACCTCGACGCCGCGGCGGGTGAGCTCGGCCGCGAGCAGCGTGCCGACCGGGCCGGCTCCGATGACGACGACGTCAGGCATGGCCGACGCTCCGCGCCAGGAGGCGGAACGGCGCCGGGCGATCGATCCGCCACGGACTCGGGGCATCCGCGGGGTCTCTGACCTCGCCCGCCGCGATCGCCGCCGCGAGCTCCTCGGCCCGGAAGCTGCGCCGGATCGAGCGCAGGCCGTCGGTGCGGAGGAACGTGCCCCCTGCGAACGGTGTGATCCCGACCGTGTACAGCGCGTACGCGAGCCGGCCGCGCTCGATGTCGGAGTGCAGCACCGGGCCCGTCGACAGCGCCCGGGAGGCGGCGGCGAAGGCCGGCAGCTCGGCGCCCAGGTGGTGCAGGACATGGTTGGAGACGACCGCGTCGAACCGCTCGCCCTCCGCGACGAGAACCGCGGCGTCCACCGCGCGGAAGCGGATGCCGGGGGCCGCCCACCGTGCCGCGACCTCGTGCGCGCGCGGGTCGGGGTCGACGCCGGTCCACTCCACGTCCAGGCCGTCTGCGCGCGCCAGCCCCGCGAGCCGGGCGACGAGGTCGCCGCCGCCGCAGCCGAGGTCCAGGACGCGCGCCGGGCGGCCGAGCCCGGCCAGGTGCGGCCGGAGCGCCGAGCGATAGACGCGGCCCCAGCCGGAGACGAGCCGGTTCACGACGGCGAACCGGTGCAGCGTCGCGGCGAGCCGCTCGGGATCGCAGTCCGGGTCGTCCATGAGCTCGCGGAGCGCCTCGTCCCGCGTGGCGAGGCTCACGCGCGCTCCGCCGTACGCCGTGTGAGGAGGGCCGACTCGACGGTGAGACCGGGGCCGAAGGCGAGCGCCGCGATCCGCTGATCCGGCGCAGCCCCCGCGTCCCCGTCCCCGCCGGCGGCCCCCTCGAGGAGACGGCGGAGGATGAAGAGGATCGTGGCGCTGGACATGTTGCCGTAGTCGCGGAGCACCTCCCGGGAGAGGGTGAGGGCGTCCGGCGCGAGCGCGAGGCCGGTCTCCACGCGGTCCAGGACGCTGCGCCCGCCCGGATGGACGGCCCACGCGTCGACCGTCTCGTCGCCGAGGAACCGGTCGACCGCGCCCCGGATCTCCCGGCCCACGATGCGGGGGACCTCGGCGGAGAGGACCATCTCGAACCCGGCGTCGCCGACCGTCCACACCATGTCCGTCTCGCCCTCGTCGGTGAGGGCGGTGCCGAACCGCTCCAGCTCCAGCCAGTGCGCGCCGCGCAGCGAGGTGACGGCGGTCACGACGGCGGCGGCGGCGCCGTCGGCGAAGACGGAGGACGCGACGATCTGCTGCGGGTCCGCGGAGGAGCGGAAGTGCAGCGTGCACAGCTCGGCGCACACCACGAGGACGACGGCGTCCGGCTGGGCGGCGCAGATGCGCGCGGCCGTGCGGAGCGCGGGGATGCCCGCCGCGCAGCCGACGAAGCCGAGGTGATAGCGCTCCACGGTCGTCGGCAGGCCGAGGTCGCGGACGAGCCGGTAGTCGGGACCGGGGGCCACGAGGCCCGTGCAGGACACCGTGACGACGTGCGTGACCTGCGCCGGGTCTACGGCGGCGGAGGCCAGCGCCGATCGCGCCGCACCCGCGAACAGGTCCGGGGCGTGCCGGATGAACTCGGTGTTGCGAGCCCCCGTGCTCGGTCGCAGCAGCGTCCCCGCGGCATCCACGACGGCCATCGCCGTGTCGTCATCGGGTGCCTCGCCGGAGAGGCCGGCCAGCACGGTGTGGCGGTGCTCGATCGCCGCTGCATCGAAGGCGGCATGGATGAGCCGTTGCGTGCGACGGTCGAGGCCGGGCTGCGCGGCGAAGAGGTCGCGCACCTGCCCCTGCGTCAGCCGCGTGGAGGGGACCGCGGTGCCGATGGACAGGACGCTCGTGGTCATGGTCCACCCTAACCAGCTCCGGATGCCGCAGGGCCGGGGGTGGTGCCCCGGTTCCCGGCCGTCTACAGTGCAGTGCCGGGCCGTCAGTCGCCCGGCGTCGGCAGCTCCCGCATCCGCCAGAACGGGCCGGTGATGACGAAGAGCGCGGATGCCAGGGCGCCCGCCGCGGCGATCCACATCGTCGTGGGGACGCCGAGCCACGTGCCCAGCGCGCCGGCGAGGAGCGCCGCGATCGGCATGACGCCCCACACGCAGAACCGGATCGACGCGTTCATCCGGCCGAGCAGCCGGGGCGGCGTGATCCGCTGGCGGAAGGTGACCTGCGTGATGTTGTAGAGCAGGACGCTGAAGGTTCCGAGGAAGCTCTGCACGAGCAGCAGCGGGAAGGCGATCGCGGGGACGGCGACGGCGGCCGGGAGCAGCAGGGCGATGAGCGAGAAGACGATGGCGCTGGCCGGGATGGTGCGCGCCTCCCCGAGGCGGCGGAGGATGCGGGGCGTGACGAGGGCGCCGACGAAGCCGCCGACCGCGCCCACGGCGAAGATGACCCCCATCTGGGCCGGCGAGAGGCCGAGCGTGCGCAGCAGGAAGATCGGCAGCAGCGTGAAGGTGATCGTGCTGAAGAAGTTCGACACCCCGGTCGTTCCCACGATCCGTCGCAGGTGCACGTTGCCGAACACCCAGCGCAGGCCCTCGCGGATCGAGGCGACGAGCGGATCGTGGTCGTGCCGCGCGGCGACCAGCTCGGAGTCGCGGGTGCGCAGCAGCGCACCGGCGGACAGCAGGTAGGTGACGGCGGTGACGAGCACCGCGAAGGGGGCCGTGATCACCCCGATGAGCCACCCGCCGGCCGCGGGACCGGCGATGCCGGCGAGCTGGGCGGTGGACTCGAGCTTGCCGTTCGCCTCGGCGATGTGGTCCGCGGGGACCAGTGAGGGCACGACGCTCTGGTAGGAGACGTCGAAGAAGACGGTCGCGACGCCCATGACGAGGGCGACGAGGACCATGTGCCAGATCTGCAGCAGACCCGCCCACCACAGCAGGGGCAGCGCCGCGAGGGCGACGGCGCGGATGACGTCGGCGACGATCATGACGTGGCGCTTGCGGAGCCGGTCGATCCACGCTCCGGCGGGCAGTCCGACGAGCAGGAACGCGGCCGTTCCGGCGGCTCCCAGCAGGCCGACGTCGAACTCCGTGGCCTGGAGCAGCAGCACGGCGAGGACGGGGAGGGCGAGTTCGGTGATCTGCGCCCCGAACTGGCTCAGCGCCTGACCGCTCCACATCGTGAGGAAGTTGCCGTCGCGCCACAGCGAGCGGTGCGGGGTCGGCGCCGCCTCCGACTCGACTGGTTGGGACATGTCGATCAGTCTGCGCCGACCTGTTGGGTTCTGTCAATCACCCCGCTACGCTCGCATCATGACGCACGAGGCGAACGGCTCCGACAAGGCGGCGCTCGCGCTCGCCCGGGCGTTGAGCTCGCCGCTGCGGCTGCGCGTGCTGCGCCTGTGCGCATTCGACGCCCGCACCAACAAGGAGCTCGCGGAACTGCTCGAGGTCAACCCCGGCACGATGCTCCACCACGTCCGCACCCTCGTCGACACCGGGCTGCTGGCCGCCGAGCCGGCGCGCACCGGCACCCGCGGCGCGCGCGAGGTGCCGTACCGGGCGACGGGGCGGTCATGGCATGCCCCGCACGGGCCGAACTTCTCCGTCATCCTGCTCGAGACGATGCGGCAGCAGCTGCAGGAGGTCGACCCGCAGCTCGTCGAGACGAGCTGGCTGGGGCTCCGGCTGAACGCCGAGCATCTCGACGAACTGCAGAAGCGGCTCTACGGCCTGCTGCAGGAGTTCAAAGAACGGGGCCCGGATGCCGGCGGCGACTCGTACTCGCTCGTGACCGTCCTGCACCCGGACCGCAACCCGCCGGCCGAGCGGCCGGCAGGCTGAGCGGCGCTCACGCCCCGACGAGCGAGTCCTTGACGCTGCGGCGCGTGCGCGGGGCGAGCTCGCGCTCGCGCAGCGGCTCGGGCGCGGCCGATACGTCGCCGAGGGTGCCGACGGCCATGACGGTCAGCGGCGTGACACCTGCATCGAGAGCGAACGTCGCTCCGACGGCGGCGCGGTCGAAGCCGCCCATCTGGTGGGTGTGGAGGCCGGAGGCGTGCGCCTGCACCGTGAAGTGCGCGGCGGCCTGGCCGGTGTCGTAGGTCGCGAAGTGCTGCGGCTCGCCGTCGATCTCGGTCGTCGCGGCGAAGACGACGAGCGCGGCGGCGTCCGCGGCCCACGCCTGGTTGAAGCCCGTGAGGGCGGCGACGACGGCGGCGTGCGCCTCGGTGCCGCGCCGGGCGACGATGAAGCGCCACGGCTGCGTGTTGTTCGCGGACGGGGCCCAGCGGGCCGCCTCGAGCGCGCTCGCGAGGGCGGCCTCGTCCAGCGGTGCGGCCGGGTCGAAGATGCGGGTGCTCCAGCGCTCCGCGAGGACATCGAGGATGGGGGTGTCGGTGGCGGCCGTGCGGTCGAGCGTGAGGCTCATGTCGTCTCCTGGTGGTGCGGGGGAGGGACATCGTCGGCCCGTGATCACTTCGATTCAATTGTATGCAATACGGCTTTGTTCCCGCTGTGAGCGCCGGGGGCAATAGCGTGGGCGCATGACGATCGCGACGGCCGACCTCTTCGACGAGCGCGGTGAGGCGCTCGACTCGCTCGCCCTGCAGCTGCACGACCTCGGCGGGCACGTGGCGTTCGACGGCGCCATCCGCACGGTCCGCTGCCATCGCGACAACGCGCTGGTCAAGGAGATCCTGGCGACGCCGGGCGACGGGGCGGTGCTCGTCGTCGACGGCGGGGGTTCGCTGGAGTCCGCACTCGTCGGCGACCTCATCGCGGCATCCGCTGTCCGCAACGGCTGGGCCGGGATCATCGTGCACGGCGCCGTCCGCGACCGCGCCGCTCTCGCGACCCTGCCGCTCGGCGTCAAGGCGCTCGGCTCGAACCCGCGGAAGAGCGCGAAGGACGGCCGCGGCGAGGTCGACGTCACGGTGGCGATCGCCGGGGTGTCCTTCCGGCCGGGGGCGCACGTGTGGGCCGACGCCGACGGCATCCTCGTCGAGCGCTGAGGGCCTTCCCTCGCGGCGCGGGGCGGTCGATACTGTCCTCGACACCGCCTGGATCAGCCCGAGGAGCATCATGATCCGTTCCGCCGCGTCGTTCGCCGGATTCTCGGTGGACGACATCCCCGCCGCCGAGGCGTTCTACCGTGACGTGCTGGGCCTGCAGGTCGAGACCAATGGCATGGGGATCCTCGAGATCACGATGCCGGGGGGATGGCGCGCGATCGCCTATCCGAAGGCCGACCATGTGCCGGCGAGCTTCACCATCCTGAACCTGCTCGTCGACGACATCGACGCCGCCGTCGATCAACTGAACGCGCAGGGCGTCGCGACGAAGATCTACGACGACCCCGACTTCGGCACCGACGAGCGCGGCATCGCCCGCGGCAACGGCGGACCCGACATCGCCTGGTTCCGCGATCCCGCCGGGAACGTCCTCTCCGTGCTCGTGGATGCCGGGTAGGCCGATCAGGCCTTGAGGGCGTCGGCGAGCGAGACGCGGGCGCCCATCCGCAGCAGCGAGTTCTCGTAGATCTTCGCGCCCACGAGGATCGCCGCGACGCACGTGGCCAGCAGCACCGCCAGCGAGAGAAGCGGCTCCCACCACAGCGCCTCGCCGAGGAAGACCCGCACCGGCATGCCGACGGGGGCCGAGAACGGCACGTACGACATGACCGTCAGGACGACCGGGTTGTCGTTGAAGAACACCACGAGGAAGTACGGCGCCATCACGAGGAAGGTCAGGGGCGTCGTCGTCGACCCGATGTCCTCCTGGCGCGACACCATCGCCGCGGCGGCCGCGAACAGCGACGCCAGCAGGATGAAGCCGAACAGGAAGAACACCGCGAACCACACCAGCGGCGCGCCGAGGCCGCCGAGCAGGGCGCTCTGCCCCGTGACGGTGAGGCCCACGACCGTGATGGCCGCGAGGCCGATCACCTGCCCCATCGCGAGGATCGTGTTGCCGATGACCTTTCCGGCCAGGAGCGCGCGGGTCGGGATGGCCGAGATGAGCAGTTCGACGACGCGGGTCTGCTTCTCCTCCACGACGCTCTGCGCGATCGTCGAGCCGAAGGTGAGGGCGGCCATGAAGAAGATCAGACCGAACCCGAGCGAGACGAAGTAGCGGAGGATCTCATCCGTGCCGCCGGTCGTCAGCAGTTCGATCTCGGGGGACACGCTGAGCAGCGACGTGAGGGCGGATGGCGCCGACTCGTCGGCCACGATCGTGTACCCGAACGGCTCGGCGCCGCCCGGGACGAGGGCCGCGTCGACGTCGCCGGAGCGCACCAGGTCGCGCGCCTCGTCGGCCGAGCCGACCTCGGTGACCTCGACGGCATCCTTCCCGCCGTCCAGCGCCGACGCGGTCTCCGAGGTCACCGCGACGGGGATGCGGTTCTCCGCCTGCGCGGCGAACCCGCCCCAGAGGACGCCCGCGAGGGCGATGGCGAAGAGGATGGCGGTCGAGATGACGAACGCCTTGCTGCGCAGCTTGGAGCCGACCTCGCGCTCGGTGACGAGCCACACGCTCTGTGCGAACGAGGGGGCGACGGCGGGGGTGGTCACTGGATGACCTCCTTGAAGATCTGGGCGAGGGAGGGATGCCGGGGGGAGAAGCTCGCGACGTCGCCGGACTCCACCGCGCGGCGGAGGACCCGCTGCGCCGTCTCGTCGCTGTCCGCGTCGAACAGGGCGTAGCCGCCGTCGAACTCGAGCACATCGACGCCGGGCTCGGACCGCAGCCATCCGGCGTCGCCGCCGGAGATCAGCTCGAACCGCCGCAGCGCGTGCTGCGCGCGGAGCTCGCTGCGGCTGCCGGCGGCGCGGATCGTGCCCCCGGCGACGATCACGAGGTCGTCGCACAGGCGCTCGACGACGTCGAGCTGGTGCGAGGAGAACAGCACGGCGGCGCCCGCCGCGGCGCGGGCCTGGAGCACGGCGGCGACGACGTCGACGGCGAGGGGGTCCAGCCCGGAGAACGGCTCGTCGAGGATCAGCACCTGCGGGTCGTGCACGAGCGCCGCGGCGATCTGCGCGCGCTGCTGGTTGCCGAGCGAGAGGGTCTCGACGTTGTCGCCGAGGCGCTCGCCGAGCCCCAGCTCCTCGAGGAGGGCCGTGGCACGCGTCGTGGCATCCGCCTTGCTGAAGCCGTGGAGCCGGGCGAGGTAGACGACGTGCTCCAGGACCCGCATCTTGGGGTACAGGCCGCGCTCCTCCGGCATGTAGCCGAACCGGCGCCGGTCGGCGGCCGTCACGGGGCTGCCGCCGAGGGTCACGGTGCCGGCATCGCGGGAGAGGACGCCCAGGATGATGCGCATCGTCGTGGTCTTTCCCGCTCCGTTACCGCCGACGAAGCCCGTCAGGCGGCCCTCGGTCACGGTGAACCCGACGTCGTCGAGCACCCGGCGCGCGCCGTAGCTCTTGGTGATCCCGCTCAGTTCGAGCATCGTGCCTCCTCGGTCATCGTGCCTCCGACGCTACGGAGCCGCGGGACGCGCCGCCTCCCCCCTGCGGGGGATTCGGCCGCGGTACTTCATGCGCTGGAATAGATGTTCGCGGCGGACGGTTGGACCAGGGGTCACGGCGCGGATCGACGCGCACCCCGTCTCCCTTGGAGGAATCACACTCATGACCGACCGGACCATCGGCTACATCGTCGGCAGCCTCTCGTCGACCTCGATCAACCGCCGCCTCGCGAAGGCGCTGGAACGCCTCGCCCCCGCCGGGACGACGCTCGTGGAGATCCCGATCGCCGGCCTCCCGTTCTACTCGATGGACCTCGAGGCGGACTTCCCGCAGGCCGCGCGCGACTTCAAGGACGCGATCGCCGGCGTCGACGGCGTCATCATCGTGACCCCCGAGTACAGCCGCTCGATTCCCGGCGTCCTGAAGAACGCGCTGGACTGGTCCGCGCGCCCGTACGGCCAGGCGTCCTTCGACGGCAAGCCGACCGCCGTCATCGGCACCTCGGGCGGCGGCATCGCGACGGCGGCCGCGCAGCAGCACCTCAAGGCGATTCTCAGCCACCTCAACGCACCGACGCTCGGCCAGCCCGAGGGCTACGTCCAGTCCCTCCCCGGCCTGTTCACCGAGGACGGCGAGGTCACGAACGACGAGACCGCCGCGTTCCTCGTCGCGTACCTCGACGCGTTCGGCGCCCTGATCGAGCGCTACGCGCGGGTCTCCGTCGCGGCCTGATCCGCGACTCCTGCGACGCCCTCGGGTTCGGGGGTGGTTTCTCAGGGTCCCTTGCAGCACCTCATGACCTCTGCGGTTGTCAGTAGGTCAGGCAGACGCTCGGCTGGAATCCCAGCCGAGCGTTTTGCGTGGTCGGCGCCCGGACGGGGGACGCAGCGGGTGGCGCCGCGGCGATCTGCAGGATGCCGTGTGGCTCATGGGGCGCGTGGGCCCCATGCGCCCCATCCGTCACGCCCGGTCCTGCAGTTCGCTGCGCGGGCCGCGGTGTCGGTGATCGTGGCCGGGAGACTCGCTGCGGTCCCGCCGGAGGTCAGGTGAGGCCGTGCCGGTGCGCCCAGACGACCGCGGCCACGCGGTCGCGGACCCCGAGCTTCTGCAGGACGTTCGACACGTGCGTCTTCACCGTCGCCTCGCCGATGAACAGGCGTTCGCCGATCTCGGCGTTGCTGAGCGCCTGCGCGACGAGGCGCAGCACCTCCCGCTCGCGCTCGGTGAGATCGACGTGCAGCGTGGCCGGCGCGGCCGGGACCTCCGCCGGCCGGGGCGCGAAGCGCTCGATGACGCGGCGGGTCACCGCCGGTGCGAGCAGGGCATCGCCGGCGGCCGCGACCCGGACCGCGGCGGTGAGCTCCTCCGGCCCCGCGTTCTTCAGCAGGAAGCCGCTCGCCCCGGCATCCAATGCCTGGAAGAGGTAGTCGTCGCGGTCGAACGTCGTGACGACGACGACGGCTGCCCGGCTGCCGAGGACGTCGACGATCCGCCGGGTCGCCTCGAGGCCGTCCATGCCGGGCATCTGCACGTCCATGCAGACGACGTCCGGTTGCAGGGCGGATGCCGCAGCCACGGCGGCCGCGCCGTCTGCCGCCTCACCCACGATCTCGATGTCGCCCGCCGCCTCGAGGATCATCCGGAAGCCCGCGCGCATGACGGCGTGGTCATCGACGAGGAGCACGCGGATCACGCGGGCACCGCCGCGGCGGCGGGCACACGCGCCCGCACGACGAAGCCGCCGCGCGCGCGCGGCCCCGCCTCGAACGTGCCGCCGGACGCGACGGCGCGCTCGCGCATCCCGACGAGACCGAGACCCGGCCGCGTGCCCGGCGTGACGCGGCCGCTGTTGGCGATCTCGAGCTCGATGGCGCCTTCGTCGTAGCGGAGCCGCACATCTGCGACGGCATCCGGGCCGCCGTGCCGGCGCGCGTTCGTCAGGGCCTCCTGGGCGATGCGGTAGAGGTTCACCTGGACGAGTTCGGACGCCTCGACGGGTTCGCCTACGACGGTCAGCGTCGTCGGCAGCCCGTTCTCGCACGCATGCGCGATGAGCTCCCCCAGGGCGTCCAGGTGCAGGGTGGAGGCGCCCGGCCCGTCGGCGTCGGGGGTCCGCAGCGTCTCGAGCAGATGGCGCAGCTCGTCGAGTGCATCGCGGGCCGATGCCTCGATGGCCGCGAGCGCGGTTCGCGCACCGGCCGGATCTCGATCGAGCACGGCGCGCGCCGCGCCGGCCTGCACGCCCATCGCCGAGACGTGGTGGGCCACGACGTCGTGCAGTTCGCGCGCAATGCGCACGCGATCCAGCGCGACGGCCTGCGCCGCGGTGAGCTCCCGCTCCCGTTCGAGGTCGGCGGTGCGCTCCTCCAGCGCCGTCCGCGCCAGCCGCTGGGCGTACGCGCGCTCGCCGAAGAAGTATGCGCCGCCGAAGAACGCCGCGTTGACGAGGAACTGCATGAGGATGAAGGCCGCGAACGGCGAGAAGAGACCCGCCCGGGAGAGTCCGTCCTCGGCGCCGTCGCCGACCGCCGACTGGAACGTCGTCACGATGAGCCACACGAACATGCCCACGATCACGAGCAGGCGCACCGTCGTGGCGCGCCGCCGGTCCGCCGCCCACGCACCCACCGTATACATCGCGATGAAGAGGGCGATGTTGCCGACGTAGATCTCCGGGATCCGGAACGAGACGCCGACGAAGAACGCGATCGCGACGCCGACGAGGACGAGTTCTGGATGCCGGCGGCGCACCGCGAGCGGCACCGTCAGCCCCAGCGCGTAGACGACGCCCCAGCCGAGCGGCGGCCCATCGTCGCCGTAGACGCCGGCGACCTGGCCGAGGCCGGTGCTGAGGATGCCGGCGACGAGCATGAGCCCGGCGAGCCAGAGGTCGCCGGGGATCAGGCGGGAGCGGGGCGAAGGCGGAGCCGTCATCCCTCCAACGTAGGGCGGAGGCCGCGGCGTGACATCCGCCGAGCGGGGGAGATCGCGCACCATTCACTTGCTCTTGACAAGCAAGCTTGTTATTTGCAAGTATCCCATCAGTCCCGTCACAGACGCCGGGGCCCATCCTCTGGAGGACGCGATGACCGACATCTTCGTCAACCTGCCGACCGCCGACCTCGAGCGCAGCAAGGCGTTCTACATGGCCCTCGGCTGCGAACTCAACCCGCTCTTCACCGACGAGAACGCCGCGTGTGTCGTGTGGGACGAGAACATCTACTTCATGGTGCTGACGCGCGAGTTCTTCGCGACGTTCACCGACAAGGAGGTGGCCGACCCACGGACGACCGCGCAGGCGCTCACCGGGCTGAGCCGACCGTCGCGCGAAGAGGTCGACGCCGTGCTGGCCGCCGGCATCGCGGCGGGCGGGGTGGAGCCGCGCCCCGCGCAGGACTACGGCTTTATGTACTCCCGCGACCTGGAAGACCCGGACGGCAACGTCCTGGAGTTCCTCTACATGGATCCGCAGGCCGCCACGCAGGGGCCCGAGGCGTACCTGGCGGAGCAGGCACAGCAGTAGTGGCGTCCCGGAGCTATGGCCAGTACTGCGGCGTCACGACGGCCGTCGAGCTGATCGGGGAGCGTTGGGCGCTGCTCATCGTCCGCGATCTGCTCGTCGGGCCGCGCCGCTACACCGATCTCAAGCAGGGGCTGCCGCGCATTCCCACGAACATCCTCTCGACGCGGCTCAAGGAGCTGCAAGAGGGTGGGGTCGTCCGCCGGGTGCCGCTGATGAACTGCGGCCTCGTCTATGAGCTGACCGACTACGGGCGCGAGCTCGAGCCCATCATGCTCGCTCTCGGGCGCTGGGGCTTCCAGGCGATGGGCGACCCCGGCCCGGGCGACGTCGTGACGGCGGACTCGCTCACGATGGCGCTCCGGACTGCTTTCCAGGCGGATGCCGCCGCGACCATGCCCGCGACGGCATACGACGTCCACGTGGGCGCCGTCGCACTCCGCGCCGACGTGTCGCGGCACGACCTGCGGGTCGCGCAGCTCGCACCGCCGGCCCCGCCGGTCGGTGGGCGCCCGCCGGAGGGCGAGGCCGACATCGTGTTCGCCGCCGATCCCGGCATCCGTCACATCATCTCCGGCGCGCTCACGCCGGCCCAGGCGGTCGACGAAGGAGTGGTGCGTGTCGTCTCCGGCGACGAGAATCTGCTCGAGCGATTCGCCGCGACCTTCCACATCGGAGGCACCTCATGACCGGACGCATCGTCATCGACATCTTCATGACCCTCGACGGCGTCGCGCAGGCGCCCGGCGCCCCTGACGAGGATCCCAGTGGCGGATTCCCCTACGGCGGCTGGCAGGCGCCGTTCGCCGACCGCGCCAGCGGGGAACAGATCATCGAAGGCATCACGCGCATCGACGCGCTCCTCCTCGGTCGCCGCACGTACGACATCTTCGCGGCGTACTGGCCGCGCCACGCGGGACAGGCCTCGGTCATCGCGGACGTCCTCAACGGTGTGCCGAAGTACGTCGCGTCGCGCGGCACGCCGACTCTGGACTGGGCGGAATCCACGCTTCTCGGCCCCGACCTCGCCTCCGAGATCGCGGCGCTGCGCGCACGGTACGCCGAGACGCACGTCATCGGGAGCATCGACTTCGCGCACAGCCTGCTCGACGCCGGGCTCTTCGACGAGCTGAACCTGTGGGTGTACCCGCTCGTCCTCGGACGGGGGAAGAAGGTGTTCCCGGAGGGCGCCGTGCCCGCGACACTGCGCCTCGTCGAGCCGCCGTTCGGCTCGGGGACGGGGGCCGTGCGGCTGCGCTACGCCCCGGCCGGACCTGTCGCCACCGGCGTCATGGGGCCCGAGGACCGGGAAGTCTGAGCCGCGCCGCGCCGCGCCGCGCCGCAGCGCAGCGGGGTGCGGCGATTCGCCGGCCCTGAATGACCGCGCGGGCCGACGCTTCGCGACAGGTGAGCGGGGGTGCCGGGCGGGCTGCGGGTTTCACCGGTCCCGAATGACCGGGCGGGGCGGCGTGTTGCGACAGGTGAGCGGATGCCGCGCCGCGGCGCGGCGGGGCGCGTCAGCCGAAGATCATCGGGACGTCGTCGTCATCGGCGGGGCCGGTGAGGTCGAGGTCTACCACGACGGGCACGTGGTCGCTGGGGCCGTCGCCCTTCCGCTCGTTGCGGTGGATCGCGGCGCCCGCCACCGCGTTCGCGAACGCGTGCGAGCCCAGGATGAAGTCGATCCGCAGCCCCTGATTGCGGGGGAAGCGGAGCTGCTTGTAGTCCCAGTAGGTGTAGCCCTCCGGCACGAGCGGACGCACGGTGTCGGCCAGGCCCGCATCCAGCAGGGCTTGGAACGCGGCGCGCTCCGGCGGGGACACATGGGTCGTGACACCTTCGACGACCGTCGGGTCGCCGTTGTCGGCGTCGGTCGGCGCGATGTTGAAGTCGCCGGTGAGGGCCAGCGCCAGGTCGGGCTGCGCGGCGAGGGTCTCCTGCGTGTAGCCGCGCAGGGCCTCGAGCCAGTCGAGCTTGTAGAGGTAGTGCGGGTCATCGAGCGACCGCCCGTTCGGGACGTACAGGCTCCATACCCGCACGCCACCGACCGTCGCACCCATCGCGCGCGCCTCCTGCGCCGCGCCCGGGCCGTTGTGGCCCTTTTCGAATCCCGGCATCCCGGGGAACGCCGTCACGACGTCCTCGAGCGGCTCGCGACTCGCGATCGCGACGCCGTTCCACTGGCTGAGCCCGTGCGCCTCGACGGTGTACCCGGCCGCCTCGAACTCGGCGTACGGGAACTGCTCGGGCTTGCACTTGATCTCCTGCATCGCGAGCACATCGACGTCCTCGCGGACGGCGAAGTCGACGATCCGCCCGACACGGGCACGGATCGAGTTGACGTTCCAGGTGGCAAGCCGCATGGCATCCAGCCTATTCACCGGCGGCGACAGCAGCCGACGCGCAAGGCCTCACAGGACGCGGAGGATGTCCTCGACCCGCTCCTTCGCGTCGCCGAACAGCATCTGCGTGTTCTCGCGCCAGAACAGGGGGTTCGCGACGCCGGCGTAGCCGGATGCCATCGACCGCTTGAAGACGATGACGTGCTCGGCCTCCCACACGCGTAGCACCGGCATCCCGGCGATGGGGCTGCCCGGGTCCTCCGCCGCGGCGGGGTTGACGGTGTCGTTCGCGCCGATGACGAGCACGACCGACGTGCGGGCGAAGTCGTCGTTCACCTCGTCCATCTCGAGCACGACGTCGTACGGCACACGGGCTTCGGCCAGCAGCACGTTCATGTGCCCGGGGAGGCGGCCGGCGACCGGGTGGATGCCGAATCGCACGTCGACGCCACGGTCGCGCAGACGCTGCGTGAGCTCGGCGACCGGGTACTGCGCCTGTGCGACGGCCATCCCGTAGCCGGGGGTGATGACGACCGACGCGGCGGATGCCAGCAGCTCGGCCGCGCTCTCCGCGTCGATCTCGCGGTGCTCGCCCGTCTCGGCGTCGCCGCTCTGCGGAGCTTCGATCCCGAAGCCGCCCGCGATGACGGAGAGGAACGAGCGGTTCATCGCCTTGCACATGATGTACGACAGGTAGGCACCCGACGAGCCGACGAGCGCGCCCGTCACGATCAGCAGGTCGTTGTTCAGCAGGAAGCCCGCGGCGGCGGCGGCCCAGCCCGAGTAGCTGTTGAGCATCGAGACGACGACGGGCATGTCGCCGCCGCCGATCGAGGCGACGAGGTGCCAGCCGAGCGCGAGCGCGACGATCGTCACGGCGACGAGCAGCCACAGCTCGGGGGTCAGCACGTACCAGACGGTCAGGCCCACGAACAGGACGAGGGCGCCGAGGTTCAGGATGTTCTTGCCGGGTAGGACGAGCGGACGCGACGGCATCCGCGCGGACAGCTTCAGGAAGGCGACGATCGACCCGGTGAAGGTGACCCCGCCGATGAAGACGCCGATGAAGACCTCGGCGTGGTGGATGTCGCGGAGGGCTCCGACGAGCTCCGGCGCGTGCAGGTGCCCGTTCCAGCCGACGAGGACGGCGGCGAGACCGACGAAGGAGTGCAGGAGCGCGATGAGCTCCGGCATCCCGGTCATGGCGACGACGCGCGCCCGCCACAGGCCGATGGCTCCGCCGACGATCATCGCGACGATGAGGACGACGAGTCCCGTCATCGTGGCGGCCGAGCCCCACCCGGCGGTCGCGGCGAGCCAGAACGTCGCGACGAGCGCGATCGCCATGCCGACGATCCCGAAGAGCACGCCCCGGCGGGCGGTGTCGTGCTTGCTGAGCCCCGCGAGGCTCAGGATGAACAGCAGCGCGGCGACGAGGTACGCCCCGGTCGCGACGGATTCGGCGGTCATCGACCGGCCCCCTTCTGGAACATCGCGAGCATGCGCCGCGTGACGGCGAACCCGCCGAAGATGTTGATGCTCGCGAGCAGCACCGCGACGGCCGCGAGGGCCTGCACGATCGGGTCGTCCACGGTGATCTGCAGCATCGCGCCGACGATGATGATGCCGGAGATGGCGTTCGTGACGCTCATGAGCGGCGTGTGCAGCGCGTGCGCGACCTTGCCGATGACGTAGAAGCCGACGACGACCGACAGCACCAGCACGGTGAAGTGCTGCGGCAGCGGCGCCGGCGCGACGGCGGCGACGAGGAAGAGCGCGGCGATGCCGAGCGTCGTGAGCACGCCCTTCAGCACGGGGCTCACGGGCTTGGCCTCGCGCACCGCCTGCGGCTCGACGGGCGCGGCCGCCGGTGCCGCCGAAACCTGCACGGGCGGCGGAGGCCACGTGACGGCGCCCTCCTTCACGACGGTGACGGAGCGCTGCACGATGTCGGCGTCGTCGATCGTCAGCTGCCCGTCCTTGCCGGGCGTCAGCAGCTTGAGCAGGTTCAGGAGGTTCGTCCCGTACAGCTGCGACGCCTGCTGGGGGAGCCGCCCCGCGAGGTCGGTGTATCCCAGGATCACGACACCGCCCGGTGTCACGATGCGCTCGCCGGCGACCGACCCCTCGACGTTGCCGCCTTGAGCCGCGGCCATGTCGACGATGACGCTGCCGGGCCGCATCGCCGCGACGTCGGCCGCCGTGATGAGGCGCGGGGCCGCGCGGCCCGGGATGAGCGCGGTCGTGATGATGATGTCGACGTCCGCGGCCTGCTCGGAGTAGATCTCCGCGGCGCGCCGGTCGTACGCCTCGCTCGTGGCCTTCGCGTAGCCGTCGGCGGAGACCATCTGCTCGGCCACCTCGACGGCGAGGTACTCGCCCCCGATCGAGCGGACCTGGTCGGCGACCTCGGGTCGCGGATCGGTGGCCCGGACGATCGCGCCGAGGCTCGAGGCGGCGCCGATCGCGGCGAGGCCGGCGACACCGGCCCCCGCGATCAGCACCTTCGCGGGCGGGACCTTGCCGGCCGCGGTCACCTGGCCGGTGAAGAACCGCCCGAACTCGTGCGCGGCCTCGACGACGGCGCGGTAGCCGGAGATGTTCGCCATCGAGCTCAGGACGTCCATCGACTGGGCGCGGGAGATGCGTGGGACGGCGTCCATCGCGAGGGCCGTGACGCCGTGCGCCGCGAGCGCCGACAGCAGCTCCGGACGGAACGCGGGGGCCAGGAGGCCGATGAGTGTGGCGCCGGGGCTGAGCAGGGCGATCTCGTCGGGCTCAGGCGCGTTGATCTTCAGCACCACGGGCGAGGACCAGGCCTCGGCGCGGGCGACGATGCGTGCCCCGGCCTCGACGTAGGCGTCGTCGGGGAACGACGACGCGGCGCCGGCATCCGTCTCCACGACCACGTCGTAGCCGAGCGCGAGGATCCGGCCGACGGTGAGGGGGGATGCCGCGACGCGGCGCTCGCCGGGTCGCTCGGCGACGATGCCGATCTGCGTCATGGGGGGCTCCTGTGCTCGATGCCGCCGTCGCGCGTCGGGGTGGGCGCGTCACGGCGATTGTGGACCGACTCTCGACTCTAGGGATGCCGCAACCCCGCGCCCCGCACATTTCCCGGCAATAATCGCGGTTCTTTCCGAGCCGTCATCCTGGACGCGGTCGCGGCGCGGCTCCTCCGTAGACTCGGAGGCATGACCGCCGCCTCCACGCCCGAGCTCGAAGCCGACCGCCGGCGCCTCATCTCCCTCATCCAGGACGAGGCGGTGTTCCACGGCGACTTCACCCTCTCCAGTGGCAAGAAGGCCTCGTACTACGTGGACATGCGCCGGCTCACGCTCGACCACCGTGCGGCCCCCGCCATCGGGCGGATCATGCTCGACCTCATCCGCGACGTCGACGGCGTCGTCGCCGTGGGCGGGCTGACGCTCGGGGCCGATCCGATCGCGAACGCCGTGCTGCACGAATCGGCGCGCACCGACCACCCGCTCGACGCGTTCGTGGTCCGCAAGGAGCCGAAGGACCACGGCCGCGGCCGTCAGGTCGAGGGCGCCGACATCGTCGGCAAGCGCGTCGTCGTGGTGGAGGACACGTCGACGACGGGACAGTCGGCGCTGAAGGCTGTCGCGGCGCTGCGCCGCGAGGGCGCAGAGCCCGTCGCCGTCGCGGTGATCGTCGACCGGAAGACCGGCGCGCAGGCCGCCGTCGAGGCCGAAGGCCTGCAGTGGCTCGCGGCGATCGACCTCGACGACCTGGGACTGCAGCCGCAGTAGGCCTCGGGCCGTCGGCCGCTCAGGCGAAGATCGGCAGCTGCGACGCGAGGGCGAGCATGAGCCCCAGGAGCGTCAGCAGTACGAGCGCGCGACCGTTCGGCAGCGGCGTACCCTGCGGCGCGTCCTTCCGGCCGCGCAGGAACAGCACCAGCGCGACGAGGAGCACGGCGAGCCCGGACAGGGCGAGGAAGATGGCCATCAGTGGTCCCCACGATCGCGGCGGAAGTACTGCACGACGAAGACGACGAGCGTCCCGACGAGGATGACGGTGGTCGCGGCGAAGAGCAGATTCTGCTCGAGCTCGTTCACAGCACCTCCGGAAGGTCGGACTCGGCGGGCTGCGCATCGACGAGATCGGCGACGGACTCCAGGATCTCGTCCGGCCGGAACGGATAGCGCTCGACCTCGGCACGGTCGGAGATGCCCGTCATGACGAGCACCGTGTGCAGGCCCGCCTCGATGCCCGCGACCACGTCGGTGTCCATGCGGTCGCCGATCATGCCGGTGTTCTCGGAGTGCGCCCCGATCCGGTTCATGGCAGAGCGGAACATCATCGGGTTCGGCTTGCCGACCACATACGGCGTCTTGCCGGTCGCGTGCGTGATGAGCGCCGCGAACGAGCCCGTCGCGGGGACGACGCCGGAGGGCGTCGGGCCGGTGGCATCCGGGTTCGTGATGATGAACCGGGCACCCGCGTTGATGAAGCGGATCGCCTGCGTGATCGCGTCGAACGAGTAGCGACGCGTCTCGCCCACGACGACGTAGTCCGGGTTCGTCTCCGTCATGACGTAGCCGGCCTCGTGCAGCGCCGTCGTGAGGCCGGCCTCGCCGATGACGAACGCGGTGCCGCCGGGCAGCTGCGACCTGAGGAAGTCCGCCGTCGCGAGCGCCGAGGTCCACAGGCGGTCCTCCGGCACGTCGAGTCCGGACAGCGCCAGCCGGGCGCTCAGATCGCGCGGCGTGTAGACCGGGTTGTTCGTGAGGACCAGGAAGGGCGTTCCCGTGTCCCGCCACTGGGCGAGCAGCTCCGCGGCGCCGGGGATGGGCCGGCTGTCGTGGACGAGGACGCCGTCCATGTCGGTGAGCCAGCACTCGATATCGGCGCGTGTCCGCATGGGGCCAGCCTAGCCGGGGCGATCGGCCATAGTCTCGACGGGTGACGCGCGACCCCTGGGATCCCGAGAGCCTTCCCGACCTCACCGGACGGCGGTATCTCGTGACGGGCGCCACCGCGGGCCTCGGGTTCTTCTCGTCCCTGCAGCTCGCGGAGGCCGGTGCCCGCGTCATCATGACCGGGCGGAACCCGAACCGCCTCGTCGCTGCGCGCGCCGCCGTGCTGCGGCAGGCGCCGGAAGCCGTCGTGGAGACGATGGTGCTCGACACGACGAACCTCGGCTCGATCCGGGCGGCCGCGGCGACGGCGCGCGGGCGGACGGGGCTGGACGGCCTGCTCCTCAACGCCGGCATCGTGCACCCGCCGGCGGAGCGCCAGACGACGCGCGACGGACGCGAACTCGTGTTCGCGACGAACGTGCTCGGCCACTACGCGCTCGCGGGGGAGCTGCTGCCGGCGCTCGCGACGGCGCGCGGCCGGATGGTGTGGGTCGGGTCGCTGTCCACCGCGATGTGGCAGTACGACCCCATCGACCCGGAATTGGAGAACGGCTACACCGGGTGGCGCGCCTACGTGCAGTCGAAGGTCGCGACCACCGCGCTCGGTTTCGAGGCCGACCGGCGGCTGCGGGCAGCCGGCATCCCCGTCACGAGCGTCGTCGCGCACCCCGGCTACTCGATCAGCGGACGCACGCGCGGGATCGTCGGCGTCAACGAGCCCGGTCGCCGCAAGCGGTTCGCCGACAACCTGCAGGCGGCGTTCGCGCAGTCGAAGGAGCGCGGCGCGTGGTCGCTCGTGCGGGCGCTCGTCGATCCCGACATCGAAGGCGGCGCGTACTGGGGTCCCGCGGGGCGCACGCGCGGCGCGCCCCGTGCCGCGACGGCGTCCAAGGTCACGCGCGACCCGGACATCGCGGCACGGCTGTGGAACTACTGCGAGCACGCGACGCGGATCCCCTGGCCGTTCGAGAAGCTCCGCAAGACCCGGCGGCGCTGACGGTTCAGGGGCCGGGGTTCAGGCGCTGAGCCAGACGGCGTCGGCGGCGCCGGCCGGCAGGGCGACGGTGGCGCCGTCGTCGATGCGCACGGCGTCCCGGCCGGTGACGACGAGGGTATGGCCCACATCGATGCCGGCGATGTCGAGGGCGCGGAGCAGGCCGGGGTCGCGGTCGGCGACGCGCAGCACGCGGCCGCTGTGTCCGATGCGGGCCTCGCCGAGCAGGACGAAGGGCTCCCGGTGCACCGTGCCGTCGGCATCGGGGATCGCGTCCCCGTGCGGATCGAAGCGCGGGTGATCCAGGCGCGCGTCGATGCCCTCGAGGAGCCGGTCGCTGATCGTGTGCTCGAGCACCTCGGCCTCTTCGTGCACCTCGTCCCACGCGTACCCGAACTCGCGGACGAGCCACGTCTCGATGAGGCGGTGCCGCCGGATGATCGCCGCGGCCCGCTCCCGCCCGGCGGAGGTCAGCGCGATGGGGCCGTAGGGGCGATGGGACACGAGACCCTGGGCGGCGAGCTTCTGCACCATCTCGGTCACGGTCGACGGAGCCAGGCCCAGTTCGGCGGCCAGTTGCGACGGCGTGATGTCGACGCTCTGCCACTCGGTGTGGTGGTAGATCGTCTTCAGGTAGTCGTCGATCGCGGCGGAGGGCACGCTCCAGGCTATCCGCCCGTGAAGACCAGCCACAGGAGCACGGCGTTGAGCGCGATGAGGAAGACGGATGCCAGGATGCCCGCGACCGTCGTGACGATGCGGTTGCGGTGCGCGCCGAGGACGTCGCGCCGCGCCGTGAGTGCGACGAGCGGGACGAGGGCGAACGGGATGCCGAAGGACAGCACGACCTGGCTGATGATGAGCGCGAACGTCGGGTCGACGCCGGCCGCGAGGATGACGAGCGCCGGGATGAGGGTCACGAGGCGCCGGGCGAGCAGCGGCACGCGCACGCGCAGGAGCCCGTGCATGATCTCGGCGCCGGCGTAGGCGCCGACCGCGGTGCTCGCGAGCCCGCTCGCGAGCAGCCCGACGGCGAACAGCGTCGCGACGACGGGTCCGATGCCCGCCTCGAGGGCCGCGTGCGCGCCCTCGAGGCTGTCGGTGCCGGGCACGCCCGCGAGGCTCGCCGCCGCGAGCAGGAGGATGCAGAGGTTCACGGTCCCGGCGATCGCCATGGCGATGGTGACATCCCACCTCGTGGCGCGGAGGAGCCGCGCGGCATCGAGCCGCTCCCCTCCGCCGTCGAGTGCGTAATCGCGCTCGTGAGCGCGTATTCGCGCCGTCGAGTGCGTATCCGCCTCCCGCGGCGAAAGCGGCGGCGGGCGGAAACGGTCACGGGCCAGCGCGCTGTGCGCGTAGATGGCGTGCGGCATGATCGTCGCGCCGAGGATGGATGCCGCCAGGAGCACGGAGTCGGCGCCCTCGAAGCGGGGGATGAGGCCGGCGACGACGCCGGCGGGGTCGGGCGGCGCGAGGAAGACGCCGTAGGTGAAGCCCAGCGCGATGATGACCACGAGGCCGATGATGACGAACTCGAAGCTGCGGGCGCCGCGGCGCGACTGGATGAGCAGCAGCGCGATCGACACGGCCCCGGTGATGACGCCGCCCCACAGCAGCGGGACGCCGAAGAGGAGCCACAGCGCGACGGCGCCCCCGATCACCTCGGCGACGTCGGTGGCCATCGCGACGAGCTCGGCCTGCAGCCAGTACGCCCGCCGGGCCGCGGCCGAGCGGAAGCGGTCGCCGAGCGCCTCGGGGAGGCTCTGGCCGGTGACGATCCCGAGCTTCGCGGAGAGGTACTGGATGAGCCACGCCATGACATTGCCGATGACGACGACCCAGACGAGCAGATACCCGTAGCGGGCGCCGGCCGTCATGTTGCTCGCGACGTTGCCCGGGTCCAGGTACGCGACTCCGGCGACCAGGGCGGGTCCGAGCAGCCACGCGACGCGGCGGGCCGGGCGGCGCGGCGCGGGCGCGATCGCCGGTTCGGGGGACGCCGCTGTCTTGGACATACCGGAACGATACCGCAGGATTTTTCGGCAATCCGAAAAATCTCACCCCGGGCAGTAATGCCGCTCGATCGCAGCCTCCGGTCCTCGATGCAGCCTCGGTGAGGAGTCCTGGCGGAGTTGGGGCACATCGCGCCCGGTAGCCTGGCCCGGTGAGTGACGCATCCGCCCCGCAGCACGTCGAGGCCGAAGCGGAGCCGCAGCTCCCCGTCGGGGTCGGGCCCTGGCCGGGCGGCCCGGACGCCTGGCCGGAGGATCCGCGCTATGACCGGGAGCTCCTGGCATCCGGGGACCGTCGCAACGTCGTCGACCGGTACCGGTACTGGACGATGGAGGCCATCGTCGCCGACCTCGATACCCGCCGGCATCCGTTCCACGTGGCCATCGAGAACTGGCAGCACGACATGAACATCGGCTCGATCGTGCGCAGCGCGAACGCGTTCGGCGCCGCCGAGGTGCACATCATCGGTCGCCGGCGCTGGAACCGTCGCGGCGCCATGGTCACCGACCGGTACCAGCACGTCCGCCACCACGAGGACGTCGCCGCCTTCACGGCGTGGGCCGATGCCGCCGGCATCCCCGTCGTCGCGGTCGACAACGTCGACGGCTCGGTGCCGGTCGACAAGGCCGAGCTGCCGGAGCGCTGCGTCCTGCTGTTCGGCCAGGAGGGTCCGGGTCTGTCGCCGGAGGCGCTCGCCGCCGCGGGCTCCGTCGTCGAGATCACGCAGTACGGCTCGACGCGCTCCGTCAACGCCTCCGCGGCCGCCGCCGTCGTCATGTACGACTGGTGCCGCCGCTGGGCGTGAGCGGCTTCCGCGCGGGATGCCGGGCCGCCGCGCGGGAGCGCTGAGAAACCACGATCAGCATGAGAAACACGTCCTGGCGTGGCTTCTCACGCCGGATGTGGTTTCTCGGGCGAATGAGAGCGGATGCCGGACGTCACGCGCCGGCGCTGACCCACTCCGGGCGGCGGACGCGCCAGCCCAGGGTCGCGAGCCGCGCGAGCATGTAGACGCCGAAGAAGCACACGGCGAGCCACGCGAGGCCGCCGGCGCCTTCCGGCCGCAGCAGCCACAGCGCGACGAGGGCGGGCAGGTACGGCACGAGATTCAGGATGCCGGCGAGTGCCAGGTACTTCGCGTCGCCCGCGCCCATCAGCACCCCGTCGAGCACGAACACGACGCCGCAGACGGGCTGAGCCACGGCGAGCACGAGCAGCGCCGGCTGGATCATCGCGGCAAGAGCCGGGTCCCCCGTGAACACGAGCCCGATGACACCCGACGACGCGGCGATCACACCGCCCACGATCACACCGAACCAGGCGCCCCACGCGACGGTGCGGCCGAGCACACGGCGGACGAACGGCTCGTCGCCGGCACCGAGCCCGCGCCCGATGAGGGCCTGCGCGGCGATCGCGAGGGCGTCGAGGGCGAACGCGGCCGTCGAGAACATCGTGAACGCGACCTGCCAGCCGGCGAGCTCCTCCGTGCCGAGCCCGGTCGCGACGCCGACCGTCACGAGCAGCGCGAGGCGCAGCGACACGGTGCGCAGGAACAGCCACCCGCCGGAGCGCGCCGAACCGCGCACCCCTTCCCGGCGGGGGAGGACGGATGCGGCATGCCGCCGCGCGAGGCGTCCGATGACGAGGACGTAGGCCCCGACCATGCCCCACTGGGCGGCGACGGTGCCGGCCGCGGAGCCGGCGATCCCCCAGCCGAAGCCGTAGATGAAGAGCCAGTTCAGCAGGGCGTTCGCGCCGAAGCCCAGGCCCGCGATCCACAGCGGCGTGACGGTGTCCTGCATGCCGCGGAGGAGGCCGGTCGCCGCGAAGACGATGAGCATGGCCGGCAGGCCCCACATCGACAGGCGCAGATAGATCTCGGCCTGCTCAGCGACCTCCGGGGTCGCCCCGAACGCGCCGACGAGGGCCGGGGTGGCGAGCGACCCGACGACCGCGAGCACGCCGCCGAGCCCCAGCGCGAGCCAGAGCCCGTCGATCCCGGCGCTGACGGCGCTGGAGGCATCGCCGGCGCCGAAGCGGCGGGCGACGGCGGGCGTCGTGGAATACGCCAGGAACACCATGAGGCCCACGACCGTCTGCAGGACCGCCGAGGCGATGCCGAGGCCCGCGAGCGGCACGACGCCGAGATGGCCCACGAGCGCCGCGTCCACGATGAGGAACAGCGGCTCGGCGACGAGCGCGCCGAGGGCGGGGACGGCCAGGCGCAGGATGTCCCGGTTCAGGGTCTGCGTCGCCATGCGTCGAGCCTAGGGGGCCGACCCCGGGCGCGATCGCGGCGCCCGCGCGGTCGTACGCTGTTGGCTGTGGAACCGGAGCCCTGGACGACGCGGATCATGCGCCGCCTGCCCCTTGCGCGCTTCCTCGAACGGATTCCGCCGTGGCTGCGGGCCGTGATCGCTGCCGCATCCGTCGTGCTCGGTGTCGTCATCGTCATCCGTCCCACCTCTGCGCTCGGCGTCCTGGCGGTCCTGCTGGGCGGCGGCATGATCCTCGCGGGCATCCTCGAGTTCGCCCCGACGGAGGACGAGTCCGAACGCGCCTGGTGGCGCACGGTGGCCGCTGCGGGCTGGCTCCTCGGCGGGGTGTTCATCCTGCTGTGGCCGGGGATCACGGTGCGTGCCGTCGCCGTCCTGGTCGGCCTCCTGCTCATCCTGAGCGGCGCGCTCGGGGTCATCGCCGCGTTCCGGCGGGGTCGCACCTGGGACGCCCGCGTCGCGGACGGTGCCTTCGGCGCATCGGGCATCGTGTTCGGCGTGCTCGCGCTCTTCTGGCCCGACATCACCCTGCTGGTCGTCGGCGTCGTGTTCGGTGCGCGTCTCATCATGGACGGCATCCGCGGTCTGTGGGCGATCGCCCGCCGCCGGCGCAGAGACCGCGCCGCCGTCGGGCCGACCGCGACCGCATCCGCACCCCGCCGCCGGTGGGGCCGGACGGCGCTCGGGATCGGATCGGTCGCGCTCGCCGTCACGGCCGTGCTCGTCTCCCTTCCGCTGCGCGAGGTCCCCGCCGTCGTGGACGACTTCTACGCCGCACCGCGAGGCATCCCCGACGAGCCGGGACGACTCATCCGCGCCGAGGCCTTCGACCGCGACGTGCCGGTCACGGCGCAGGCGTGGCGCATCCTGTACACGACCACCGGCGTCGACGGTGAGGTGCGTGCGGCCAGCGGACTCGTCGTCGTCCCCCTCGAGGGCGACGGCGACTGGCCCGTCATCGACTGGAACCACGGCACGACCGGCTTCGCGCAGCACTGCGCGCCGTCGCTGAACGCCGATCCCTTTGCGGTGGGCGCGATGTACGTGCTCCCCAGGGTCATCCGCGAAGGCTGGGCGCTGGTCGCCACCGACTACATCGGCCTCGGCACGGAGGGACCGCACCCCTACCTCATCGGCCCGCCCAGCGCCCATGCCTCCCTCGACGCCGTGCGCGCGGCGCGAGAGCTGGAGGACGCCGACCTCGGCGGGCGCACCGTCATCTGGGGCCATTCGCAGGGCGGCGGCGCGGCACTGTGGGCGGGCGCGCTGGCGCGCACGTACGCGCCCGAGGTCTGGGTGCAGGGTGTCGCCGCGCTGGCACCGGCGAGTGACCCACCCGCGCTCGTCGACCACGTCACGGAGGTCACCGCGGGCAGCATCTTCGCCTCCTTCGCCTTCGCCTCGTTCTCGGCGATCTACCCCGACGTGACCTACCGCGACTACATCCGCCCGGGTGCCCAGGAAGTGCTGCGGGCGATGTCCGAACGCTGCCTGACCGATCCCGCGACGATCGTCTCGGTCATCGCTGCGCTGGGTCAGAGCGGGGACCCAGCCCTGTTCTCCCGATCCCCGCAGATCGGCGTGCTCGGCCGGCACCTGCGGGCCAACATCCCGCCGGACACGATCACCGCCCCGCTGCTCATCGGCCAGGGCGGGTCAGACACCGTCGTGGTCCCGGTCACGCAGTCCGTCTTCGTGGACCGGCTCTGCCGGGCCGAGGTGGATGTGGACTACCGCACCTACGCCGGGTTCCAGCACGCCGCGGTCGTCGAGGGGTACTCACCGCTCATCCCGGAGCTGTTCGAGTGGACGCGCGCGCGGTTCGCCGGTGAGCCGACCGAGCGTGGATGCCTCCGGTCGGAACGCTGATGCCGGCGGCGCCTATCCTTGATCCATGACCGAGAACCACACCCGCTCAGGTATCGACATCGCCGAGCTGAGCGAGCAGATCCGGCCCCAGGACGACCTCTTCCGCCACGTCAACGGCGCGTGGCTCGACCGTACCGATATCCCCGAGGACAAGGCCCGGTGGGGCTCGTTCCACCTCATCGCCGAGCAGGCGGAGAAGGATGTGCGGACGATCATCGAGGAGTCGCAGGATGCCGAGCCCGGCACCGAGGCCCGCAAGATCGGCGACCTGTACGCGAGCTTCATGGACACCGAACGCGCCGACGCGCAGGGTGCGGAGCCGATCGCCGCGCAGCTCCGGCGGGTCGATGCGATCACCGGCATCCCGGAGCTGCTGCGCACGGTCGGGGAGATCGAGCGCGAGGGTGTCGGCGGTGTCATCGCCACGTACATCGAGCCGGACCCCGGCAACCCGCAGCGGTACGTGGCGTTCTTCGTGCAGAGCGGCCTGTCGCTGCCCGATGAGAGCTACTACCGCCTGGAGAACTTCCAGGCGACCCGCATCGCCTTCCGCGACTACGCGAAGACCATGCTCGAGCTCGCCGGCCTCCCCGAGGCCGACGCGCAGGCCGACCGCATCATGGCGCTGGAGACCGAGCTCGCGACCCACCACTGGGACAACGTGCGCAGCCGCGACGCCGTCGCGACCTACAACCTCATGACCTGGGCCGAGGTCGAGGAGCTCGCGGGCGTGAGCCTCGCCCCGTGGCTCGAGGGCCTCGCCGGCGACCTGCGGGACGGGTTCGCCGAGATCAACGTGAACCAGCCGAGCTACCTCACCGGGCTCGGGACGCTCCTCGTCGAGGAACGGCTCGAGGACTGGAAGGCGTGGCTGCGGCTGCACATCATCCGCGCCTCCGCACCGTTCCTCTCCGCCGACATCGTCGAGGCGAACTTCACCTTCTACGGCACCGAGCTCACCGGCGTGCCGGTGAACCGGGAGCGCTGGAAGCGCGGGGTCGGACTCGTCGAGGCGGCGCTGGGCGAAGCGGTCGGCAAGGTCTACGTCGAGCGGCACTTCCCGCCGCGCGCCAAGGAGGAGATGGACGAGCTCGTCGCGAACCTCATCGAGGCGTACCGGCAGTCGATCTCCGAGCTGGAGTGGATGACGCCCGCGACCCGCGAGCGGGCGCTGGAGAAGCTCGCGGCCTTCACTCCGAAGGTCGGGTACCCCGTGACGTGGAAGGACTACAGCGACCTCGAGATCGACGCGGCCGACCTCATCGGCAACGTCCGTCGCGCGAACGCGTGGGAGCACGACCGTCAGCTCGCGAAGCTCGGCGGGCCGATCGACCGCGACGAGTGGTACATGACCCCGCAGACGGTCAACGCGTACTACAACCCGCTCATGAACGAGATCGTCTTCCCGGCCGCGATCCTGCAGTACCCGTTCTTCGACATGGATCGCGATGCCGCGGCGAACTACGGCGGCATCGGCGCGGTCATCGGCCACGAGATCGGGCACGGCTTCGACGATCAGGGCAGCGCGTTCGACGGCACCGGCGCGCTCAACGACTGGTGGACCGACGAGGACCGCGCCGCGTTCCAGGAGCGCACGGCGGCCCTCATCGAGCAGTACAGCGCGCTCGTCCCTCGGGGGCTGTCCGATGACCACACCGTCAACGGCGCCCTCACGATCGGCGAGAACATCGGCGATCTCGGCGGACTCGGCATCGCCATCAAGGCCTACCGGCTGCACCTCGCCGAGAC
This sequence comes from Microbacterium sp. UNCCL10, assembly GCF_000746195.1. Classification (NCBI taxonomy): domain Bacteria; kingdom Bacillati; phylum Actinomycetota; class Actinomycetes; order Micrococcales; family Microbacteriaceae; genus Microbacterium; species Microbacterium sp. UNCCL10. The sequence goes on along the minus strand of NZ_JQKT01000008.1, from coordinate 200,615 downwards.
CGGGGAGAGCGGCGACGGCCCCGAGATCGACGGGTTCACCGGCATCCAGCGGCTGCTGCTGAGCTGGGCGCAGATCTGGCAGCAGAAGGGCCGGGATGCCGAGACCATCCGGCTGCTGACCGTCGACCCGCACTCGCCGAATGAGTTCCGCTGCAACCAGATCGTCCGCAACGTCGACGAGTTCTACGAGGCCTTCGGCGTCACGGAGGGCGATGAGCTCTGGCTCGACGCCCACCAGCGTGTCACCATCTGGTGACACCGACCACCCTGCGCGCGCCGTGAGGCGCTTCCGGAAAGGACGATCGTGAGCACGGCGGAGCCCTCACGAGAAACCGCGGCGCTGCGGGGTTCGCGGCGCACCGGACGCGGCCGCTCCCGGCGGTCCGCGCCCGGCCGCCGCTCCTTCGACGCGACCCTGAAGGCGCTGGACGCGCTGGCGACCTCCGGCGCACAGGTCTCGGTGCGCATCACGGACCTCGACCGGGGGACGGTCGTCCTCGCCGGGGACGATCACCTCGTCCTGCCGATCGGCGGGCTCGGCGTCGTGCCGCTGCTGATCGAGGTCGCCGCCGGGTTCGAGGCGCGCACGATCGAGCCCCTGGAGATCATCGAGCGCTCGTCCCTCCCTCCGGTGGCCGTCGGCGGGATCTGGCAGCACCTGAAGGCGCCGGCGCTGCCGCTCGCCGACCTCGCCGTGCTCGCCGCCGCGACCGGCGACGCGCTCGCCGCCAACGCCCTGCTGGAGCGCGTGGGGCTGGATGCCGTGCGCACCCGCATGGAGCAGATCGGTCTGTCGCGGTCCGCCCTCATGGACCGCTTCCGCGACGAGCGCGGTCCCGATGACGCCCCGCACGAGGCCCTCGGCTCGGCGGGGGAGCTCGCCGCCGTCTTCGCCGCGCTCGTGAACTCGCAGGTCGTCTCGGCCCCCGTGAGCGCCCAGGTCGCGGAATGGCTGAGCCTCAACCACGACCTGTCGCTCGTGGCATCCGCGACGGGACTCGACCCGTTCGCGCACGACGACGACCGGCACGACCTGCTGTTCATCAACAAGACCGGACGGGCCAACGGGGTGCGCGCCGAGGCGGGCGTGCTCGCCGGCCCGCGCGCCGGCGTCGCCTATGCGCTGATCGTGTGCTTCGACGACCTGTCCATCGCGCACCGGCTGCGCGCGCACGAGGCGTTCCGGACTCTGGGGCTCGACCTCATGGAGTACGCGTTCTGACCGCCCGCCGCCCGGGGCCGTGAGCGCGGCCGGTCAGAAGACGATCGTGTGGTTGCCGTGCGGGATGACGCGGTCCTGCGCGTGCCAGAGGACCGCGCGGGAGAGCACCTGACGCTCGACGTCCGCGCCTCGCCGTGCGAGTTCGGACGCCGAGTCGGCGTGGGTCACGCGGACGGTGTCCTGCTCGATGATGGGGCCCTCGTCGAGGTCGGTCGTCACGTAGTGCGACGTCGCGCCGATGAGCTTCACGCCGCGCTGCTTGGCCTTCTTGTACGGCTCCGCGCCGATGAAGGCGGGCAGGAACGAGTGGTGGATGTTGATCACCGGCACGCCGAGCTTCTCCAGGAAGTCCGCCGACAGGATCTGCATGTACCGGGCGAGCACGACGAAGTCGACGTTTCCGACCAGGAGCTTCAGGATCTCCGCCTCGGATGCCGACTTGTCCGGACCGGCGACCGACGGGACGTGGAAGAACGGCACCCCGAACGAGCGCACGTCGTCGGCGGCCGTCGTGTGGTTGGAGACGACCATCGGGATGGTGACCGGCAGGTCGCCGCGGCGGTGCCGCCACAGCAGGTCGAGCAGGCAGTGGTCCTGCTTGGACGCGAGGATCGCCATCCGCTTGGGGACGGACTGGTCGGTCAGCGACCACTGCAGCTCGAACGGGTCGAGCGCCGCGCCGATCTCGGCCTCGATCTGCGGCCGGTCTGCGGCGAAGTCGGGGCGGTGGAAGACGACCCGCTGGAAGTAGGCGCCCCCGACCGGGTCGTCGGAGTACTGGTCGAACGCGACGATGTTGCCGCCGATGCGCGTGATCATCGCCGAGACGGCGGCCACGATCCCCGGGGTGTCCTTGCCGTGCACGATGAGGCACGCGTGGGCGGGCAGGAGGTGCGGGTTGTGCGCGGTCATGGATTCGATTCTGCCGTGTCCGGCGTGCCCCGCCGGTCACCGGCATCCCGCTGCCGCGTCAGCGGACGCCCTTCATGAGGGCGAGGACCGGCTTGGCGGCGACGAGCAGGCCCGCGCCGACCGCGACGGCGATCACGCCGAGCACCGCGAAGTAGGGCACCTCGTTGTCCGGGTCGTAGAACGTCGCGAGCTGCCCGGCGATCGCCGTCCCGAGGGAGACGGAGAGGAAGAACAGCGCCACCATCTGCGTGTGGAACGCCTCCGGGGCGAGCTTCGTCGCCGCCGACAGGCCGACGGGGGAGAGGAGCAGCTCGGCGACCGTGAAGACGAGCAGGATGCCGACGATCGCCAGCAGCGGGGTGGAGTTCTCCGCGCCTCCGGCGAACGGCAGGAACAGCAGGAAGGCGGCGCCCATGACGATGGCGCCGAGGGCGAACTTCACGGGGGTCGGCGGCTGCCGGGTCCCGAGCTTCGTCCACAGCAGCGCGAAGACGCCGGAGAGCACGATGATGAAGACGGGGTTGATCGACTGCACCCACGGGACCGGCATCTCGAAGCCGAAGAGGTTCCGGTCGAGCCGCTTGTCGGCGTAGACGGTCAGCACCGTGAACTGCTGCTGGTACAGCGACCAGAAGGCCACCGAGGTGAGGAACAGCGGCAGGAAGCCCCACACGCGGCTGCGTTCGACGTCGGTGATGCGGCGGCTCGTGAGGATGACGGCGAAGTAGGCGATCGCCGCCCCGACGACGGCGATGATGACGATGAGCGCCAGGTTGTCCGCCCGGATGACCCCCACGAGCACGAGGACGACGATGAGCGCGACGGCGGCCGCCGCGATGCCGACGACGACGCCGTAGCGGCTGCGCGGCAGGGGGTTGGGGATGGTGCGCGCCTCGTCGGGCAGGCTCTTGCGGCCGAACGAGTACTGCAGGAGGCCGAACGCCATGCCGACGGCGGCGAGTCCGAAGCCCCAGTGGAAGCCGAGCGTGGACTGCAGCAGGCCGGTCAGGAGGGGCCCGAAGAACGCGCCGAGGTTGATGCCGAGGTAGAACAGCGAGAAGCCGGCATCCCGGCGGGGGTCCTCTGCCGTGTACAGCGTGCCGACGACCGACGTGGCGGTGGCTTTGAGGCCGCCCGAGCCGAGGGCCACGAGCACGAGGCCGATGCCGACGCCGAGGAAGCCGGGGATGAGGGCGAGGGCGATGTGGCCCGCCATGATCACGATGGCGCTGAAGAAGAGGACCCGCTCGGCGCCCAGCATCCGGTCGGCGATCCACGCCCCCAGGATCGTGGACAGGTAGACGCCCCCGCCGTACGCGCCGACGATGCCGGCGGCGACGGTCTCGTCCATGCCGAGCCCGCCGTCCGTGGCGGAGTAGTACAGGTAGAGCAGCAGGATGCCCTGCATGCCGTAGAAGCTGAAGCGCTCCCACATCTCCACGCCGAAGACGTGCGCCAGCGCCCACGGCTGGCCGAAGAACCGCGTGTCGTGGTCGCCGGATGGCTTCTGCCCGGTGCTCGGAGCCGGTCGTGCGTTGCTCATGCGGGCCAGGCTAGCCGCGTGTGCGGCCGTTGTCGCGGGGTGCTCAGTCGCGCAGGGACGGGTGGCGCTCCTCGGCGGCCCGCCGCGAGGGGATCGCCAGGGCGAGACCGAACGCGATGACCGCGGCGACGCCGCCGAGCAGGAACGACAGCTGGAATCCGGTGCGCGAGGGGACCGGCATCCCGTCGTGCACGGTCGTGTAGGTGGCGAGCACCGCGCCGACGACGGCGGCCGCCGTGCTCGTGCCGAGCGAGCGGAACAGGGCGTTGAGCCCGTTCGAGGCCCCGGTCTCGCTCTGCGGCACGGAGCGCATGATGAGCATCGGCATGGCGGCGTATCCGAACCCGATCCCGACGCCGATGCCGATGTTGGCGATGAGCAGGTGCCAGACCTCGCTGGATGCCAGCAGCGTGAAGCCGTAGGAGAGGATCAGCGCGAGGGAGCCCAGCACGAGGAGCAGCTTGGGGCCGACGGTGCGCGCGAGGCGGCCGGAGAATGGCGAGAGCACCATCATGACGAGGCCCGCCGGCATGACGACGAGGCTCGCGGCCACGAGCGAGAGCCCGAACCCGCCCGCGGGCGTCGGCAGCTCCAGCATCTGCGGGTACGACACGTTGGAGGAGAAGAGCGAGAACCCCATCGCGACCGAGGCGAGGTTCGTCAGCAGGACGGGGCGTCGTGCGGCGACGCGCAGGTCGAGCAGGGGCTCCGCGATGCGCAGCTCGTACCAGCCCCAGACGAGCAGCACCGCGATCCCGCCGAGTCCGCAGCCGAGGACGGCCGGCGAGGCCCAGCCCCATTCGTTGCCGCGGGAGACGGCGAGGAGCACGCCGATGAGGCCGACGGCGAGCCCGACCGCGCCGACGACGTCGAACCGGCCCGCCGTGCGCAGGACGCTCTCCGGCACGATCCACAGTACGAGGACGAACACGATGACGCCGAGGCCCGCCGCCATCCAGAACAGCCAATGCCAGTCGGCGAACTCGGTCACGAGGGCGCTGATCGGGAGCCCCAGCGCGCCGCCGACGCCGAGGGTGGCGCTGATCAGCGCGATCGCGGCATCCACGTTCCGCTTGTGCAGGACGTCGCGGAGGATCGAGATGCCGAGCGGGACGACGCCGGTGACGGCGCCCTGCAGCGTGCGGCCGACGATGACGCCGACGATGCCCGGCGAGGCCGCGGCGATCACCGAGCCGAGCACGAGGAGAGCCAGCAGTGCGAGGACGATGCGCTTCTTGCCGTACATGTCGCCGAGGCGTCCGGCGATCGGGGTGATCACGGCGGCGGCGAGCAGCGTCGAGGTCACGACCCAGGCGGTGTCGTCGCGGCTGGCGTCGAGGAGCTCGGGGAGCTTCGCCTGGATCGGGACGACCAGCGTGAACATGAACGAGGAGCAGAGCCCCGCGATCGCGAGGACGGCGACGATCGCGCCCTGCGGCGAGGATCGGGTGAGGCGCTTCCTCGCGTCCTCGTCCCCCGGCATCCCCTCAGGCTATCGCCCGCGTCGGCCGGGATCGCGCGGGGCGAGGGGTGTGGAGGCGGGGAGCGGAGGGCGGGGCGGCCGGAGTACCGTGGGCGGCATGACCGATTTCGCACCCGACGGCATCGAGATCCGCTCCCTCACGACCCTGGAGAGCATCGTCGAGGCGAGCCGCGTGCTGGGCGAGGTGTGGGGCGGGGATGCCGGGATGCCGGCGAACCTGCTGCGCGCTCTCGCGCACTCGGGCAACTACGTCGTCGGGCTGTACGACGGCGAGCGGATGATCGGCGCCTCCGCCGGCTTCTTCGCCGCACCGGCCGAACGGTCCATGCACTCGCACATCACCGGCGTGCTCGAGGAGTACCAGTCCCGTGGGCTCGGCCGCGTGCTCAAGCAGCACCAGCGCGATTGGGCGTTCGCCCGCGACGTCGGCCACATCACCTGGACCTTCGACCCGCTGGTGGCACGCAACGCGCACTTCAACCTGCTGATCCTCGGCGCCCGCGTCACGGAGTACCTCGTCGACCACTACGGCTCGATGCCCGATGCGGTCAACCGGGGCGACGAGACCGACCGCCTGCTCGTGTCGTGGTCGCTGGCCTCGCCGCGCACCGGCAACCCGCCGGACGAGGACATCGTCGCCTCGGTGGCCATCCCGCGCGACATCGAGACGATGCGGCGCGAGCGACCCGCGGATGCCGAGCAGTGGCGCCGCACGGTGCGCGAGCAGTTCGCCGACCTGTACGGGCGCGGATTCGTCGTGGGCGGGTTCCGTGACGAGGCCGGCTATCTCTTCGTGCAGGAGTCCGCCCGCAGCTGAGGCCGGGTCAGCCGAACGTGAAGCCGTCCGGGTCGCCGTCGCGCGGCTCGCGCAGCCGCGCCGGCAGCGGCCACGGCAGCTCGAACCGCTTTCCCAGCCTTCGCAGGTCGCCGAAGTCCTCGAGCTTGACGACGATCCGCTCGGGCGTGACCTCGACCATCCGGACGCGGAGCGCGGTCTCGCCCTCGCCCTCCAGCATCCACGGCTCGGCGAGGTAGCGCAGCCCGTGGTCCTCGAGCGCCGACTCCGCCTCGAGCCAGTCGACGGATGCCGCGACCTCCCGGCCCAGCAGGTCCACCGCCGTCCACGTGTCGCCGTCGGGGCGGATCCATCCCACGACCTCGCCGTCGTCGCGGCGGTGCGCCGTCCAGTCGTCTCCGATCACGCGGCCCACCCTACTCGCGCCACCGCGGCCCCGCGCCCCCGCGGCCGCGTGATCCGTATGTCCCCGACCCGCGCCGAGCAGCCCCGGAGGAGATGACGCCTCGGGAGGACGGATGCCGGGAATCCCACCTCCTGCGGGGACATCTCCTCCCGAACGGCGCAGCTCGAGGCGTATCAGCGCGGGTCGCACGCGCTCCTGAGAGCAGAGCTGGGCCGCAGCCACCCCCGAGGAGGACCACGATGATGCGCACCTGTGCGAACGCCCTCCGCACGGCGATGGCCCGGCTCCGCGCGACGCGTCGCCCGCGCCGCCGGTATCACCCGCACCGCCGCTCGACGTATCTGCCCCCGCGCGACCCGGCGCTCCGCCGCCGCGACGCCCGAGTGTGACGGGTCCGCCGGCCCGCGACCGCCGCTAGCCTGGCCGCATGCCCCTCGCCCGCCCCGCCCTCCCGGTGACACTGGAGTCCCTCGAGCTCCGTGTCCTGCACCTCCCGCTCGTCGCGCCGTTCACGACATCCTTCGGCACCGAGACCGTCCGCGAGGTCATCGTCGTGCGCGCCCGCACCGCCGGCGGCGAGGGCTGGGGCGAGATCGTGACGCAGCACGCACCGCTCTACTCCAGCGAGTACACGCAGGGCGCGTGGGACGTCGCGGAGCAGTTCCTCGCCCCCGCGCTCCTCGATGCCGGCGCCGTCGCGCCGGACGACGTCGCCCGCATCCTCGAACCGTTCGTCGGACACCGGATGGCGAAGGCCGGTCTCGAGCTGGCCGTCCTCGACGCGGCCCTCCGCGCCGAAGGCCGCTCGCTCGCCGCGCACCTCGGCGCCGTGACGGACCGGATCCCGAGCGGCGTCAGCGTCGGCATCCAGCGCGACCCGGCCGCCCTCGTCGACACCGTCGCGGGATACCTCGCCGAGGGGTACGTGCGCATCAAGATCAAGATCAAGCCCGGCCGCGACATCGCCGACACGGCCGCCGTCCGGGAGGCGTTCGGCGACATCCCGCTGCAGGTCGACGCGAACTCCGCCTACACCCTCGCGGATGCCGACACGCTGGCGGAGCTCGACCGGTTCGACCTCCTCCTCATCGAGCAGCCGCTGCAGGAGGACGACATCGTCGACCACGCGACCCTCGCGAAGCGCCTGTCGACCCCGGTCTGCCTCGACGAGTCGATCGTGTCGCTCAAGGCGGCGCGCGACGCGCTCGCGCTCGGGGCGGCCTCCGTCATCAACATCAAGGCGGGCCGCGTCGGCGGCTACCTCGAAGCCGTCCGCATCCACGATCTGTGCCGGGATGCCGGTGTGCCGGTGTGGTGCGGAGGGATGCTGGAGACCGGGATCGGCCGCGCCGCGAACGCCGCGCTCGCCGCGCTTCCCGGTTTCACCCTGCCCGGCGACGTCTCGGCGTCGAACCGCTTCTACGCGCAGGACATCGTGACCGAGCCCATCGTGCTCGAGCACGGGCACGTACGGGTGCCGACCGGGCCGGGGCTGGGCGTCGAGATCGACGAGGTCGCCCTCGAGCAGGCGACGGTGCGCAGGGTCGAACTCCGGCGCTGATCGGATCTACGCTGGCTGCGTGCCAGGTCGCGCGACGCATCGACGCGGGCTTGCGGCCCTCGTGGCGGTCGCGCTCGCGCTGACCGCGTGCGCCGCGGCCGACGCGGCGGAGGGGCTCCCGCCCGGCGTCGCCGTCGAGCTGACGCAGCTGCGCTCCGACGTCGCCGATCGCCGGATGCAGGTGCGCGTGCAGAACGCGACCGACACGGCCATGGAGGTGCACGGCGTCACCGTCGCCGATCGGCGGTTCACCGAACCCGCGCGGCAGGTGATCGACCGGCCCACGACGATCGCCCCCGGCCGCACCGTGGCTCTCCCGGTGCAGCTCGCGCCCGCCGCGTGCGCGTCGCCGCCGGCGGTCGCCGCGACCGTGACGCTGACCTACCGTCTCGGTGACGCCGCGCGGACCACGACCGTCGCGGCGCGTGAGGACTTCCCGTTCCTCGCCGACCTGCACGCGCGGGAATGCCTCGCCGCGGCGGTCGAGGCATCCGCCACGCTCGCCTGGGGCGCCTTCACCCCGTCCCCGCCCGGGGAGCCGGCGACCCTCGCGCTCGAGATCGCCCCGCACGCGGGCGCCGCCGGGGTGCGCCTGGTCGCCGTCCGCGAGACGAATCTGCTCTCCTACCGGCAGCCGGATGCCGCGGCGACGGCGTACCGCCTCGATCACGCGGTGGGAGCCGCCCGGGAGTCGATCGCCCTGCCGCTCGTCCCGGCACGCTGCGACCCGCATGCCGTGCAGGAGGACAAGCGCGGCACGGTGTTCACGTTCGATGTGGAGGTCGACGGACACGCCGGCACCATCCAGCTCCCCGCGTCGCCGGAGCTGCGCGCCGACATCCTCACCTGGGTCACGGCGTGGTGCCGGGGCTGAGCGTCCGGACGGCCGCCTGAAGGTCGAGCCCGCCCGGTGCGGGTCAGGATGCCGGCGCGCCGTCCTCCGCGGCGAAGGCCCGCCCGATCTCCGCGCCGCGCGCGACGGGGTCGCCGACCGCGTCGGCCGGGGACTCCGCCGGGCGCTCCGCCGCTTCCTGGCGGATGCCCTGCGCGACGCCGCGCCCGGTCGCCTGGCCCTGGATGATCTGCCGCAGGTCGATCCCCGTCGCCGCCTCGACGGCGTCGAAGGTCGCGCGCATCCCGGTCGCCGATTCGGCGGCGATGTGGCTCGAGGCCCCCTCGCCGCCCAGCACCGTGATGGATCCCACCTTGTCGAAGCCCCGCGCGAACTGGGTCATCATCGGCACGAGGGCCTCGAGGGCGCGCTGGGCGAGCAGGGCCTCCTGGTTGCGGGACAGTGCCTCGGCCTCGGCCTCGATCGCCCCGGCACGGGCCTCGCCGGCCAGTCGCACGGCGTCCGCCTCGGCCTGTGCGCGCAGGCGCGTGGCCTCCGCCTCCTGCGCGGCGATCTGCGCGCGGGCCTCGGCGGCCTTGACCTGCGCGTACGCGTCGGCGTCGGCGGCGCGCTGCCGCTGGTACAGCTCGGCGTCGGCGACCTTCTTGATGTCGGCGTCGAGCTGGGCCTGCTTGTTCTCCGCGGCCTGGAGGAGCACCGCCTGCTCGCGCACCGCGCGTTCCAGCGCCTCGGCCTGGTCGGCCTCCGCACGGGCGCGACCGACCTCGGCCGCGGCACCGGCCTGGTTCTTGTCGTACGCGGTCTGCTCGATGAGGTTGGCCTCGTCCGTCGCGATCTGACGGGCGCGCACCTCGCGGGCCGCGTTGATGCGCGCGACCTCCGCCTCGCGGCGGACGCGCTCGACCTCGCTCGCGCCGAGCGCGTCGATGTACCCGTTCTTGTCCGTGACGCCCTGGATCTGGAAGGAGTCCAGGATGAGGCCCTGCGACAGCAGGTCGCTCTTGATGCCCTCGGCGATCTGGTCGGACAGCTTCTGCCGGTCGTTCATGAGCTGCTCGACCGTCAGGGTCGCGACGACGCCGCGGAGCGCACCCTCGAGCTGCTCGGTCGTGAACTGCTCGATCGCGCCGTCCTGTGACAGGAAGCGCTCGGCCGCGCGGCGCACGAGTTCGGGGTCGGAGCCGATCTTCACGAGCGCGACGCCGCTGACGTTGACCGTGACGCCCGTGGACGACTGCGCGGTCGGCTCCATCTTGATCTGGCGGGCGCGCAGCGAGATCATCTCCGCCCGCTGCGTCAGCGGGTTCACGAGGGCGCCGCCGCCCGTGATGATCGAGATGCGCGACGACTCCCCGCTCGCGCCCTTCTGCGTCTTGCCGACGATGACGAGCGCCTGGTCGGCCTTGGCGACCTTGTACCAGGCGCGCACCATGATGAGGGTGAAGATGAGGATGACGGCGATGACGACGACGGTGATCCCGACGATCACGGCGACGCCTCCGGCAGCGAGGATGTCCACGGCACTCCATTCGTGTCTGGGCAGATGTCGCGCAGAATCGAGTGCCTGCGCGGAGCCTGCTTCGAACGTAGCGTGCCGCGGCCCGCGAACGGCAGGTCGGATCAGCTCCGCCTTCCGCTCGGAGCACCGGAACCCCGCGACAGGGGTGGCGAGCCCTACGCTGGGGGCATGACGATGCCTCCGCAGCCGCCGTACGGCGCTGTCCCGCCCGTGCAGCCGATGAGCCCCGCCGACGAGAAGATGTGGGCGACGCTCACGCATCTGAGCGGGATCTTCTTCAGCTTCCTCGGACCGCTCGTCGCCTACCTCGTGCTGCGCGAGCGTGGCCCGTTCGTCCGCGCGCACACCGCGACGGCGCTCAACTTCCAGCTGACCCTGCTCATCGCGTACGTCGTGAGCAGCGTGCTGATCCTCGCGGTCATCGGCCTGGTCCTCCTGCCGTTGGTCGGCGTCGTGGGTCTCGTGTTCGCGATCGTCGCGGCCGTCAAGGCCAATCAGGGCGAGTGGTACACCTACCCGCTCACCATCACCTTCGTGCGCTGAGTCCCACCACATGGCGCGCGGCGGGCTCGATCACACCTCCGGCATCCCGCTGTATCTCCAGATCAAGGAGATCCTGCGGGCGGAGATCACCGAGGGCACGGCGGACACGCTCTCCCCGGTGACCGAGGCGATGCTTCTGGAACGGTTCGGCGTCAGCCGAGCGCCCATCCGGCAGGCGCTCCAGGAGCTCACGACCGAGGGATACGTCTACCGGAAGCAGGGCAAGGGCACCTTCCCGGTGACGGGCGTGCGGGTGGCCCGCCCGGCGGACGTCCGGCCCGGCGATCTCTACCGTTTCCTCGCAGAACGCGGCCTGCATCCCGGTTCGACCGTGTCGGATCTCGGCCGCGTGGCCCCGCCCCCGGACATCGCGCAGAAACTCGGCATCGGGCCGAGTGAGCCGGTGCTGCACTTCCGTCGGCTGCTGACGCTGGAGGGCCGGCCGTTCGCCGACAACGAGATCTACATCCGGACTCCGGATGGGTTCCTGCCCCGCACTGCCGAGTTGGACGACGGGGGATCGGCGTTCGCGCTCCTCGAGGCCGAGTTCGGCATCACGGTGGAGCGCTCCGAGCACGACGCGTGGGCCACGGCGGCGACCGACGAGCAGGCGGCCGCGCTCGCGGTCCCGGTCGGGAGTCCGCTGCTCGTCATCGACACCCTGTTCTATACGACCGGCGGCGTGCCGGGCGGCTGGCGGCGGGCCGTGCACCGGGCCGAGGACTTCAAGTTCAGCTTCATCACGACGCCCTGACCGCCGTTATGAGGTCGTTGCCCATGCATCGTTGACTTTGTCATTTTGTTATGACAAAGTCGCCGCAGGCGAGGAGGTATCGGCGAAGTCGCCCGGCCTGCACTGACCGCATCCATACATGAAGCACAGTGAGTAGACGCAGTGTCTAGCCACTGTTAAAAAAAGCACAAGCCGTTCGGTCCACACCGTCGGCGCGCCACGACACGAGGAGGTGTTCGGCGGTGATCGAGACCCTCGATGAGCGCGACCCGAGCGCAACGGATGACGGCGCGGTCGCTCCGCGCCTGGAAGTGCGGGCGCTCTCCAAGACGTTCGCGGGAGTGACTGTCCTCAAGGACGCCCACCTGGAGGTCCGCGCGGGGGAAGTCCACGCCCTGGTGGGCCAGAACGGCTCGGGCAAGTCCACGCTGATCAAGCTCATCAGCGGCGTCTACCGCGCCGACCCCGGCGGCGACGTCCTCGTCGACGGCAGACGGATCGGCACCCCCGTCGACCCCGGCGCGCTGCACGGCGAAGGGCTCGCCTTCGTCCACCAGGATCTCGGGCTCATCCCCGACCTCTCCGTGCGGGAGAACGTCCGCGTCGGGCAGCACTCCACGCGTCGCTACACCGGCTGGATCGACAAGAAGAAGGATGCCGCGGCCGTCCGCGACGCACTCGAATTCCTCCACCTCGGTCACATCTCGCCGCAGGCGAAGGTTGCGAGCCTGCGCCCCAGCGAGCGCGTCGGCGTCGCGATCGCGCGTGCGCTGCAGAACCGCAACATGGGCAGCGGCATCGTCGTCTTCGACGAGTCGTCACGCGCCATCCCGCACGAGGCCCTCGATGACTTCTACGCCATGGTGCGCCTCCTCACGTCGCAGGGCACCGCCGTCATCATCGTGAGCCACAACCTCACCGAGGTGCTCGACATCGCCGACCGGGTCACAGTGCTGCGCAACGGCCGGGTCGTGGAGATGGGCCGGCCCACCGCGGGACTCGACGAGGCGGCGCTGACCAAGCTCGTGCTGGGCCGCTACGGAGAACTCGACGACTTCGCCGAGAGCATGCCGGCCGAGCGAAGGGCGGGCGGCCTCGAGCTGCGCGGCATCCGCGGGGGACGCCTGCGCGGATTCACGGCGACTGTCCAGCGCGGCGAGGTCGTGGGGTTCACCGGAAGCATCGACTCCGGCCTGTCGAGCCTCGCCCCGCTCATCGCCGGCGCGGCGCGCGGCTCCGGTGCCGTCGTCGTCGACGGCACCGAGCTGTCGCTCGAACGGCCGAGCATCGCGAGGTCCCTGGGCACGGGGATCGCGTACATCCCGCAGGACCGTCACGGACAGGGGCTGGCCACCGAGCTCACCGTTGAGGAGAACGTGACCCTCCCGCATCTCCGGCGTCGCGGTAGGCCATGGTGGACGGGCCGCTCCTGGCAGAAGGCGGAGACGGAGGCCGTCCTCAAGAAGTTCTCCGTCACCCCCGCCGACCGTCGCGCCGTGGTCGCCACCTTCTCGGGTGGCAACCAGCAGAAGGTCCTCATGGGCAAGTGGCTGCTCGGCGGCCCCGCCGCCCTCATCCTCGACGACCCCACGCAGGCGGTGGACGTGGGTGCCCGGTCGGCCGTGCTGAGTGCCACCCGTCAGGCCGCCGTCGACGGGGCCGCCGTCGTCCTCTGCAGCTCCGAGGTGGACGACCTCGCCGCCGTCTGCGACCGCGTCGTCGTGCTCGAAGAGGGCAAGATCCTGACCGAGCTGCACCGGCCCTTCACCGCCGACGACATCTTCTCCGCGATCTTCCACGAATCCGAGGAATCCCACTGATGAGCTCTGTATCCCCCACGACCACGACCGTCACCGTCCGCCCGCCGAGGCCGGCTGCGCAGCGGATCGCGCTCAGCCTGCTCTCGCGCTACGCGCTGGTGATTCTCTGGATCATCATGCTGCTCGTCCTCCTGGCGCTCGTGCCGGGCGACGTCAGCCCGGTCAACGCCATGCGCACGGTCTTCAGCCAGATCACCCCGGTCGTCTTCCTCGCGCTCGGCGTCGTCATCACGATGTCTGTCGGCGAATTCGACCTGTCGTTCGCCGGCATCTTCTCGATCTCGGCCGTCGCGGTGCCGTCCCTCGCAGTGCTGCACGGCTGGCCCGTGCCGCTGGCCGTCCTGGGCGCCCTCGCCCTCGCCCTCCTCGCCGGCGCCGTCAACGCCGCGCTCATCGTCGGCCTGGGCATCAACTCGGTCGTCGTCACCCTGGGCGTGTGGAGCGTCGCGGGCGGCCTGGCGTTCCTCCTCTCCGGGGAGACCACGGTCAGCGGCCTCGACCCGGCGCTCGCTGCCATCTCCACGGGCCGCTTCGTCGGTCTGCCGCACCTGTTCTGGTACGGCGTGATTCTGGTCTCGATCGTCGCCTATGTCATGGGGGCGACCCCGGTCGGCCGACACATGGCCTTCGTGGGCTCGAACCGCGCCGTCGCCGCTCTCGCCGGCATCGCGGTCGGACGCGTGCGCGTCGGCGCCTACCTCGCCAGCGCCCTGCTGGCGGGTCTTGCCGGCGTCGTCATCGCGCTCGGCAACGGCGGGTTCAACCCGGCATCCGCGTCCGCCTTCCTGCTGCCGACCTTCGCCGCCGTCTTCCTCGGCACCGTCGCCGTCGTTCCGGGCCGCTTCAACCCGATCGGCATGCTGATCGCCGCGTACTTCCTGATCACCGGCGTCTTCGGGCTCCAGCTGCTCGGGCTCACCGGCTGGGTCACGGAGGTCTTCTACGGCGCCGCGCTCATCCTCGCCGTCACGGTGTCGCACCTCCTGCAGCGCCGGGTCAAGAGCTGAGCGGCGCCGCCGGCGCCGTCCACAGACCAGCACCACCCCACACCAAGAGAAAGAACAAGGAGTCACTCGATGATGAAGTCGCTTCGCACTCTGGGCGTCACCGCAGCCGCCCTGAGCATGCTCCTCCTCGCCGGCTGTTCCGGCGCGTCCGACCCCGAGCAGCCCGCCGGCACGGGGGACCCCGCCGTCGAGCTCACTGCCGAGGCGCAGGCCGCGCTGGACATCGTCGAGGGCGCCACGGTTCCCGTCGACGAGTTCGAGGCGCCCGGCCCCGCCTTCGACGCGACGGCACTCACCGGAAAGACGTTCTACTTCGTGCCGGCCACGCTGCAGGTCCCGGTGCTGAACGTCATCGGGGAGAAGCTCGGCAACGCGCTCGGCGAGTTCGACGCGCAGCTGCAGATCTGCGACGGCAAGGCGAACCCCGCAGACATCGCCTCCTGCGTCGGGCAGGCGATCCAGGCGGATGCGGCGGGTGTCGTGACCGCCGGCATCACACCCGAGTTCGCGCCCGCGGCCTTCGCGGACCTGGAGGCGGCGGGCATCCCCTGGGTGCAGGGCCTCACCGCCCCGGCCGGCGAGGGCGACCCCACCAAGGTCGGCTACGTCGCCGAGAACCAGGTCCTGCTGCAGACCTGGACCACCAACTGGGTCATCGCGGACTCGAACGCGGCCGCGAACGTCCTCGTGATCAAGCTCATCGACACCCCGGCCACGACCATGTGGGCCGATGCCGGCATCCTCGCCACCTACGCGGAGGGCTGCGCGGACTGCACCACGCAGGTCATCGAGATCAACTCGGGGCAGCTCGACCGTCTGCCGAGCCTCATCAGCTCCGCGCTCGTCGCGAACCCGGACATCACCTACATCCAGTCGCAGTTCGACCAGTTCATGCCGGCCGTCACGCAGGGTGTCCAGTCGGCGGCACGCGATGACATCCAGGTCGTGAGCGTCGACGGATCCCTGGCCACCCTGCAGGACATGGCGAACGGCGGGGTCGCGCAGGCGGCTGCCGCCTACAACAAGTCCGCGCTCGGCTGGTACCTCGCCGACGCCGTGGCGCGCATGGCCGCCGGCCAGCCGGCCGTGCAGAACCTCGAGTTCCCGTACCGCCGCGCCTTCACGCAGGAGACGGTCGCCGACCTGACCCTCACCCCGGAGGCCGAGGCCGCCGGCGAGTGGTTCGGCGACGCTGACTACCAGGCGGGCTTCCTCGAGCTGTGGGGCGTCAACTGATCCCACGGTCCACGCCGCCGGTCTCCGCCCCCACCGGGCGGGGGCCGGCGGTTTCGCCGCCCGCGCGGGCCGCGCGCAAAGGCGACACCCGGGACCGGCTCCTCGCCGCGGCACGCGCAGTCTTCGCCGAGCGCGGCTTTCCCGCCGCTACCGTCGACGACATCGTGACGCAGGCCGGCTCGACGCGCGCCACCTTCTACATGCACTTCTCGTCCAAAGCCGAGCTCCTCGGCGAGATCGTCGGAACGATCGAGGAGTACTTCATCCTCATCGACGGCACGGCGCTCGAGGATGCGGTCCGCGTCGGCGATCCGGACCGGCTCCGTGCCTGGATCGACGACAAGCTTGACCACTGGACCGCGATCCGCCCCGCGCTCGGCATGCTCGTACATGCCGACTCCGACCCCGAGGTGGCACAGTCGGTGGAGACATCGCATGACAAGGTCATCGCCCAGCTGCGACGCGCGCTGGACTCGGCCGACCGTTTCGCTCCGGGCGAGCGCCTCGCCCGGAGCACCGTCGCCTTCGGGGCATTGCAGCATCTGTCCCGGCGCTACGCGTCCGACGGCTGGGCGGGCCGGCTCGACCGCGCCGGCGCCGTGGAGGCGCTGGCGGCGAACTGGGCTGCGCTGCTCCTCGACCGGCGGCCCTGACGGCCGGTCACTCGCCGACGAGCAGTGAGCACCACGACTCGGTGAGCGTCTGCAGGCAGACCTCGCGGGGGATGACCCAGCCGTTCTGGAACCACCGGCGTGCGAGGAACTCCAGCTGGCCGAACGCGAGCACGCAGCGCACATGCCGAGAGGCCGGGTCGAAGCGGTCGGCGCGGTCGAGCCCCTCGTGCATCTGGCTCGCGGTCGCCTCGAACCACCCTTCGATCACCTCGGCGACCTCCGGGTCGCTCGGCGCGGCCTGGTTGGCGGCCACGAGGTACGGCTTGGTCTGCGGCCACTGATCGATCTTCGCGTCGAGGTACCGCTCGATGAGGTCGCGACGTCCCGAGGCGACGACCTCGGACAGGGTCGGATCGTCGACGGCGACGAAGATCGCATCCGCCCGGGCGATCAGCTCGCGGACGACCTCGGCCTTCGACGAGAAGTGCAGGTAGAACGTCGCACGGGTCGTCGTCGCGGCGGCCGCGATGTCATCCACAGTGGTGGCCGCATAGCCTTTGGCCTCGAACAGCTGCAGCGCCGCCTCCAGCAGCAGGGCACGCGTCTGCTGCTTCTGTCGCTCGCGCAGCCCGGCCATGCACGTCAGACTACGCGGACACCGGACCGCGTCGGGCACCCCGTCATCGGGTGCCGTGATCGGCGACAGTAGACTGGAGGGATGCCGGCACCTCCGGCATCCGCGCGTTCCGCGCCCGCTTGTACCGACCATTTGGAGCCACCTGTGGCCGAGCAGTCCCGTCTCGACAAAGTCATCGCCCTCGCCCGTCACCGCGGGTTCGTCTTCCAGGCCGGTGAGATCTACGGCGGCTCCCGCTCGGCGTGGGACTACGGCCCCCTCGGCACGGAGCTGAAGGAGAACATCCGCCGCCAGTGGTGGCAGACGTTCGTCCGCGGGCGCGGCGACATGGTGGGCCTGGACTCCTCCGTCATCCTGCCCAAGCGCGTGTGGGAGGCCTCCGGCCACGTCGCGACCTTCACCGACCCGCTCGTGGAGTGCCTGCAGTGCCACAAGCGCTTCCGCGCCGACAACCTCATCGAGGACTTCGAGGCGCGCAAGGGTCGGCCCGCGGAGAACGGCCTCGCCGACATCCCGTGCCCGAACTGTGGCACGAAGGGCCAGTACACCGAGCCGAAGGCGTTCTCCGGCCTCGTGAAGACCTATCTCGGCGTCGTCGACGACGAGAGCGGCCTGCACTTCCTGCGTCCCGAGACCGCGCAGGGCATCTTCGTCAACTTCACCAACGTGCTCACCGCGTCGCGCAAGAAGCCGCCGTTCGGCATCGGCCAGGTCGGCAAGGCGTTCCGCAACGAGATCACCCCGGGAAACTTCATCTTCCGGACGCGCGAGTTCGAGCAGATGGAGATCGAGTTCTTCACGCCGCCCGCCGAGGCGCAGGAGTGGTTCGAGCACTGGGTCAAGGCGTGCTGGGACTGGTTCCTCGACCTGGGCCTGGACCCGGAGAACATGCGTCAGTTCGACGTGCCCGAGGACGAGCGTGCGCACTACTCGGCCGGCACGATCGATTTCGAGTACCGCTTCGGCTTCCCGGGCAAGGAGTGGGGCGAGCTGATGGGCGTCGCGAACCGCACCGACTTCGACCTGACGAGCCACATCGAGGCGTCCGGTCACAAGCTCAGCTACTTCGACCAGGCCTCCGGGGAGACGTACGTGCCGTACGTCATCGAGCCCTCGTTCGGTCTGACCCGCTCCATGATGGCGTTCCTCGTCGACGCGTACCGCGAGGAGGAGGTGCCCAACGCCAAGGGCGGCACCGACACCCGCACGGTGCTCCAGCTCGACCCGCGGCTCGCACCGGTGAAGGTCGCCGTGCTGCCGCTCAGCCGCAACGAGAAGCTGTCGCCGCTCGCTCGCGAGGTGGCCGACACGCTGCGCACGCAGGGCTGGAACGTCGACTTCGACGACGCCGGGGCGATCGGTCGCCGGTACCGCCGTCAGGACGAGATCGGCACGCCGCTGTGCGTCACGATCGACTTCGATTCGCTCGAGGATGACGCTGTCACGGTCCGCGACCGCGACACGATGGCGCAGGAGCGGGTGCCGCTGGACGCCCTCACCGCCTACCTGGGCGAGCGGCTCCGCGGCGCCTGAGCCTCAGTCGAGGGGTGTGATCTCGATGCCCTCGGAGCCGCCGGCGGCCGCCCACGCGTACGACTCGGCCACGAGTTCGCGCAGGACGTCGAGGTCGACGGCGCTGAGGTCCTTCAGGTAGAGACAGCTGACGCTCGTCGTGTGCGGGCCCAGGCGCGCGAGGGTGTCGGCGTGCTCGGCGAACCCCTCCATGAGGTAGACCGTCATCGACGCCTTGCGCGGGGCGAACGCGGCGAGCGGCATATCCCCCTCGGTGCCAGTGGGATAGCGGTAGTGGCAGGCGCCGAACCCCACGATCCCCGAGGACCACATCTCCGGGCGACGCCCGGTGACCTCGCTGAACAGCTCGACGAGCGTCTCGGCGTCGCGGCGACGGACCGCGGGAGTCACCGCGCTGAGGTGCGCGCCGACGTCGACGCCGGTCCGCTCCACGGCTCAGCCCGCCTTGGCCGCCGCCTTGGCGGCGCGTTTGTGCTCGCGCACCTTCGTCAGGCTCTCCGGCGAGACGATGTCGGCGACGGAGCGGAACGAGCCCTCCTCGCCGTACGCCCCGGCTGCCTCCCGCCATCCGGCGCCCGTGAAGCCGTACTGCTTGCCGAGGAGGGCCAGGAAGATCTTCGCCTTCTGCTCACCGAAGCCGGGCAGGGCCTTCAGCCGTTTCAGGACGGTCGGGCCGTCCGGCGTGCCTTCGGTCCAGATGGCGGCCGCGTCACCGCCCCACTCCGCCACAACGGCCTGGCTGACCGCTTGCACGCGTCCCGCCATCGAACCCGGGAACCGATGCACGGCCGGGGTCTGGGCGAAGACCGCGACAAGCGCCTCCGGGTCGTACGCGGCCAGCGTGGCGGCATCCAGGCCCCCCACGCGCTGCGCGATCTTCAAGGGACCGGCGAACGCCGTCTCCATCGCGACCTGCTGATCCAGAAGCATCCCGATCAGCAGAGCCAGCGGATCGTCGGTCAGCAGCGCGTCGGCCTCGGGGTCGCCGGTGATGTGCAGGCTCATGTTCTCCATGCTCTCACCGTCTCGGTCGCACTTTGAAGGCGAAATGTCGCCCGTGCTGTCACCGAAGCCCTCACGAGCGGGCCGGTGCACATGGCGAACCTCAACCGCACGCTCGAACAGAGCGGGGCGAAGAGCTCCCCGCAGGGGCAGTCCGAGTGTCAGGCCGGGGCCGACCCACCTCAGTGCGAAGCTCCGCAACAAAGCGAGGCCTGGCGCCCGGTCTTACCCTGCCGGTCAGTAGCCGACGGCCTTCAGAGCGTAGTCTGCCTGCTCCGGGGTGAACTGGCTGCCATACTCGCTGGTGAGCTGGTCGTAGAGCGAGGAGCGGCTGAACGAGGTCATGTCGAGGTAGTCCTCAGCGGCCTCCACTGCCTCAGCATTCCAGTCGACAAGCATGTTTTGCTCCAGGTAATTGACTGCGAACTCCGCGTCGGCGGCCTCGAACCCTGAGCCGTATTCGCTGGTCAGCTGTTCGATCAGCCCGGCACGGCTGAACGACGTGAAGCTGATGTATGACTTTGCCTCCTCGACGGCATTCTCCTGGCCCAGAGTGAGCGCCGGCGGCTCGTCCAACGTGAGAGTCACCGTCGTGCCAGCCTCGACCTCCGCACCGGACGCGTCTGTGGACAGCACCTTCCAGGCTGCGTCCCCGTTGAAAGTCGCCCTGAGACCTGCCGCTTCCAGCGCGGCGGCAGCGTCCTTGGCCGTCATCCCCACGAGACCCGCGGGGACAGCAACCATCTCCGGCTCCGACTCGGGTTCGGACTCCGCGGTCTCCCGTACCTCGGAGATCGGAGTCTCCTTGTCGTCGGCCGTGGGGCTTGCATCGCGGTTCCCGCCGCCGAGCGCACTGCCGACACTGCCGATGATGATCAGGCCCGCCACAATCCCGACCGGGATGATGATGCCTTTCCGCTTGAACCAGGGGCGCTTGGCCCCCGGATCCTCGGCGACCGTGGGGACATTCGCCGCGGCCGCCGGTGCCGATGCGGCGGCTGGGCCGCCCAACGGCCGCGTCTGCTCTGTCCAAGCGGTCCCGTCATACCAGCGTTCCGTGCCTGAAGCGTTCGCGTCGGGGTACCAGCCCGCCGCGTAGTTCTGCTGCCCGTCGGTGGGTGTCGTCATCGTCTGCCCCTTCGCTTTCTGAACGCGAACATCCGCCAGGTCGACGGATGAGCGTCACGCCTCAGCGGTGAGAGCGTGACGTCTTCCCCAGACGCGTCGCCATCAACATACCCCCGCAGGTCCGACACCCGGTCGCTTCGGGCAGGGAATAACAATGACGCGCGGAAACCCGGGGCCCTTGTCCACGACACGTGGGAGACAGCGACGGTAACCCTCCGCGAGACCGTCCCCTATGAGCGGTTCACCGAGTCGCTCATCACCGAGGGACGTCTACCTGCTGCTGGCGAAGCACACGAACATGACCAACCGGGGCACTTTCGGGTCCGAGTACGTCATGGCCGTATGAGGCGTAGCTCGAGCATGGGAGCGAGGGGTGGCGAGACGAAGCGACTGCGCCTACCCCCTGCGGGAAGGGGGAAGCCCCGAGCATGCACGCGCGCACGGGGGGGGGGGGGGGGGGGGGGGGGGGGACAATGTTGCGAGATCCGCGCTGCACCGCGCGTAGGGCGCCCCTGGAATCCAGCGCACCCAACCACGGAAACGCCCGGGAGGGGCGCCTCGCCGGCTGTAATCCGAAAGGGAACTCCGTTTTCCTGACCACCCTCACCGTCGGCGCCGGTGCGAGGATGGACGCCATGACCGACTCTGCCTCCGGCCTCGTGGGGCGCGCCCGTGACGCCCGCATCGTCGTGATCGGCGGCGGCCTCGCCGGCCTCGTGGCCGCGCTCGAGTGCGCCAAAGTCGGGATCGGCGTGACGCTCGTGGATGCCGCAGAGCGCCTGGGCGGCGGGATCGTCGCCGCGGACCTCGGCGGGACCGCCGTCGACGTCGGTGCGGAGGCGTTCGCCCCGCCGGAGGGGGCGTTCGCCGCGCTGCTGGACGACCTCGGCCTGAGCGGAGACATCGTAGAGTCGGCGGCCGGCGGCGTGTGGGTGGCGGGCCTGCCGGGCGGGCGGGCACCCCTCCCGGAGCAGAGCATCCTCGGCATCCCCGCCAACCCGTTCGCCGACGACGTCCGCCGGCTCATCGGGTGGCGGGGCGCGTGGCGCGCCTACCTCGACCGCCTCCGGCCGCCGCTCACCATCGGCCGCGCGCGCAGCCTCGGCGACCTCGTGCGCACGCGCATGGGCGACCGCGTCGCCGATCGCATGGTCGCGCCGGCCGTCCGCGCACGGTTCGGGGTCGACCCCGACCGGCTCGACGTCGACGCGGCCGTCCCGGGACTCAACGGCGCTCTGACGCGTGCCGGCTCGCTGAGCGGAGCGGTCGCGGAACTGCTCGCGGCCACGCCGGATCACGTGGCGCGGGCCCGGCGCGCGACGCTCCGCGGCGGCCTGACCCGCCTGACGGAGAGCCTCGAGGAGCGGCTCGCCCTCCTCGAGGTGACGATCCAGCGCGGCGCGCGCGTGCAGAGCCTCGCTCGCACCGACACCGGCTGGCTCCTCACCTGCGACCCCGCGGAAGACGGAGCCGCGCTGGAGATCGCTGCCGACGCGGTGATCGTGGCGACCGGGCAGGCCGAGGCCCGCCGGCTCGTCCACCCGTTCGCGGCCCTGCCCGACCTCCAGGCTTCCGCGCCGCCGCGCGAGATCGTCACGCTGCTCGTCCACGCCCCGGCGCTGGCGGACGCGCCGCGCCGCGTCGCCGTGGCCGCGACCGACGGGACGGTCCTCCGCCACGCCACCGCCGAATGGCCCGGGCTGGCCGATGCCCCCGACCGCGGATCCCACCTCCTGCGAGTGACGTCCGCACCCCGCGCCGACGCCGGCGACGATGACGCCGCCATCGACCGCGCCCTCGACGCCGCCGCGGCCCTCACCGGTGTGCCCCTGACTCGCTCCGAGCTGCGCGGCGCGCACGTGTGCCGCGAGGTCTCCGTGACGCCTGCCGAGGTCAGCGGCCACGCCGAGGCGACGGCCGCGATCCGCGGCGCCGCGCACGACGCCGGGCTCGCCCTCACGGGCGGCTGGCTCGTCGGCGGTGACCCCGCGCGGGTCGCCGCGGATGCCGTGGCAGAGGCCGATCTCGTCCGTGGACACGCGCTCTGGGGAACGCCGATGGGGCACATTACGCACTGACGCCGCCCTTGGCAACCCCCGGATGCCGGAACAGGCATACAGGACTACCCTGGTGTCACCAGCACCATCGGCAACGAGCGTGAGGAGAACCCCATGAGGGGCAAGATCGGGATCGTCATCGGATTTGCGGCGGGCTACGTGCTCGGGTCGCGTGCCGGGCGTGAGCGCTACGAGCAGATCAAGGACGGCGTGCAGAAGGTGTGGGACACCCCGCAGGTCCAGAAGCAGGTCGACAAGGCCAAGGAGCTCGGAAAGACCGCGGCCATGGCGCTGCCCAGCGCCCTGTGGGACGGCGCGGTGAAGGTGGGCAAGGCCGCCAGCAAGAACGGGAGCGCCGGCGACCGGCTCGACGCCGCCATCCGTGCCGGCAAGAAGTCCGCCGATGACGTCGTCCGCGCGGGCGAGATGACCGCCGAAGAGGCCAAGGAGGCCGCCGCGAAGGTGGCGAAGGCCGCGGACAGCTGAGATGAGCACCCCCCGCGGATTCCGCGACCGCTCCGACGACAGCCTCTTCACCCTGCTGGGTGAGGTGCCGGAGCTGGTCCGCAACCTCATCGCCGCGGAGATCGACTCCGCGAAGAAATGGCTCAAGAGCGTCGGCAAGGATGCCGGGATGGGCGGCGTCTGGTTCGTCATCGCCCTGTTCTTCCTCTTCTGGGCGATCCCGACGCTCGGGGCGTTCACGATCATCGGACTCGCGTCCTGGATACCGGCATGGCTCGCGGCGCTCATCGTGCTCGTCCTCCTGCTGGTGATCGCGATCGTGTTCGCGCTCCTCGGCATCCTGCGCATCAAGAAGCTGACCCGCACCGACAGCCCCGCGAAGTCGATCAAGGCCGACGCGCGGATCGTGAAGGACGTGACCGATGAGTTCTGAGATCGTTCCCCGCACCGCCGTGGCTCTCGGCATCGCCGACCCCGTGGAGCGCGCCCGCGCCGAGCTGAAAGCGGCGCTGTTCGCCATCGAGGAGAAGGCCAACGTCCCCAAGCGGATCGGCGACGTCGTCGACGAGCAGGTCGTCGCCGCGCGGCGCTTCGCCCGCGCCAACCCCACCGGGGCCGCTGCGGCGGTGGCCGGCGTGGCCGCCGTCGTGGGTCTCGCGGTGTGGGGCATCGTCCGCCTTTACACCCGCTGATCTGGGGTGCAGAGCCCGGCGGACGGGTGCGGGGTATGCTCGAACCTCAGGCAGTGGCGATGAGGCAGATGCTGCCGACGATGCGATCCCGAGCGCGTGGACGTCTGTCCTCGCCCGGTCGCGCTGTCGGTCGCTCGAACGGGCGTCCGGCGAAGGACCACGAGAGTCGAGCATGAACACACAGCCACAGGCCGCCACGGCCGCGAAGCCCCTGAAGGGCTGGCGTGTGCTCGTCCCGCGCGGCGGTCCGTGGGGGGACAGCGTCGCCGCGACGCTGCGCGCCCAGGGCGCCGTCCCCGTGATCGCACCGCTCATCAACTTCGCCCCGTCGACCGACCAGGCGACGCTCGAGAAGGCGCTGGCCGACCTCGCCGCCGGCGCCTTCGACTGGGTGACCCTCACCAGCGCGACGACCGTGGACGTCCTATACGCCTACCGGGCGGTCATCCCCGCGACGACGCGTGTCGCCGCCGTGGGCGAGACGACCGCCGCCGCGCTCAGCGCCGTCGGGTACCGCGTCGACCTCGTGCCCGACGAGGACAACTCGGCCGCGGGCATGGCGGCGCAGCTGATCGCGCTCGAACCGGAGCCGCGCCGCATCCTCACCCTCCGCAGCGAGATCGCCAAGCCCGTGCTGACGCGCCGGCTGACGGAGGCGGGCCACGACGTCCGCAGCGTCGTGGCGTACCGGACCGTCGGGGTCCCCGTCACCGAGCGCATCGCGCACGACGTGCAGAGCGGGCGGATCAACGCCATCCTCGTCACGAGCGGCTCGGTCGCGGAGCAGGTGCGGGAGCAGTTCCCCGAGATCCCGGCCGACACGGTCATCGCGGCGATCGGTCCGCGGACCGCGAAGGACGCCCGCAAGGTCGGGCTCGGCATCCATGTCGTCGCACGGGAGCAGACCGTCGGCGGACTGATCGACGCCGTCTCGCGCTTCCCGCTGCCGCACGCCACAGACGAGTTCACGCTCTGACCACCCGCCCGGGACGCCGCGGACCGGTGACACGCCGCGGATCGTTGCCGGTCCGTGAGCACACGGCACGCCGCGCGCTGGCAGACTGAGGGCATGGTGACTCTCCTGCTCGACTCGACGCAGCTGGAGGTCGTGCTCTCCGCCGCCGAGCGGGCGCTCGCCTTCCGTCGCGGCAGTGTGAAGGTCGCGCGCACGCAGATCCGGAAGGTGCAGCTGACCGACGACGCGTGGACGTGGCTGCGCGGCGTCGCGAGCCCGGGAACGCACGTGCGCGGCGTCGTCGCGATGGGCACGTGGCGGGCGGCGGGCGCGTCGGACTTCGTCGTCGTGCGCGGGCACCGGCCCGCCGTCGTCATCGACATCGAGGGCGAGTCGGAGTTCCAGCGTCTCGTCCTGACGACGCGGCACGCACTCGCGCTCGTGCAGGCGCTGCAGCTGGAGACGGATGCCGAGCCCACCGATGTCGTCGACATCGTCACGGGCGCCATTCCCACCGCGGCCCCGCGGCCGAAGGCGCCCCGCGCGCGGCGGCCGGCGCCGGCGACCGCCTGACGAGGGTCAGCTGACGTCGCGGCGCCAGCTGAGCAGGTGCCCGAGGCCGAGGAAGACGACGGCGTACGCCAGCAGCACGAGGCCGCCGGCCCACCACTCCAGGCTCTGGGTCTCCCCGCCGACCATGCCGGTGTAGATGCTCGCGCCCGCGAGCGCGTCGGAGGCGGCGCCCGGGAGGTACTGCGTGACGGCGTCGAGGCCGTCGACGAGCCCTGCGACGACCCGCAGGATCGGCTCGATGAACTGCGTGAAGGCGATCACGCCGACGACGGCGCCGACCTGACTGCGGACGAGCGTGCCCACCCCGATGCCGATCAGCACCCACAGCGGGAACGCGATCACCATCCGGCCGACCATCGCCCAGGTGTCCGCGTCCTGCAGCTGCGTGTCGACACCGAAGGCGGCCAGGATGCCGGCGCCCGGGACGACGGTCGACACGAGGGCGACGAGCGCGAACAGGAGGCCGACGACGATGCCGGCGACGATCTTGCCGCCGAGCGCCACCCCGCGGCGGGGTGTCGCGAGGAACGTCGGCGTGAGCGTCTGGTGGCGGAACTCCCCGGTGACTAGCAGCGCGCCGATCAGGAGCGGGAAGACGTAGCCGACGGCCGTCGCGAGGCTGTAGACCATGGGCGGGATGAGCTCTGCGGGCAGCTGCGGACCCTGGGCGGCGTCCCCCAGGGCCCCGGACGCGCCGGCCGCGAAGACGGCCGCGAGGCCGGCGGCCGTCGAGCCCACCCAGGCGACGAGGACGAGGGCGAGGACCCACCACAGCGACGTGGAGAACTGCTTGGTGAGCTCGGAGCGGGTCGCGCGGGTCAGGCTCATCGCCGATCCCCCTCTCCGTCGGGGCGGGGCGCATCGTCGTAGCGGGAGAAGAAGTGGTCGGCCTCGACGTCGGACTCCGTCTTCTCCTCCGCCGCCTCCCACGGACGATCGACGGCGATCGCCTCGTCGAGGTCGTCAGGCGCCTCCTCCTCCGCAGGCGGCACGTCGGGCGCCTCCGCCGCCGGGAGGGCCGGGGCAGCGGGCGCGATCGCCGGCGGGGCGGCAGCATCCGGCATGTGCGTGCGGATGCCGTTCACGAGATCGAGGAAGACCTCCTCGAGCGCCGGGCCGCGCCGCTGCAGCGTCGACAGGGCGATGCCCGCAGCCGCCGCGATCGCGCCCACGGCCGCGGGGTCGGCGCCGCGGACGGAGAGGCCCGAGCGCATGACGTCGTACCCGAGGCCCCGCGCGTCGAGGGCGGTGCGCAGCGCAGCCCGGGCGGGCGCATCCACGAGCGTGGCGAACTCGTCCGGCGGGGTGAGCGCCTCCAGCGATCCCTGGAACACGAGCCGGCCGCGCGCGATGACGAGCAGCGAGTCCGCCGACTGCTGGATCTCGGCGAGCATGTGCGAGGAGACCAGCACGGTCCGCCCCTGAGCGGCCAGCTCGCGGAGGAACCCCCGCATCCACTTGATGCCCTCCGGGTCGAGCCCGTTGGCCGGCTCGTCCAGCACCAGCACCCCGGGGTCGCCGAGGAGGGTGTAGGCCAGGCCGAGCCGCTGACGCATGCCGAGGGAGAACCCGCCGACCTTCCGGCCGCCGACGTCGGCGAGACCGACGACGCCCAGCGCTTCGTCCACGCGGGCGTGCGGGATGCCGGCGGCCTGTGCGTACACCTTGAGATGGTTCGCGGCGGTGCGGCCGGGGTGGAAGCTCGACGCCTCCAGCGCCGCACCCACCGTCTGCAGCGGCTGCGCGAGCTCGGCGTAGCGCTGCCCGCCGATCGTCGCGACGCCCGACGTGGCGCGGACGAGGCCCAGCAGGATGCGCAGCGTCGTCGTCTTGCCGGCGCCGTTGGGCCCGAGGAACCCCGTCACGACGCCGGGCTCCACGCGTGCCGTGAACGCGTCGACCGCCGTCACCGGGCCGAACCGCTTGGTCACGCCGGTGAACTCGAGTACGCGTCCTTCAGGCATAGGGGCCCTCTCCTCGTCGCCGGATCCCTTCCATCCTGGCTGAAACGCGCGTCTCGCGCTGTGCGGAACGGCCCCTCCGGGCGCGGGTAACGTTGCCCGGGTGAGCACCACGGAGAGCGATACCGCGACCGGCACCCCGCAGACCCGCATCCGCGCCCGGGCGGACGGGAGCGTCGGCCACCTCACACTCGATCGGCCCGAAGCGCTCAACGCGCTCGACCTCGGCATGATCGACGATCTCGCCGCGGCCCTGGACCGCTGGGAGGAGGCCCCCGACGTCCAGGTGATCCTGCTCGACGGTGCCGGCGACCGCGGGCTGTGCGCGGGCGGCGACGTCCGCGGCCTGTACGACCAGATCGTCGGGGGCCGTCCGGAGGACACCGGCGCCTTCTTCCGTGCCGAGTACGCCCTGAACGCCCGCATCGCCGAGTACCCCAAGCCCGTCGTCGTCTTCGCCGACGGCATCACGATGGGCGGCGGCATCGGCCTGGCCGGCCACGCCGGGGTGCGGGTCGTCACGGAGCGTTCCCGACTGGCGATGCCCGAGACGCGCATCGGCTTCACCCCCGATGTCGGCGGCTCCTGGCTGCTCGGGCGGACGCCCGGCCGCATCGGGGAGTACCTGGGGCTGACGGGCGCCGCGATGGATGCCGCCGACGCGATCTACGCCGGCTTCGCCGACCACTTCGTGCGGAGCGCGCACCTGGGCGATCTGCACGAGGCGCTCGTCACCCGGGCCGATCCGTCGACCCCGAACGAGCTCGTCCTGCTGTTCGATGAGACCGCCGCGCCCTCCCGGCTGGAAGCGGCGCGCCCGTGGATCGACGCGGCGTTCTCCGCCCCCACGGTCGCCGAGATCGTCGACCGACTGCGGGCACGGCCCGAACCGGAGGCCGTGGAGGCGGCGGCGACCCTCGCCGAGCTCTCGCCGACCGGTCTCGCCGTGACGCTCGACGCGATCCGGGCCGCCCGGGAGCTGCCGGGTCTGCGCGACGCCCTCGCGCAGGAGTACGGCCTGGTCCTGTGGTTCGCCGTGACCCAGCCGGATCTCGTCGAGGGCATCCGGGCGCAGCTCGTCGACAAGGACCGGTCGCCGCGCTGGCAGCCCGCGACCTTCGCCGACCTGGCTCCCGACATCGCGGCGGAGGCGCTGGCCTACCGGCCGGGCACGCCGCTCTGGGGCTGACCGGTGTTCGACAGCCCGCTCTCCGCCTCCGCGTACGACGTCCTGGAGGTCGCCCCCGACGTCGACGAGGAGTCGCTGCGCCGCGCGTACCGCCTGCGGCTGCGGCAGACCCATCCCGACACCGGTGGCGACGCGGTGCAGTTCGTGCAGGTGCAGCGCGCATGGGAGCTCGTGGGGACGCCGGCCGCCCGCGCCGCGTACGACCGCGGGCACGGCTTCGGTGAGACGTCGGTCTCCTTCGCGCCCGCCGGACCGGGCTGGCGCCCGCCGAGCCGACCGGCGGATACCCGGCCCAAGGCTCGCACGCACGGCCAGCCCGGCGGGTGGCGCCGGGAGCGCTACCTCACCCTCATCCGGGAGTGGGCGGGCCGCGGGGTGACGCTCGCCGACCCGTACGACCCGGCCCTCGTCCGCACGGCGCCGCATGAGATCAGGCGCCTCCTCGCCGATGCGCTGGCCGAGGAGGCGACGGCGCGCATCGTCGCGGACCTCGGCATGGGGTACACGGTCTGGCATGACGTCGAGGCCCGCGACCGCGGGCCGGAGGCGAAGCTCGACCACATCGTCCTCGGCCCGAGCGGTCTGTACGCCGTGCTGTCCGAGGACTTCGGCGGACCCGTCCGCACCCGGCGCGGGGAGGTGATCGGGGATGCCGTGTCCGGCACGCCGGTCGCGACCCTCGTCGCCGGCGCCCGGACCCTCGGGCGGGCCGCGCGCGTGAAGTTCAGCGGCGCCATCGTCGTCCTGCCCGACGACGATGTGTCGGTCGCGATCGACGAGCTCGGCCGGGTCAAGTCGCTCCCCGTCGCAGTGGTCTCCCGCGCCGCGCTGGCGACCGTCCTCCGCCGGGGCGTCACCGGCGCCCGCGAGATCGGCGGCAACGAGCTGTTCGACGTGCGCACCCGCCTGCAGCAGACCGTCCGCTTCGTCTGACCGCGGCGGCGCTAGTCGACGAGGCCGAACAGCTCGAGCGGGTGCGTGAGGCGCCACCAGCGCGACGGCGGTTCGATGTCTCCCGCGAGCCGGAGCCCCACGGTGTCCCTGTCGAGCGGGCCTTCGAAGCTGAGCCGGCCGACGCTGTCGTCCGCGGCCCGCGCCGCGTCGAGCTCGAATGCCGGTTCGGCGACCGCGAATGCGCCGTTCCAGAGCACGACGGCGCCGGCTTCGTCGGTCACGACCTCCGCGCGTGCGCCCCACGGCGTGGTGACGACGCCGGCGACGGTCCCCGCGGGCAGCACGGCGGGCTGTGCGACTTCGGCCGAGACCGCCTCGAGGAGACGCGCGGTCTCCTCGTCGCGCTCCGCGTCGCTCGGCTGGCCGAGCGCCGTCGCGTACACGCGCACCGTCGTCTCCCCGACGACGACTTCGCGGGCGGCCACGAGGTTGTAGTACTCCTCGAGGCCGCCGGTCTTCACGCCGGTGACGGCCGGATCGGCCAGCAGGTCGTTCGTGTTCTCCACCTCGCCGGCGCCGGGCAGCGTGACCGATTCGGTGTCGACGATCTCCGCGATCACGGGGTTGGCCAGGGCGCGGTCGGCGAGGGCGAGCACGGCGGCGGGGGCAGCCAGATTGCCCTCGTCGATGCCGGTCGGCTCGACGACGGTGATGCCGGAGAGGCCGTGCTGCGCGAGCCAGTCCCGCGCAGCGCGCGCGAAGACGGCATCCGAGGGCCAGAACGTCCGCGCCAGGCGTTCGGCGTAGTTCCCTCCCGAGCCGATGAGCATTCCCTGCAGCAGCTGGTACTGCGTGAGAGTGCCGCCGACGGGCACGTCCAGCGCGGACTCTCCGCGGGAGAGGAACTCCCGGTACGTGGCGCGATCGCGCGCCGTGAAGGCGTACTCCGGGCCGGGCTCGCCGACCGTGAGCGGCTGCTGGTCGAGCACCAGCAGCGCCGTCACGAGCTTCGTGATGCTCGCCATCATCGCCGGGTCGGCGGTCGAGGAGACGGTCCCGGCGATGCCATCGACGCTGACGGCGGCCGCACCCTCCTCCGGCCAGGCCGGCGCCGACAGCGGCGCGGAGACCGCCGAGATCTGGCTGGCGGTGATCACCGGCGGCACGGCGTGCAGGGGCCAGAGCAGCGTCGTGGCGACATACGCCGCGACGAGCAGCAGCATCCCGCCGATCGGCACCAGCACGCCCGGGCGGAACGGCGAACGCCGGGGCCGGCGCTCGAGCAGGTCGGGACTGACCATCGCGTAGGGGGCGGTCGCGGTCCGGAGGTCCATGCGCGGCGGGGCCGCCGCCAGCGCGCGCTCATCGACCCATTCCAACGCCCGGCGCTGAGGCGGGGCGGGGGGCCGGGTCATCCCATCAAAGTACCGCGCCGCGAGAGCGGCCTCGAACCGCCGCCGTGAAGAGCAGCTCGGTATACTCGAGCGCACAACCACGGGAGTCCGGTGAGCCGGGCTGAGAGGAAGCGAACCACGCTTCGACCGTCGAACCTGATCCGGATCATGCCGGCGCAGGGAGGAGAGAACATGAGCACATCCACGTCCGTGCCCGCACCCGTCGCCACGCGGAGCCGCTTCCGCTGGAGGGTCGTCGACATCGTCGTCGCCAGCGTCCTCGGGGTCGCATCCGGCCTCATCTTCCTGCTGTGGAACATCGGCTACCTCGGGCCGAAGGCGCTGCTAGACCCCCTGCTGCCCGGCCTGCAGGGCCTGCTCGACGGTCCGTGGCTGTTCGCCGGGGTGCTCGGCGCGCTGGTCATCCGCAAGCCCGGGGCCGCGATCTACACCGAGACCCTCGCCGCCGTCGTCTCGGCGCTGGTCGGCAACCAGTGGGGTGGCTTCCTCACCCTCGAGGCCGGGCTGGTGCAGGGACTGGGCGCTGAGATCGTCTTCCTGATCGTCGCCTACCGGCTGTGGTCGCTGCCCGTCGCGGTGCTGGCCGGTGCGGGGGCCGCCCTCGCCGGCGCGGTCAACAACCTGATCCTCTGGTACGCGGGCTCGGACACCACGTTCACGATCGTCTACCTCGTCTCCTCGGTGCTCTCGGGCGCCGTCATCGCCGGTGGCGGGGCCTGGCTCATCGCCCGGGGCCTCGCGCGGACGGGCGCGCTCGACCGGTTCGGGTCGGGTCGTGCCGCGCGCGAACGCGTCTGACGGATGATCGTCGGCCGCCCGGCAGCCGTTCACGCCCGTGGCTGGGGCTGGCGCCACGCGTCACGGCGCGCCTGGGCGCTGCGCGACGTCTCCTTCGAGATCGGCGTGGGGGAGCGCGTCCTGCTGCTCGGCGCGTCGGGATCGGGGAAGTCCACGCTCCTGCACGGACTGGCCGGCGTGCTCGGCGGCGACGAGGAAGGCGACGCCGAGGGCGAGCTCCTGCTCGACGGCCGGCCGGCCGCCGACGTGCGCGGACGTGCGGGCCTCGTACTGCAGGACCCGGACTCGCAGGTCATCCTCGCGCGGGTCGGCGACGACGTCGCCTTCGGCTGCGAGAACCTCGGCATCCCCCGAGACGAGACCTGGCGCCGCGTCGACGAGGCGCTGGCCGCGGTCGGCCTCGACGTGCCGAAGGATCGCCCGACCAAGCACCTGTCGGGCGGGCAGAAGCAGCGGCTCGCGCTCGCCGGCGCCCTCGCGATGCGCCCCGGCCTGCTCGTGCTGGACGAGCCCACCGCGAACCTCGACCCCCAGGGCGTCGCCGATGTGCGCGATGCGGTCGCGGGGCTCCTGGACCGCACCGGCACGACCTTCGTGGTGGTCGAGCACCGTACCGAGGTCTGGCTGCCGATCGTCGACCGTGTGATCGTGCTGGGCGACGGCGGCGTCGTCGCCGACGGCACCCCGGCCGACGTCCTGGGTTCGAACGGCAGGCGGCTGGCCGAGGCGGGGGTGTGGGTGCCCGGCATCCCGCCGGCCGTGCCGGCCCCTCCCGCCCGGCCGCACGGCGACGTGCTGCTGAGCGCACGCGGCCTCGCCGTCGAACGGCTCCGCGGCCTCCCGGTCGCGACGGGGGTCGACCTCGACGTGCACGCCGGCGGGGCCCTCGCGATCACGGGGCCGAACGGCGCCGGCAAGTCGACGCTCGGGCTGACCCTCGCCGGGCTGCTGCCCCCTGCGGCGGGGACGCTACGGGCGACCGAGGCGCTCGCCGCCGGCGCGGGACCCGCGCCCTGGAGCTGGCGGTCGCGTGAGCTGCTCACCCGGATCGGCACGGTGTTCCAGGATCCCGAGCACCAGCTGCTCGCACCCACCGTGCGGGAGGAACTCGAGGTGGGGCCGCGCGCGCTTCGGCTCGGCGAGGCGGAGACGGCGCGGCGGGTCGACGAGCTGCTGGGAAGGCTGCGGCTGTCCTCGCTCGCGCGCGCCAACCCGTACACCCTGTCCGGCGGCGAGAAGCGCCGGCTCACGGTCGCAGCGGCCCTGGCAACCCGGCCCCGGGTGCTCGTCCTCGACGAACCGACCTTCGGTCAGGACTCCGTGACATGGGCCGAGCTCGTGGCACTGCTGGCGGGGCTCCGTGACGAGGGCAGCGCCATCGTCACGATCACCCACGATGCCGCCGTCGTCGAGGCGCTGCACGCCCGACGGGTGGAGCTGCGCGGATGACGCAGCTCGACGCCCACGCACGCACCGGCGGCTTCGCCCGGATCAACCCGGTCGCGAAGCTCGCGGCGAGCGGACTGATCGCGCTGCCGCTGATCCTCACCCTAGACGTCGTCTCCGCCGCCGTCGCGCTGGCGCTCGAGCTGGTCCTCTTCCCCTTCGCGGGGGTCGGGTGGCGCGAATTCTGGGTGCGCACCTGGCCCGTCTGGCTCGCCGCGCCGCTGACCGCGCTGACCATCGCGCTGTACGGCGAGGCATCCGGTCAGGTCCATTTCGAGTGGCTGTTCGTCCGGGTCAGCGACGGCTCCCTCGCCCTCGCGGCGGCGACACTGCTCCGGGTGCTCGCGATCGCGCTCCCCTCGGTCGTGCTCTTCATCACCGTCGACCCCACCGACCTCGCCGACGGCCTCGCCCAGATCGTCCGGCTGCCGGCCCGCTTCGTGCTCGGCGCGCTGGCCGGCCTGCGGATGGTCGGTCTCTTCCTCGACGACTGGCGGGCGCTCGAACTGGCCCGTCGGGCGCGCGGGGTGGCCGACCGCGGCCGCATCCGCCGTTTCGCGGGCATGGCGTTCGCGCTGCTGGTCCTCTCGATCCGCCGCGGGTCGAAGCTCGCCACGGCGATGGAGGCCCGCGGATTCGGAGCGCCGATCCCGCGCACCTGGGCGCGCGCCTCGACGTTCGGGCGGCGGGAGTGGCTGCTCGTCGCGATCGGCGCGGCGATCAGCCTGACCGCGGTGACCGCCGCCGTGCTCACCGGGTCGTGGAACGTCATCCTCGGCTCTTCGTAGGGTTCGGGTCCCCACTCAGCGAGCGTCGAGGGCGCGGACGAGCCGGCGCGGCGCCGTCACCCGGTACGACGACTCGATGAGCTCCGCGACCTCCTGCCAGTCGGTGTCCCCGTCCAGGTCGAGACCCAGCCAGCCGGAGGGGCCGAGGTACCCCGGCACCCAGAACCGCGGGTCCTGCCGCAGGGCGGGGCCGTCGTCGGGATCGGGCTGCACCATGATCGCCGCGTCGTGTGCGAACCACTCGCCGTCGATGCGCTGCGATCCGCCGAAGTACACGAAGACCTTCTGTGTGAAGAACGCGGGGCGCCCGTGGCTGACCTTCTCGTTCGCCTCCGGGAGCGCGAGCGCGATGCCGCGCACCCGCGCCAGCAGCGGATCGGTCTCGTCGAACATGATCGGATGCTCCACGTCGCGAATTCTCCCACCCGGCATCGGGATGCGCGATGGCACACTGGGCGCATGGCCGACTCCGCTCGTCCGTGGGTGCTGCACGTCGACCTCGACCAGTTCATCGCGGCGGTCGAGGTGCTCCGGCGACCCGAGCTCGCCGGCAAGCCGGTGATCGTGGGTGGCCGCGGCGATCCCACGGAGCGCGCCGTCGTGTCGACGGCGTCCTACGAGGCGCGGGCGTTCGGAGTCGGGTCGGGGATGCCGCTGCGCATCGCCGCCCGCAAGGCGCCCGACGCGATCATCCTGCCGGTCGACGCGCCCGCGTACACCGCTGCGTCGGAGGAGGTCATGGCGACGCTGCGCGCCCAGCCCGGCGCCGTGGTCCAGGTGCTCGGCTGGGACGAGGCCTTCGTCGGCGTCACGACCTCCGACCCCGAGGCCTACGCGCGGCGCATCCAGGACGAGGTGCTCGAGCGCACCCGCCTGCACTGCAGCGTCGGGATCGGCGACACCCTCATCCGCGCGAAGAATGCGACCGACTTCGGCAAGCCGCGCGGCACCTTCCGGCTCACGGCCGAGAACTGGATCTCGTTCATGGGCGAGCGGCCGGTGATCGAGCTCTGGGGTGTCGGCGGCAAGATCTCCAAGCGGCTCGCCGCCCACGGCATCCTCACGGTCGCCCAGCTCGCGGCCGCCGACGAAGCGGTGCTCGTCGCGGAGTTCGGGCCCAAGATGGGCCCGTGGTACCGGCAGCTGGGACGCGGTGACGGCTCGGCGGTCGTCGACGACACCCCCTGGGTGGCGCGGGGGCACGGGCGCGAGAGCACCTTCCAGCAGGATGTCGCCGCGCGCGCCGACATCGAGCAGGCGGCGCGCGACCTCCTCGCCCAGGTGCTCGAGGATGTCATCGCCGAGGGGCGCCCCGTCGTCGGGGTGGGGCTCAAGGTGCGCTATGCGCCGTTCACCACGAAGACGCTCGTGCACAAGATCGACCCCACCTTCGACCGGGCCGTGGTGACCGCCGAGATCATGGCGCTCGTCGCCCGGATCGAGCCGGACAGGCCGCTGCGCCTCCTCGGCGTGCGTGCCGAGATGGCGATGCCCGACGACGCACGGGCAGGTCACACGCCCACGCGCAGCGGATGGTGACG
The DNA here is from genome assembly GCF_000746195.1 of Microbacterium sp. UNCCL10. NCBI lineage: Bacteria > Bacillati > Actinomycetota > Actinomycetes > Micrococcales > Microbacteriaceae > Microbacterium > Microbacterium sp. UNCCL10. The sequence goes on along the minus strand of NZ_JQKT01000008.1, from coordinate 165,293 downwards.
ACCGGCGCGTGACGCCATGCCCGGCCGGGTAGCCGAGAAACCACATCGAGCATGAGAAACCGCGCCGGAACGTATTTCTCATGCTGATCGTGGTTTGTCAGCGGGGACGAGGGTCGCCCGGCCCGGTAGCCTGTTCGCAGGGATGCGGTCCTGGCACGCAGTCCCGCGTAGTGTGGAACCGAATTCCAGTTCGAAGGAGAACGCATGGACATCGCCGGATCCGGCGCCCTCGTCACGGGCGGCGCCAGCGGCCTGGGCCTCGCCACGGCTCGCCGCCTCGCCGCGGCGGGTGCGCTCGTCACGATCGTGGATCTGCCGGGCTCGAACGGCGCGGATGTCGCCGCGGAGTTCGGCGGCCGTTTCGCCCCTGCCGACGTCACCGACGGCGAGCAGGTCGCCGCCGCCGTCGCCGTCGCAGACGCCGCCCCCTTGCGCATCGTCGTCAACTGCGCCGGCGTCGCCCCGCCGGCGAAGGTCCTCGACCGGGACGGCAACCCGTCGCCGCTCGGCGGATTCGAGAAGATCGTCCGCATCAACCTCATCGGCACGTACAACGTGATCGCGCACGCCTCTGCGGCGATGGCGAAGACCGAGCCCACCGCGGGCGGCGACCGCGGCGTCATCGTCAATACGGCATCCGTCGCGGCGTTCGACGGCCAGATCGGGCAGCCGGCCTACGCCGCGAGCAAGGGCGGTGTGCACGCGATGACGCTGCCGATCGCACGCGAACTCGCCCGCTACGGCATCCGCGTCTGCACGATCGCGCCCGGCATCATGGAGACGCCCATGCTGGCCTCGCTCCCGCAGGCCGCACAGGACTCGCTCGGCCAGCAGGTCCCGTACCCGCAGCGTCTCGGTCGGCCCGACGAGTACGCCGCGCTCGTCCAGTCCATCGTCGAGAACGGCTACCTCAACGGCGAGACGATCCGTCTCGACGGCGCGATCCGCATGGCCCCGAAATGAGCGACGGCATGAGTGACACCATCCTCCTCACCCGTGAGGGCGCCCTCGCGCGCATGACCTTCAACCGTCCGGCGTACCTCAACGCGATGGACTTCGAAATGGGCACCCGCTGGCGGGAGATCGCCCGCGAGCTCACGTCCGATCCGACGGTCGGCGCGATCCTGCTGGATGCCAACGGCCGCGGCTTCTGCGCCGGCGGCGACGTCGTCGCGATGGCCGGATCCGGCGCGGGCGGCGCGGCGGTGACCGAGATGGCCCACACGATCCACGACGGCATCCGTGCGTTCGTGGAATCCGACAAGCCGATCGTCGCGGCCGTCGACGGGCCGGTCGCGGGCGGCGGCCTGGGGCTCATGCTCGTCGCCGACTACATCGTCGCGTCCGAGGGGGCGAAGTTCGTCAGCAAGTACGCGAACATCGGCCTGACTCCCGATCTCGGCGTCTCCACGCTGCTCCCCGCCGCGATCGGCCAGCGACGGGCCCTGCGGATGCTGCTGCAGGACGTCACGATCGACGCCGAGACGGCCCTGGACTGGGGCCTCGTCACCGAGATCGCCGCCGACCCCGGCGCCCGCGCCGCGGAGGTCGCGCAGTCCTGGCTGGACGGCGCCACCGCGGCGTACGGCCAGGCCAAGCGCCTCATCCGCACCGGCGCGGGCCGCGGCTTCGCGGACAACCTCGACGACGAGGCGCGCTCGATCGGCGCCCGGTTCGACACGGACGAGTCGAAGGCGCGCGTCGCGGCCTTCGCCGCGGCATCCGCCAAGCGCACGACCAAGGAGCCCTCATGACCGCCACCCTCGCCGGCAAGACCATCCTGATGTCCGGCGGCAGTCGTGGCATCGGCCTCGCCATCGCCCTGCGCGCGGCCCGCGACGGCGCCAACATCGCGCTGCTGGCAAAGACCGACACACCGCATCCCAAGCTCGCCGGCACCGTGCACAGCGCCGCCGAGGAGATCCGCGCGGCGGGTGGAGAGGCCCTTCCGATCGTCGGCGACGTCCGCAATGACGACGACATCACCGAGGCCGTGCTGAAGACGCAGGGCGAGTTCGGGGGCATCGACATCATCGTCAACAACGCCTCCGTCATCGACCTGTCCGGCTCGCTCGACCTGGCCGCCAAGAAGTACGACCTCATGCAGGACGTCAACGTGCGCGGCACGTTCCTGCTCTCCCGCGCCGCGATCCCGATCCTGAAGGAGGCGGAGAACCCGCACATCCTGTCGCTGTCGCCGCCGCTGAACCTCAGCCCGAAGTGGCTGGGCGCGCACACCGGCTACACGATGGCCAAGTACGGCATGTCGATGGCGACCCTGGGGATGGCGGCGGAGTTCGCGAAGGACGGCATCGCCGCCAACACCCTGTGGCCGGCGACGACGATCGCGACCGCCGCCGTGCAGTTCGCCCTCGGCGGCGACCGGATGATGAAGGTCAGCCGCACGCCGGAGATCTACGCGGATGCCGCCTACGAGGTGCTGCGGAAGCCCGCGCGGGACTACACCGGGCACAGCCTCATCGTGGAGGACGTGCTGCGCGAGGCGGGCGTCACCGACTTCGCGCGGTACGCCGCGACGCCCGGCACACCGGATTCCGAGCTCTACCCGGACATCTTCCTCGACTGAGGCTTCGCCGTCGCGAGCCCGGCGGCGAAGACCGTCACGAGACGGGGCACGAGCTTCGGCGTGAGCGCGCGCAGCGCCGGGGGGACCGGCCGCGTGATCATCCCGATCGCCAGGACGAGCTCGAGCGCGTCCAGCTCGGCGCGCACGAGCCCTGCCGTCCGGGCCGCCTCCAGCAGCGCGCTCACCTCGGCGAGGGTGCGGTCCTGCGCCGTGCGCACCTCCTCGGAGAGGTCCTCCGCCACCAGGAGCGCCAGCGCGTCGGTGAGGGCGCCGAGTTCGAGCTCGACGAGCCGGACGAGGAAGTCGTGCCATGCGGCGGCGGGGCGTCCGGCCATCTGCGCGAGCGCCTCGGACGCGGCCTGCTCCATCTCCGCCAGGATCGCCAGCGAGACCGCGTCGGCCAGGGCGGAGCGGGACTCGAAGTTCCTGTACAGCGTCGCGATGCCGACCCCCGCGGTCTCGGCGACGGCTTCCAGCGGGACCGCCGCACCATGAGCCGCGAAGAGGTGCCGTGCGGCGCGCACGATCGTCTCCCGGCGTCGCACGGCGTCAGAGCGCATGATCGGCCTCCCTCTCGGTCCATCGTGTCGGGCATCGGGCGCCGGCGCGATGGGGAGCGTGGCCGAAGCCGCCGCTCACAGCATAAGCGGAGGAAATGTCTCCGTATAATCGGAGACAATCACTCCACTTCTTCCCTGGGAATCGCATGACCACGCTGCTCGACACCCCATCCGCCCGCGCCGATACCCCCGCCGACGCCTCTGAGCCGGGCACCGCGCCGACCGCCCGCCGCGCGCCCTCCCCGCCGGCGAAGCTCCTCGGGCTCACCGCGGGACTCGGGATCATCCTCGCGGTCCTGCTCCTGGTGTTCATCATGCCGTCGCTCAAGAGCGGCCCGCACGACCTGCCGCTCGGGGTCGTCGGCTCGCCCGCGGCGGCCGAGCAGCTCGAAGCGGGCCTGGCCGGAGCCGCGCCCGACGCCTATGTCCTCCACGAGTTCGCAACCGAGGCGGACCTGCGTGCGGCCATCGAAGCGCGGGAGGTGGTCGGCGGTCTCGTCGTCGACGGCGCCGGTGTGCACGGACTCGTCGCGAGCGCAGGCTCGGCGGCGATCTCCGCGACCGTCACGGCCACGGCGGAGGCGCTCGCCGCGGCCACCGGCGGCGCAGCCGAGATCACCGATGTCGTGCCCCTGCCTGCGGCCGATCCGTCCGGGATCGGCATCGGCGGGCTCGCGTTCCCGCTCGTGTTCGGCGGCATCGTGCCCGCCGTCGCCTTCCGCAAGACCTCGCCCACGCTCGGCTGGGCGGTCGCCGGCATCGCGACGTTCTCGGTGGTGGGGGGACTCATCGTCGCCGGTGTCCTGATGGGCGTGTTCGGCAGCATCACGACGGGCTTCTGGGCCGTCGCTGCCGCCATGGCGCTCGGCATCGCCGCCCTCGCCCTCCCGCTCGCGGGACTGCAGGAGGTCTTCGGCGGCAAGGGGTTCACGATCGGCGCCATGGCGATGATGTTCCTCGGCAACCCGCTGGCAGGCATCTCGACGACGGCGGCCTGGCTGCCCGGCATCCTCGGCACGATCGGACAGATCCTCCCGCCCGGCGCCGCCGGCACGCTCGTCCGGTCCGCCGCCTACTTCGGCGGCGCGGGCGGGCTCACGGCCGGTCTGACGCTCGGCGCCTGGGTGGTCGCCGGCATCGTCCTGCTCGTGATCGGCGCGCGCCGGAACGCGCGCGCCGATGCGGGGGCGGCCTGAGCCTCAGACGAGGCCGAGGGCGACGAAGGCGTTCCACACGCCGTCATCCAGCACCCCGGTCGTGACGCGGTCGGCGCGGGCCTGCAGCTCGGGGTCCGCGTTGCCCATGGCGACGGACACGCCGCACACCTCGAACATCTCCACGTCGTTCCAGCTGTCGCCGATGCCGATGGCATCCGCGGGGTCGCGGTCGAGGAGCGCGAGCACCTCGAGGATCGCGGCCCCCTTCGTCGTCCCGAGCATGCTGATCTCGCCGTTGCTGCCGCCCGGCATCGGCATGCTGCCCGGGATGACGTGGAAGGTGTCGCCGAGGTCGGTCTGCGCCCGGTCGAGGCTGTCGGAGCGGTCGCTCACGAACACCGCCTTGGCGATCTCGTCGAGGTCGGCCTCGGACACGTCGGCGTACTGGTGCAGCGAGACGTCCGGAAGGTCGTCCTCCGCCACCCCGAGCGTGCGGAGGTCCTCGGCGCGCCGCTCGCGCCGGTGGCGCATGAACTCGTCGACGCGGACGCGGATGCCCGCGCTCGCGAACACCCGCTCGTGCGACTGCAGGAAGTACTCCATCCCGTGCGCCGTGAAGTAGGCCACGAGCCGTTCCACCTCGGGCCGGGGCATGGGGTGGGAGACGATGAGCTCGTCGCCACGCGTCGCGTAGGCGCCGCCGTTCGTGATCGCGCCGTCGAAGCCGATGGCGCGGACGTCGGGGTGCACGTCGCCGTCGGAGCGGCCCGTGCTCAGATAGACGAGATGACCGTTCTTGCGGGCGGTGCGGACGGCGGTGACAGTGGAGGGGGCGATGACCGAGCCGTGCTCGAGGATCGTGCCGTCCACGTCGAGGAAGGCGATGCGCTGCGACGTCATGACGAACTCCACGCTAGTCGCAGCGCCGGCCGGGGAAGACCCCGGCCGGCGCTGGACGGCTCACGACGTGAGGCTCGCGCCGTTGGTCCGGATGACCTCGGCGTACCAGTCGAACGACTTCTTCTTATAGCGCTCGAGGGATCCTGACCCGTCGTCGTCACGGTCGACGTAGACGAATCCGTAGCGCTTGCTCAGCTGCGCCGTCGAGGCGCTGACGAGGTCGATGCACCCCCACGTCGTGTACCCGAGCAGGTCCACGCCGTCGGCGATCGCCTCGCCGACCTGCTCCAGGTGCGCCTGGAGGTACGCGATGCGGTAGTCGTCGAGGACCGTCTTGACGCCGTCGACCTCGACCAGCTGATCCTTCGCGCCGAGGCCGTTCTCCACGATGAAGAGCGGCTTCTGCCAGCGGTCCCAGAACGTGTTGAGCACGAACCGCAGCCCGACGGGGTCGATCTGCCAGCCCCACTCCGACTCCTTGAGGGTGGGGTTGCGCACGCCGCCGAACAGATTCCCCTCGCCCATGTCGCGCTTGTCGGCGTCGACCGTCTCGCAGATGCTCGAGTAGTAGCTGAACGAGACGAAGTCGACCGTGTTCTCCTTCAGCAGCGCACGGTCCTCCGCAGTGACCTGCAGCTCGACACCCTGCTCCCGCAGGCTCCGGAGGTAGTACCCCGGGTACTCGCCGCGCACATGGATGTCGCCGAACGCGAGGTTCGTCCGTTCCGTCGTGAGGGCGGCGAAGACGTCGTCGGGGTTCGGGGTGAGCGGGTAGACGGGCATCGACAGCACCATGCAGCCGATCTGCGCGTCTGGCGCGAGCTCCCGCGCGACCTTCGTCGCGAGGGCGGAGGCCACGAGCTCGTGATGGACGGCCTGGTAGAGATCGGTCTTGGAGAGCTGCTCCTTGGGGGTGTTGATGCCGCCCGACATGAACGGGGCGTGCAGCACCGAGTTGATCTCGTTGAAGGTCAGCCAGTACTTCACGCGCGCGCCGTAGCGCGCGAACAGGGTGCGCACGTAGCGCTCGTAGAACCCGATGAGGTCGCGGTTGACCCAGCCGTCGTAGGTCTCGGCGAGGTGCAGCGGCGTCTCATAGTGCGAGATTGTGACGAGCGGCTCGATGCCGTGCTTCTCGAGTTCGTCGAGCACGCGGTCGTAGAACGCCAGACCGGCCTCGTTCGGCTCCGTCTCGTCGCCGTTCGGGAAGATGCGGCTCCACGCGATCGAGAAGCGGTAGGTCTTGAACCCCATCTCCGCGAAGAGGGCGATGTCCTCCGCATAGCGGTGATAGAAGTCGATCCCGACCTGCTTGAGGTTGTCCGGCGTGGGGGCCGCGGTCCGCGGTGTCAGGATGCCCTTCGGCATCACGTCCTGGATCGACAGGCCCTTGCCATCTTCGAGGTACGCGCCTTCGAGCTGGTTCGCGGCGGTCGCGCCGCCCCAGAGGAAGCCGTCGGGGAAGGTCGTGGTGGTCATGCGGGATGCTCCTTACTTCGCGGCCGCGAGGGACTCGACCGACACCGCGGTGAACAGCGCCTCGCCGTGCGCGATCGGACCGGATGCCGCCGCGGTCACCGCGGGATACAGGTCGGGGTTGGTGATGATGACGGGCGTCGTGAGGTCGTAGCCGGCCGCCGTGATGGCCTCGACGTCGAACTCGAGCAGAAGGTCGCCGGCGGCCACCCGCTGGCCGGTCTCCACCTTCAGGGCGAAGTGCTTCCCGGCGAGCTTGACGGTGTCGATGCCGACGTGGACGAGCAGCTCCGCACCGTCGGCGTGCCGCAACCCCAGGGCGTGCCCGGTCGGGAACGCCGCAACGACGGTCCCGTCGAACGGGGCGTACAGCGCACCGGAGCGCGGGACGATCGCGACGCCCCGGCCCAGCGAGCCGTCGGCGAAGGCGGCATCCGGCGTCTCGCTCAGGTCGATGACCGTGCCATCGAGCGGGCTCTGCACGACGATGTCGTTGCCCGCGGCGGGGGAGACGGTTGTCTCTTCGGGCTCGGTGAAGCCCACGAGCACCACGAGCAGGAAGGGGATGACGATCGCGGCCGCGAGCCCCAGCACGAGGAAGATCATGTTGCCGTTGCCGAAGAGAGCGGGAAGCGCCAGCCCGGACGGCACGACGAACGCCGTCGAGAAGACGCCGCCGATGGCCACGATCGCGCCTCCGACGGCACCGCCCACGATGCCGAAGGCGAAGGGGCGCTTGAGGGGAAGGTTGATGCCGTAGATCGCGGGCTCGGTGATGCCGGCGAGGAAGCCGGACAGGGTCGCCGGCGCGGCGAGGGACTTCAGGGCCTTGTTCCGGGCACGCACCCACACGCCGGCGACGGCGGCAGCCTGCGCCAGCACCGCGGCGAAGACCGGGGCGATCAGCAGCATCTGGCCGGTGCTCTGGAACTCGATCTGGAAGATCGGGACGAGGCCCCAGTGCAGACCGAAGATCACGAAGACCTGCCACAGACCGCCCATGATCGCGCCGCCGAGCCACGGCACGGTCGCGAAGACCCAGCCGATGCCGTCGCCGAGAGCTCCGCCGAGGATGTCGGAGATGGGGCCGACGACGAGGAAGACGAGCGGAACGCCGATGAGCACGACGATCATGGGGGTGACGAAGCGGCGGATCGCGGTCGGGAGCTTCGCGTAGAGGAAGCGCTCGGCGTGACTCTGCAGCCAGACGATGATGATGATCGGGATGACGCTGGAGACATAGCTGACCATCGTGAAGGGGATGCCGAAGAAGGTCAGGTCGGGGGCGCCGTTGAGCGCCGTGATCGTCGGGTAGACCAGCGCGCCGGCGATCGCGAAGGAGGTCCACTCGTTGGCCTTGAAGTACCGCGCCGCCGTGATGGCGAGCGCCATCGGCAGGAAGTTGATGAACGCGTCGGAGAGGGCGTTGAGCACGGTGTACGTCGAGGTCTCGGCGCTGATCCAGCCGAAGGTGACGGCTGCGGCGAGGAACGCCTTGAGGAGGCCGGTGCCGGCGAGCGCCCACAGCACCGGGGTGAAGATCGAGGAGATCATCGCGATGAACCGGTTGAACAGGTTGCTCTTGGGGGCGTCGCCCCCGTCGGCGGCATCCGTCGAGCCGAGCCTTGAGATCTTCCCGATCGCGGCGTAGACCTCGGGCACGTCGTTGCCGATGACGACCTGGTACTGGCCGCCGGCCTCCGTGGTCGTGATGACACCGGGGACGGCCTTGACGGCGGCGGCATCCGCTTTCGCATTGTCCTTCAGCACGAAGCGGAGCCTCGTCGCGCAGTGCACGAGCGACTGCACGTTCTCTTCGCCGCCGACGCCCTTGAGCACGCCGGCCGCTGTCTTCGAGTAGTCCATGAGACTCACTCACCTTCCGCCGCCACACCGCGGCTCCTGTTCGGATGGATGCCGTGGGGCCGTTTCCGGGCAACAAAAAAACCTGAACTCGTTCACCGCCGATTCGGCGATGTGAGTTCAGGTTTTGCCTGCTGACGCAGTAACAATCCGGAGCATCCGCAGAGCATTCGTCGCTCTGCAGCGCTCACGGTAGCACGTCGGCCGCGGGACCGCCACCCGCGACGTGCTGCGCGAGACGTTCGACATGCACGATGAGGTACAGCACCTCCTCGTCCGTCAGCTCGGACCCGGTGGCCTCGCGGACGTAGTCCTTGACGTCCTGCGCGATCTCGAACGAGCGCGGATACGAGCGCTTCGCGAACTCGAAGAACGACGAGTCGGCGCTGCGCAGCATGGACCGCGACACCAGGCGCTGGAGGAGGAACTGCACGTGCAGGATGAAGCGCGCGTAGTCGGGGCTGTCCGGCGCGACGCGCACGCCCAGGCCCGTTTCGACTGTCGTGACGACGTGCTGCACGCGGCGGAAGAGCAGGGCCGCCGTGCCGTTGGGCTCGTCGCGCGTCGCGTTGAGCAGGTGCATCGTGAGGAAGACGGCCTCCTCCTCCGGCAGGGTCCGCTCCAGCGACGCGCCGATCGAGGATGCCATGGCCGTCGCCGCCGCGAACTCGTCGGGGTGGAGGACCCGCAGCTCGGGCATCGACGTCGTCGGTATGCGCAGCCCCTGGTCGAGCCGCTCGAGGACGTACTGGATGTGATCGATGACCGCCATCGCGACGCGGCGGCCGAGGTCGCGGCCGAGGGTGCGTTCTGCCGCGTCGACGGCGCGGGTGACGGCCTCGATCACGGGGTAGGGGACCTCCGCCAGGATGCGCCGGGTGTTCTCGCCCTCGGTCCCGGTGTCGAGGACGAATGTCTTCTCCACCTTGGCGAGGTCGACGGCGTCGGCGGCCTTGAGCTGGAAGCCGAGGCCGCGGCCCATCAGCACGCGCTCACGACCGGACTCGTCGATCGCGATCACGACGTTGTTGTTGAGCACCTTGTGGACGGTCCGTCCGGTGACGCGCGCGGCGCTGCGGTCGTCGGGCATGCCAGCAGTCTAGGAGTCCGGCCGCGCGGTCAGTGCTGGGGTCCTGTGACGAGGAGGACGCCGCCGAGGCTGATCATCATCCCGCCGCCCGTGGCCGTCAGCGTCTCGATCCGCTTCGGGGAGCGCGCGAACCAGGCGCGGGCGGCCGCGGCGGCGAACACCCAGACGCTGTCGGAGATGAGCGCGATGGCCGCGAACACGAGGCCCAGCTCGATCATCTGCAGCGGGACCGGGGCATCCGCGCGGATGTCGACGAACTGCGGCAGGACGGCGACGAAGAACGCGATCGTCTTCGGGTTGGTGATCCCGACGACGAAGCCCTGCCGGAGCTGGGTCGCGGGCGACTGCGGCAGCCGGGCGGCCACGACGTCGGGGGCGCTGTCCTTGCGGTGCCGGATCGCCTGGATGCCGAGATACACGAGGTACAGCGCGCCCAGCACCCGCAGGACCGTGAACAGCACGACCGACTGGGCGATGACGGCGCCGACGCCGAAGGCGACGAGGACGACGATCGGGATGAGCGCGAGCGTGACGCCGAGCACGCTCAGCAGGCCGCCGCGCCGCCCGAGCGCGAGGGTCCGGCCGACCGAGAACAGCACGGCGGGTCCCGGGATGACGATCAGGACGAGTGCCGCGACGGCGAAGGCGGCAAGGGACTCGAGGGAGACCACGGGCGCGGGCCGGTTCAGGCCAGCGGCTTGCGCAGGAAGATCTGGTCGCTGCCGTCGCCGGGGACGCGCTCGGTCTCGGCGTAGCCCTCGCGTTCGTAGAGGCGGAGGTTCGCTTCGCTGAGCGAGCCGGTGAACAGCTCCGCCTCGGTCGCGCCGGCATCCCGCCCGCGCTTCTCGACCGCGGCGAGCAGCTGCGAGCCGATGCCGGCCCCCTGCTGATCGGGGGCGATCGCGATCCGGCCGATGAGGAGCAGGTCGCCGTCGCGCTGCGCGCGGACGGCGCCGACGATCCGGGAGCCGTCGAGCGCGACGCAGCCGAGGTTGTCGCGGAGCTCGGCCTGCAGCTCCTCGAGCGTCTGGGTGAGCGGCGGCATGTCGACGCTGCGGTAGATCTGCGCCTCGCTCAGGAACGCGGCGCGCTGGATCGTGAGCACCTCGCCGGCATCGTCGGGGCCGATGTCGCGGATCCGGACGTCATCGCTCATGGCTCCACGTTACCGAAGCCTCAGTCTCCGTTCGTCGTGGTGCGCACCACGTAGATCGCCCGCTCGGCAGCGGACCACCAGAACCCCAGGCGCTCGCCGGGCAGCGGACGCCCGCCGCGTCCCGACGCCGCACCCGGCACCGTGACGGCGAGGACCTCATCGTCCTGATCGTCGGCGAGCACGCAGCGCGCCCACGCCTCGTCCTCCCGCTCCGCCGCCAGGCAGTGCTCGGTCCCGCGTTCGCCATCGGCGCCCGCGATCCACACGGCCCAGCCGTGGCTGTGGGCGACCAGCACGGCCCACTGCATCGTCCCGTCCGTCGGGAACGCCGGAACGTGCTCGCCCTCCGGCAGCGGCACGAGGTCGAAGCCGCTCAGGACCACGATGCGCTGCAGCATGACGGCACCGGCATCCGCGGCGAGGGCGCGCGCCTCGGCCGCCGGCACCGCGTGGGTGGTGATCGCCGGCGGGCGGCCGAACACGCCGCTGAGCGCCAGGGCCACGACGACGATCACGACCGCCCCGACGGCCGTGGGCACCGTCCGCCGCCAGGCGGGCGGTTCCGCGTCGCGGGCGCGCGGGGGAGTGGCCGTGTACACGGTCGCCGTCTCGGGGGTGACGGTGGTGAGGGCCGGGGCGGCGAACGCCTCGGTCGGCGGCACGTCGCGGTGCAGCTCCTCCTCGAGAACGCGCAGCCGGTCCAGCGTCTCGGGGTCGTGCGCGCCCTCCGGTCCGTAGACGCGGCGGCGGAGGTCATTCAGCGCGGCGCGTCGTTTCGCGTCCACGCGCTCACGGTAGTCCCGGCGACACGGCGGCGGCAGGGTGTCGCCCGCGCCACGCGGCACTCGCCCAGGTCGCTCCTCTACCCTGGAACGATGACCGAGCCCTCCCCTGTGCGCGCCACGAAGCCGCGCACCGCGCCGCCGCGCCAGGTGCGCCCCGCCACCGAGGGCTGGTCGCAGAAGAAGGACGAGGAGGGGCGCCCCCTCCTCCAGTTCGCGAGCCCGAAGCGCGGCAAGCCGCCCGTGCATCTCGCCGACCTCACCCCCGAGCAGCGGGTGGAGAAGGTGAAGGAGCTCGGGATGCCGGGCTTCCGCGCCAAGCAGCTCGAGAAGCACTACTTCACGCACTTCACGTCCGACCCCGCGCTCATGACCGACCTCCCGGCCGCGGGCCGCGAGGAGCTCGTCGCCGGCATGCTGCCGCCGCTGCTCACCGAGGTGCGGCGGCTGGAAACCGATCGCGGCGACACGATCAAGTTCCTGTGGAAGCTGCACGACGGCGCTCTCGTCGAGTCCGTGCTCATGCGCTACCCGGGACGGATCACCCTGTGCGTGTCGAGCCAGGCCGGCTGTGGCATGAACTGCCCGTTCTGCGCGACCGGTCAGGCCGGCCTCACCCGCAACATGTCGGCCGCGGAGATCATCGAGCAGATCGTCCGCGCGAACCGCCTCATCGCCGACGGCGGGCTCGGCGACCCGCGGGGTCTCGGCCACGAAGGCGAGCGCGTCACGAACATCGTCTTCATGGGCATGGGGGAGCCGCTCGCGAACTACGCGCGGGTCATGCAGGCCGTGCGGGTCATGGTCGACAAGACGCACGGCATCGGGATGAGCGCGCGCGGCATCACGGTGTCGACGGTCGGCCTCGTGCCGGCGATCCTCAAGCTCGCCGCCGAAGACATCCCGGTGACGTTCGCGCTCTCGCTGCACGCCCCGGACGACCACCTGCGCGACGAGCTCATCCCGGTGAACTCCCGGTGGAAGGTGGACGAGGCGCTCGATGCCGCCCGCACCTACTTCGAGAAGACCGGCCGGCGCGTGTCGATCGAGTACGCGCTCATCAAGGACATGAACGACCACGCCTGGCGCGCGGATCTCCTCGCGGAGAAGCTCAACGCCCGCGGTCGCGGCTGGGTGCACGTCAACCCGATCCCGCTGAACCCGACGCCGGGGTCGATCTGGACGGCATCCGACGTCGACGTCCAGAACGAGTTCGTCCGCCGCCTCAACGAGTCCGGCATCCCGACCACCCTCCGCGACACCCGCGGCAAGGAGATCGACGGGGCGTGCGGCCAGCTCGTCGCCACCGAGGATGATCAGCGCGCCGCGGACGACGTCCCCGTCGCCTGACCGGACGGCGACGACCCGCTGCTCCCGCCCCTGCGCGCGCTCGAGCGAAATGCAGGATCGGGTGTGAAAGCTGTGGCAGGTGTGCTGTCCCACGCCCCACCCGTCACGCCCGCTCCTGCAGTTCGCAGTGCGGACACGGCAGCGGCGGCGGTGCGCGACGTCAGAAAACGTTTCGCCGATCCGGGCCCCGCCCCCGCGCGGCGCCGCTAGCGTGGAGGGATGGTCAACTATCGCTATCTCGGCAACAGCGGATTCAAGGTCTCGGAGATCACCTACGGCAACTGGGTGACGCACGCCTCCCAGGTGGAGAACGACGCGGCGATCGCGACGGTCCACAAGGCGCTCGACCTCGGGATCACGTCGTTCGACACCGCCGACACGTACGCCAACACGGCCGCCGAGGTCGTCCTCGGTGAGGCGCTGAAGGGCCTGGACCGTACGCAGTTCGAGGTCTTCACGAAGGTCTACTGGCCGATCGGCAGGAAGGGTCCGAACGACCAGGGCCTCTCCCGCAAGCACATCTTCGACGGCATCAACGGCTCGCTCTCCCGCCTCGGCGTCGACTACGTCGACCTGTACCAGGCGCACCGGTACGACTACGAGACGCCGCTCGAGGAGACGATGCAGGCCTTCGCCGACGTCGTCCGCCAGGGCAAGGCGCTGTACATCGGCGTGAGCGAGTGGACGGCCGAGCAGCTGCGCGAAGGCGCCGCACTGGCGAAGGAGCTGAAGTTCCAGCTCGTGTCGAACCAGCCGCAGTACTCCGCCCTCTGGCGCGTCATCGAGGGCAAGGTCGTGCCGGCCTCGGAAGAGCTCGGCATCTCGCAGATCGTCTGGTCGCCGATGGCGCAGGGCGTCCTGTCGGGCAAGTACCTGCCGGGGCAGCCGGTTCCCGAGGGGTCGCGCGCGACGGATGACAAGAGCGGGGCGCACTTCATCCAGCGCTTCATGAACGACGAGGTCCTGACGGCCGTGCAGAAGCTCAAGCCGATCGCGGAGGAGGCGGGTCTGACGATGCCGCAGCTCGCGATCGCGTGGGTGCTGCAGAACCCGAACGTCGCGGCGGCGCTCGTGGGCGCCTCCCGTCCCGAGCAGCTCGAGGACTCCGTCAAGGCGTCCGGCGTGGTGCTCGACGAGGGCACGATGTCGGCCATCGCCGACGCGCTCGCGCCGGTCGCGGTGACCGACGTCGACGAGACATACACGGTGTCCCCGAAGGGCCGCCCGGCCTGACATGGCGACGACGAGCGCCGGCATCCTGCTCTACCGCCTCGGCGGGACGGGGGAGGTGTCGGTGCTCGTCGCGCATATGGGCGGTCCGTTCTGGGCCGCGAAGGACGACGGTGCCTGGTCGATCCCGAAGGGCGAGTACGGCGAGGACGAGTCGGCGTTGGATGCCGCGCGGCGGGAGTTCCGCGAGGAGCTCGGAGTCGACGCGCCCGATGTCGCCTACGCCGAACTCGGCACGTTCGCGTACTCCTCCGGTAAGCGGGTGACGGTGTTCGTCGCCGACGGCGCCGAGTTCACGGAGACGGAGTTCGTCTACGGCGAGTTCGAGATGGAGTGGCCGCCCCGGTCGGGACAGACGCAGTCCTTCCCCGAGGTCGACCGCGTCGAATGGATGCCGGTGGGCAGGGCACGAGCGCGTCTGGTCAAGGGCCAGCGGCCCGCCCTCGACCGTCTCGAAGAGCTGCTCGCGGCCGCGCGCTGACCTCCCTTGCGGGTGTCCGTGGCTGGGTCGACACTGGCGGAGAGGAGAGGAGCCGTCATGGCGCATGGAGACATCACGCACACCGAGATCCCGGTGACGGACTTCGCGCGGGCGACCGCGTTCTACGGTGATCTGTTCGGCTGGAAGATCGAGGACACGCCCGGGTTCGACGACTATCCGACGTGGCAGGCCCCAGGCGGCTTCGGCGGCGGGGCGCTGACGGTGCGCACCGAGGGCTTCACGCAGCCGCGGTCGATCGTCGAGGTCGACTCGATCGATGAGACGATCGCGAAGGCCACGGCATCGGGCGGCAGCGTGAAGCTGCCGAAGTCCGGCATCACCGAGACCAGCTGGTGGGCGATCATCGTCGACCCGGACGGCAACGACATCGGCCTCTTCGAGGGCTCGATGGACTGAGTCAGCGCTTCTTGGCGGGCGCGGCGGAGACGTCGAGCTTCTCGTGCAGCCCGCCGAGGGACGACCAGGCGCTCGTCTTGCCCTGGGCCCCGTGCTCGGCGCCTCGGACGGCCCGTTCGTCCGCCCACTCGTTGAGCACGTGGCCACGGTGGCCCCGGACGTGCTCGAGGACGACGTCGGGGAGCCCGGCGGCGCGGCGCGCGTCGCGCGCGACGATGAGCTGCTCGAGCAGGTCGCGGTTCTTCGTCGGGGCGCCGGTCGACGTCTTCCAGCCGCGGCGGCGGTGCCCGTCCATCCACTTCTCGTACGTGTCGATGGCGTACTTCGAGTCGGCCTGCACGACGAGGTGGGGGACGTCGGCGTGGTCTTCGATCGCGCGCAGCAGCCCGAGGAGTTCGCCGACGTTGTTCGTGCCCTGGGGGAGGGCGCCGGCGGCCCAGTGCCCGTCCTCGCCGACCCACGCCCACCCCGTCGGCCCCGGGTTGCCCTTGCAGGCGCCGTCGGTGGCAACGATGTAGGGCTGGGGGTCCTCGGTCACCCTTCGACGGTAGTCGATGGTGTGGAGCGCGCCGTCCGGGGAGGGATTGGGGACAGCGCCGACATCATCTTTGTATACCCAAAGCGGACCAGGTCGCCTTGGTGACCCTTCACGACGGAATTATGTATACACTGGGGCCTCATGGCAACAGTCGTCGGACACGAGGAGGTGTCGATGCGGGCGAGCGATCGGGCGTACCGGGCCCTCCTCGAGGAGATCCAGTCCGGCGCCCTCCGGCCCGGCAGCGTGCTCGCCGAGGTCGAGCAGGCCGCCCGGCTCGGCGTCAGTCGCACACCGCTGCGCGAAGCCCTCGGGCGCCTCGCCGCCGACGGCCTCGTCG
Source organism: Microbacterium sp. UNCCL10 (assembly GCF_000746195.1). Classification (NCBI taxonomy): domain Bacteria; kingdom Bacillati; phylum Actinomycetota; class Actinomycetes; order Micrococcales; family Microbacteriaceae; genus Microbacterium; species Microbacterium sp. UNCCL10. Next base: position 149,366 of record NZ_JQKT01000008.1, on the reverse strand, counting down.
CGCAGGCGTCACCGCGCGTCACGGTGGTCACCGACATCGACGTCGGCGACATCCGGGAGCTCTTCGAGGTGCGCCGCGCGCTCGAGGAGACGGCCGCACGGCTGGCCGCCGTCCGCGGCGACGCCGGCGCCTTCGCCGCCCTCGCCGACGAGTTCGCGCGCGTCGAGCCGGCCGCGGAGGCCGACGCCTACTACGGTCTCATCGCGCGGTTCGACGACGCCCTCGACGCCGCCGTCGCCAACGACTACCTCACCGGCGCGCTGCGGAACGTGCGGACGCACCTCGTCCGCGTCCGCCGCCTCGCCCGCGACAACCCGGCGCGGCTCGCGGCATCCGCCCTCGAGCATCGGCTGATCGCGTCCGCGATCGCCGCCCGCGACGCCGACCTCGCGGCGCACGCCACCCACGTCCACCTGCACAACGCCCTCGTCAGCATCCTCGACTCCCTGGAGGCCACCCCATGACCGTCACCCACCACGTCCGCGTCCACCGCAGCGACGAAGACCTCCCGCGCACCGGGCAGCTGGCGTACAAGATCGCCGAGGTCGCCGCCGACCCCGTGGACGTCGACGCCGACGTCGTCGACATGATCATCAACCGCGTCATCGACAACGCCGCGGTCGCCGCCGCCTCGATCACCCGCGCCCCCGTCAGCGCCGCCCGCGCGCAGGCCCTCGACCACCCCGTCTCCCGCGGCGGCGCCGGCTCGACGGTCTTCGGCGTCGCCAACGCGACGCACACGAGCCCGGAGTGGGCGGCGTGGGCGAACGGCGTCGCGGTCCGCGAACTCGACTACCACGACACGTTCCTCGCGGCGGAGTACTCGCACCCCGGCGACAACATCCCCCCGATCCTGGCCGTCGCCCAGCACGTCGGCGCCGACGGCGCCGCCCTCGTCCGCGGCCTCGCGACGGGCTACGAGATCCAGATCGACCTCGTGCGGGCCATCTGCCTGCACAAGCACAAGATCGACCACGTCGCCCACCTCGGCCCGTCCGCCGCCGCCGGCATCGGCACCCTGCTCGACCTCGACGTCGACACGATCTACCAGGCCGTCGGCCAGGCCCTGCACACGACGACCGCGACCCGTCAGTCCCGCAAGGGCGAGATCTCCACCTGGAAGGCGCACGCCCCCGCCTTCGCGGGGAAGATGGCCGTCGAAGCCGTCGACCGCGCCATGCGCGGCGAGACCAGCCCCAGCCCCATCTACGAGGGCGAGGACGGTGTCGTCGCCTGGATGCTCGACGGCAAGGACGCCTCCTACGACGTGCCGCTGCCGGCGGCGGGCGAGCCCAAGCGCGGCATCCTCGACTCGTACACGAAGGAGCACTCCGCGGAGTACCAGGCGCAGGCATGGATCGACCTTGCCCGCAAGCTCCACGGGGAGCGCCCGGAGCTCGCCGACCCGGCGAACATCGAGCGCATCGTCCTGCACACGAGCCACCACACGCATTACGTCATCGGCTCCGGCGCGAACGACCCGCAGAAGTACGACCCGGCGGCCTCCCGCGAGACGCTCGACCACTCGATCCCGTACATCTTCGCCGTCGCGCTGCAGGACGGCGGCTGGCACCACGTCGACTCGTACACCCCCGAGCGCGCGGGCCGCCCCGACACCGTGGCCCTCTGGCACAAGATCACGACGGCCGAGGATGCCGAGTGGACGCGCCGCTACCACTCCGAGGACCCGAACGAGAAGGCCTTCGGGGGTCGCGTCGAGATCCGCCTCACGAACGGCGAGACCGTCACCGACGAGATCGCCGTCGCCGACGCGCACCCGCTGGGCGCCCGGCCCTTCGCGCGCGCCGACTACGTCCGCAAGTTCCGCCTCCTCGCCGAGCCCGTCCTCGAGGCCGCCGAGATCGACCGCTTCCTCGCGCTCGCCGAGCGCCTGCCCGCGCTGACGGCCGACGAGGTCCGCGAGCTCAACATCGTCGCGAAGTCCGGGATCCTCGACGCCGCGCCCTCCCCGAGAGGCCTCTTCTGATGCTGTACGCCACGACGCCCGCGGCCGACAAGCGCCGCATCCTGCGTGAGCGGCTCGCCGCCGGCGAGCTGCTCCGCTTCCCGGGCGCGTTCAACCCGCTCTCCGCACGGCTCATCGAGCAGAAGGGCTTCGACGGGGTGTACATCTCCGGCGCCGTCCTCGCGGCGGACCTCGGCCTCCCCGACATCGGGCTCACGACCCTCACCGAGGTCGCCGGCCGCGGTCAGCAGATCGCCCGGATGACGGAGCTGCCGGCCATCATCGACGCCGACACCGGCTTCGGCGAGCCCATGAACGTCGCCCGGACCATCCAGACCCTCGAGGACGCCGGCATCGCGGGCGCCCACATCGAGGACCAGGTGAACCCCAAGCGCTGCGGGCACCTCGACGGCAAGGCCGTCGTCGACGCCGACACGGCGGTCAAGCGCATCCGTGCCGCCGTCGACGCCCGCCGCGACCAGAATTTCCTCATCATGGCGCGCACCGACATCCGGGCCGTCGAGGGTCTCGACGCGGCCATCGACCGCGCCCAGGCGCTCGTCGACGCGGGCGCCGACGCGATCTTCCCCGAGGCCATGCGCACCCTCGACGAGTTCGAGGCGATGGCATCCGCCGTGAGCGTGCCGATCCTCGCCAACATGACCGAATTCGGCAAGAGCGAGCTGTTCTCCGTCGACCAGCTGCGCGGCGCCGGCGTCGGGATCGTCATCTGGCCGGTCTCGCTCCTGCGCATCGCGATGGGCGCCGCGGGGCGCGCGCTCGATACGCTGACCGAGGAAGGGCATCTCACCGGGCGCCTGGGAGAGATGCAGCACCGCGCCGACCTGTACGACCTCATCGACTACGAGGCGTACAACCACTTCGACACATCCGTCTTCAACTTCCAGATCACGAAGGAGTGAGCATGGCCGACACCGACATCAAGAAGGGGCTGGCCGGGGTCGTCGCCGACGTCACCGCGATCAGCAAGGTCAATCCCGACACCAACTCGCTGCTCTACCGCGGGTACCCCGTGCAGGAGCTGGCCGCGACGCAGCCGTTCGACGCCGTCGCCTACCTGCTCTGGCACGGGGAGCTGCCCACCGACGAGCAGCTCGCCGCGCAGCGCGCCGAGGGGCGGCAGTACCGCGCGCTCGCCCCCGAGGTGAAGACCGCGATCGACCAGCTGCCGCTGGACTGCCACCCGATGGACGAGCTGCGCACGGCCGTCAGCGCCATCGGCGCGATCGACCTGGCCGGCAAGGGGTCGGTCCTCGACGCCGTCGGCACGGTCGAGGAGAACCGGGCGCGCAGCCTCCACCTGTTCGCCGCGCTGCCCTCGATCGTCGCGTACGGGCAGCGCCGCCGGCACCACCTCGAGCCCATCGCTCCCCGCGAAGAGCTCGACTACTCGTCGAACTTCCTCTGGATGACCTTCGGCGAAGAGCCCGACCCGGTCGTCGTGGACGCGTTCAACCGCTCGATGATCCTGTACGCCGAGCACTCCTTCAACGCCTCGACGTTCACGGCCCGCGTCATCACGTCGACCCTCAGCGACCTGTACTCCGCGGTCGTCGGCGCCATCGGCGCGCTCAAGGGTCCCCTGCACGGCGGGGCGAACGAGGCCGTGCTGCACATCTTCGACGAGATCGGCTCGGCCGACAACGTCGTGCCCTGGCTCGACGACGCGCTCGCGTCCAAGCGCAAGATCATGGGCTTCGGGCACCGCGTCTACAAGCGCGGCGACTCCCGCGTGCCCACCATGAAGGCGGCGCTGGACACGCTCATCGACTTCTACGACCGCCCCGACGTGCTCGACCTGTACTCGACGCTCGAGGCCGAGTTCGTGGGGCGGAAGGGCATCTACCCGAACCTGGACTACCCGTCGGGGCCGGCCTACAACCTGATGGGCTTCGACACCCTCACCTTCACGCCGCTGTTCGTGGCGGCACGGATCACCGGCTGGACGGCGCACATCCTCGAGCAGCAGGCGTCCAACGCGCTCATCCGCCCGCTGTCGGCCTACGACGGCCCGGACGAGCGGCACATCAACGGCTACCGGCCCGACACCGAGGCGATCGCGATCGCCGAGCGCCCGGAGGAAGCGGCCGACTGACCCGGCGGCGGGCGCGGGCGCGCACAATGGATGCCATGACCCGCACCGCCGTCATCGTCGACGCCGTCCGCACGCCCTCCGGCCGGGGCAAGCCGGGCGGGGCGCTCAGCGGCATCCATCCCGTCGACCTGTCCGCCGCGATCCTCAGCGCCGTGCGGGAGCGCAACGGCCTCGGGCCGGGCGACGTGGACGACGTGCTGTGGGGCTGCGTCAGCCAGGTCGGCGAGCAGAGCGGGAACATCGCGCGCCACGCCGTCCTGGCGGCGGGGTTCGACGAGACGGTTCCGGCGACGACGATCGACCGGCAGTGCGGGTCGAGCCAGCAGGCCGCGCACTTCGCGGCGCAGGGCGTCATGGTGGGGCAGTACGACATCGTGATCGCCGGCGGGGTCGAGTCGATGAGCCGCGTGCCGCTGGGCGTCTCCGCCTCCGTCGCCGGCTCGCCCGTCTCGCCCGCGCTGCGCGCACGGTACCCGGAGGGACTGGTGAACCAGGGGGTCTCCGCGGAGCTCATCGCGCAGCGCTGGGGTTTCACCCGGCAGGACCTGGACGCCTACGCCGTCGAGTCGCACAGCCGTGCCGCCGAGGCCGCCGCCGAGGCCCGCTTCGACGAGGTGCTCCTTCCGGTCGGCGGGGTCGCGAGGGACGAGACCGTCCGCGCAGGCACGACGATGGCCGCGCTCGGCGCCCTGTCTCCCTCGTTCCGCACCGACGCGCTCGCCGCGCGGTTCCCGGAGATCGACTGGAAGATCACCCCGGGCAACTCGTCGCCGCTCACCGACGGCGCATCCGCCGTGCTCATCATGAGCGAGGAGAAGGCGCAGGAGCTCGGCCTCACGCCGCGCGCCCGTTTCCACGCGTTCACCGTCACCGGCGACGACCCGCTCATGATGCTCACGGGGCCCATCCCTGCGACGCGCCGGATCCTCGAGCGCAGCGGCCTCACGATCGACGACCTCGACGTCTACGAGGTCAACGAGGCCTTCGCGTCCGTCCCGCTCGCCTGGGCTGCCGAACTCGGCGCGGACGCCGCCAAACTCAATCCGTGGGGCGGCGCGATCGCCCTCGGGCACGCGCTCGGATCCTCCGGCACGCGGCTCCTCGGCACCATGCTGGCCTACCTCGAAGCGACCGGCGGCCGCTACGGGCTGCAGACGATGTGCGAGGGCGGCGGCATGGCCAACGCGACCATCATCGAGCGCCTCTGACACCGCACCGGTCAGACCCATCATGAGAGTCCTCTCATGATGAAAGCGCGTGCGGATGCCGGGTGGGTAGCGTCACCCTCGTACCGGGCACATCGGGGTGCCCGCATCGAACTCGGGAGCTCCAGTGTCCACGACGACCGCCCCGTCCGAACCTTCGCAGCGCCCCCGCGGGCGCCGCATCCTCGCCGCCCTGGCGGGTTTCGCCCTCGTCCTGGGCGGAGCGGTGGCGGGCGTCGCGCCGGCGGTGGCCGCCGACCGGACCTTCGCCCTCGTGGGCGATCTGCAGAGCGAGCTCGGCTGTTCCGCCGACTGGCAGCCGGAGTGCGCACAGACCGAGCTCGTCCCCACCGCCACCCCGGGTCTCTACGCCGCCGAGTTCGAGGTTCCGGCGGGTACCTGGCAGTACAAGGTCGCCGTCGACGACACGTGGGACGAGGCGTACGGCCTCAACGGCGGCGCCGACAACATCCCCCTGACGATCGCCGGTCCGGCCACCCTCCGCTTCCTCTTCGACGACGTGCAGCACCGGGTCGGCCTCGAGGTCGTGACCATCGCGGGCGGCTACACCGCCGCCGACGACGCGCTCGTCGCGGACCCCGTGCGGCAGCCCGGCGACGGCAAGCAGTTCTACTTCGTCATGACCGACCGGTTCGCCAACGGCGACACCGCCAACGACACCGGCGGGCTCTCCGGCGACCGCCTCGCGACCGGGTTCGACCCGACCTCGACCGGCTTCTACAACGGCGGCGACATCGCCGGCCTCCGCTCCCAGCTCGACTACATCGCGGGGCTCGGCACGACCGCGATCTGGCTGACGCCGAGCTTCAAGAACAAGCCCGTGCAGGGCACCGGCGCGGACGTCAGCGCCGGATACCACGGGTACTGGATCACCGACTTCACGCAGATCGACCCGCACCTCGGCACGAACGCCGACCTCGCGGCCTTCATCGACGAGGCGCACGCCGCCGGCATCGACGTGTACTTCGACATCATCACCAACCACACCGCCGACGTCATCTCCTACGCCGAGGGCACGAACGGCTACATCGACCAGGCGACCGAGCCCTACCGGGACGCCGCGGGCACCGTGTTCGACCCCGCCGACTACGCCGGCACCGGCGACTTCCCCGACCTCGACCCCGCGACCTCCTTCCCCTACACCCCGGTCGTCGGGGACGCCGAGAAGGATGCGAAGGTCCCGGCGTGGCTCAACGACGTGACGCTGTACCACAACCGCGGCGACTCCACCTATGCGGGCGAGTCGACGACGTACGGCGACTTCTCCGGCCTCGACGACCTCATGACCGAGCACCCCGACGTCGTGTCCGGCTTCGTCGACGTGTACGCGGACTGGATCGACCTCGGCATCGACGGCTTCCGCATCGACACCGCGAAGCACGTGAACTTCGAGTTCTGGGAGCAGTGGAGCGAGGAGGTGCTCGCCTACGCCGCCGCCCAGGGCAAGGACGACTTCTTTATGTTCGGGGAGGTGTACGACGCCGACCCCGCGCTCCTGGCCCCCTACGTGCGCGACACCGACATGAACTCCGTCCTCGACTTCGCGTTCCAGTCCTCCGCCGTCAGCTACGCCAAGGGCGGGTCGGCGACCAAGACGCTCCAGAGCATGTTCGCGGGCGACGACCGCTACACGACCCCCGACTCCTCGGCGACCGCCCTCCCGACCTTCCTCGGCAACCACGACATGGGCCGCGTCGGCTACTTCCTCAAGAACAGCGACAACGCCGAGCAGCGCGACCGCCTCGCGCACGACTTGCTCTTCCTCAGCCGCGGCCAGCCCGTCGTGTACTACGGCGACGAGCAGGGCTTCACCGGCGCCGACCCCGGAAACGACAAGAGCGCCCGGCAGACCCTCTTCGCCAGCGACGTGCCCGAATACCAGAACCAGCCCCTCATCACGGGCGAGACGGCCGGCTCGGTGGACCGCTACGACGTCGGGGCGCCGATCTACTCGCACGTCGCCGCGCTCTCCCAGCTGCGAGCCGACCATCCGGCGCTCGTGGACGGCGCGCAGATCGAACGGTACGCGGCCGACGGTCCCGGCATCTACGCGTTCTCCCGCGTCGACCGCGACGAGCGCGTCGAGTACCTCGTCGCGGTGAACAACACGGCGGATGCCGCGGGCGCCGCGCTCACGACGCTCACCTCCGGTGCGACCTACACCCCCGTGTACGGCGACGCCGCCCCGGTGTCCTCCGACGCGTCCGCCGCCCTCACGGTCACGGTCCCCGCCTTCTCGTCCGTCGTGCTGCGAGCCGACCGCGAGGTCACGGCGCCGGCATCCGCCGCCCCGCTGACCGTCACCGTCCCCGCCGCCGGGGCCGGCGTCTCCGGCTCGACCCCCGTGGCCGCGACGGCCGACGAGTCCTGGCGGGAGACGAGCTTCGCCTGGCGCGTCGTCGGATCCGACGAGTGGCACCCGCTCGGCACCGCGGAGGACACCGACCCGCGCGTCTTCCACGACGTCCGGGTCGACACCGGCACCCTCCTCGAGTACCGGGCCGTCTCCACCGACGCGGCCGGCCAGCGGTCGGCGGCATCCACCTACGCCTCCGCCGGCAACCGGGTGACGCTGGCCGTCGAAGAGGACCCCGAAGACCCCGGCGACCCGACGCCGTACGGCAGCGTCAGCATCCCGGGCAGCCTCAACTCGGAGATGGGCTGCGCCGGCGACTGGGCGCCGGACTGCGACCAGGCGCAGATGCAGCTCGTGGACGGGATCTGGCGGCTCACCGTCGACCTGCCGGCCGGGTCGTACGAGTACAAGGTCGCGACGGAGAAGAGCTGGGACGAGAACTACGGCGCGAACGGCGCCCTGAACGGCCCCAACATCGCGTTCACGCATCCCGGCGGACCCGTCACGTTCTACTTCGACCCGCGCACCAAGATCGTGCAGTCCTCCTCGGAGGGGCCCGTCGTGACGCTGCCCGGGTCGCACCAGAGCGAGCTGGGCTGCGCCGCCGACTGGTCGCCGGATTGCCTCCGCACCCTCATGCTCGACGGGGACCGGGACGGCGTGTACGAGTTCGCCACGAACAAGATCCCCACCGGCACCTACGAGCTCAAGGTCGCGCACGGCCTCAGCTGGGACGAGAACTACGGCGAGAACGGCGCGCCGGGCGGAACCAACATCTCCTTCAGCGCCACCGAGGGATCCTTCGTCGTCTTCACGTATGACTCCGCGACGCACCTGCTCACGATCGAGGCGGCCGATCCGCCGCTCGCCGGCACGGGCGAGTCCCGTGCGCACTGGATCGACGCCGGCACCATCGCCTGGCCCACGACGCTCGGCGGCGCGTTCGCGGGGGGCCAGTGGCAGCTGTACTCCTCCGCGGATGCCGCGCTCGACGTCGCGGACGGCGCGGTCGTCGGGGGGACCGACCCCGTATCCCTGTCGCCGGTCGTCGGCGGCCTCACCGAGGCGCAGGCCGAGAGGTTCCCCGCACTCGCGGACTACACGGCCCTGCGCGTCGAAGGTGTCGACCGTGCCGCCGTCGCCGAGCTGCTCCGCGGCCAGCTGCGGGTGGCGCGCCGGGACGGCACCGGGGCCCTCACGGCGTTCACGGGCGTGCAGATCCCGGGCGTCCTCGACGACCTCTACGCGGGCGCCGCGGCCGACGACGCCCTGGGCGTCACCTTCCGCGGGGCGAAGCCGACGTTCCGGCTGTGGGCGCCCACGGCGCAGTCCGCGACGCTGCTGACCTGGGATGCCGGTGCGACCGGCACCCCCGCGCGCCACGAGGCGACGTTCGACGCCGACGCCGGCACGTGGAGCGTCGCGGGCAAGAGCGGATTGAAGGGCGACGAGTACCAGTGGGAGGTCGTCGTCTACGCGCCGTCGACGGACGCGATCGAGACGAACGCCGTCACCGATCCGTACTCCCTCGCGCTCACGGAGAACTCGGTCCGCTCGGTCGCGATCGACCTCGATGACAAGACGTGGATGCCGAAGCAGTGGCGCAAGGCGAAAGCCCCCGTCATCGACGATCCCGTCGACCGGACGATCTACGAGCTGCACATCCGCGACTTCTCCATCACCGACGAGACCGTGCCCGCCGAGGAGCGCGGCACCTATCTCGCGTTCACCCGGAAGAGCGCCGGCACCGCTCAGCTGAAGCAGCTCGCCGACGCCGGCATGAACACCGTACATCTGCTGCCGTCGTTCGACATCGCCACGATCGAGGAGAATCGCGCTGCGCAGGCGACACCGGACTGCGATCTCGCGTCGTTCGGGCCGGCATCCACCGAGCAGCAGGCGTGCGTCGAAGCCGTCGCCGACACCGACGGCTTCAACTGGGGCTACGACCCGTTCCACTTCACCGTGCCGGAGGGCTCGTACGCCTTCGACCCGGACGGCGGGGCCCGCGTCGGCGAGTTCCGCTCCATGGTCGGGGCGTTGCACGGCATGGGTCTGCAGGTCGTCCTCGACCAGGTGTTCAACCACACGGCGCAGTCCGGTCAGGGTGAGAAGTCGGTGCTCGACCGGGTCGTGCCCGGCTATTACCACCGGCTGAACGCGGCCGGCGCGGTGCAGACCTCGACCTGCTGCCAGAACGTCGCGACCGAGCATGAGCTCGCCGAGAAGCTCATGGTCGACTCGGTCGTCACGTGGGCGCGGGACTACAAGGTCGACGGCTTCCGCTTCGACCTCATGGGCCACCACTCCAAGGCCAACATGCTCGCGGTGCGCGAGGCGCTGGATGCCCTCACCCTGAAGCGCGACGGCGTCGACGGATCGAAGATCTACCTGTACGGCGAGGGGTGGAACTTCGGCGAGGTGGCCGACAACGCGCTGTTCGAGCAGGCTACGCAGGGGCAGCTCGGCGGGACCGGCATCGGGACCTTCAACGACCGCCTGCGCGACGCCGTGCACGGCGGCAGCCCGGTCGACTCCGGGTCCACGTTCCGGCAGGGCTTCGGCACGGGACTGGGCACCGACCCCAACGGCGACCCGATCAACGGGACCACGGAGCAGGCGCTCGCCGACCTCGGCCACCAGATGGACCTCGTGAAGCTCGGCCTCGCCGGCAACCTCCGCGACTACCGCCTGATCGACCACACCGGAGCGGTGAAGCTCGGGTCGGAGCTGGATTACAACGGACAGCAGGCCGGATACGCCGACGAACCCGACGAGGTCATCAACTACGTCGACGCGCACGACAACGAGACGCTCTTCGATCTGTCGGTGCTCAAGCTCCCGACCGACACCACGATGGCCGAGCGGGTACGGATGAACACGCTGTCGCTCGCGACGGTCACACTGTCGCAGACGCCGTCGTTCTGGCACGCCGGCACCGAGCTGCTGCGTTCGAAGTCACTCGACCGCAACAGCTACAACTCGGGCGACTGGTTCAACCGGATCGACTGGACGGGGCAGGAATCGACCTTCGGCTCGGGTCTGCCGCGGGCGGCGGACAACGAGGAGAAGTGGCCGATCATGCGGCCGCTGCTGGAGAACCCCGATCTGAAGCCGGATGCCGCGGCCATGGCGGCGGCGGAGGCCGCCGCGCTGGATCTCCTCCGCGCGCGCTCCGACATCGATCTGCTGCGGCTGGGCTCGGCGGCGCTCATCGAGCAGAAGGTCACGTTCCCGGGCAGCGGTGCGCAGCAGACCCCGGGCGTCATCGTCATGCAGATCGACGACCTCGTCGGGCCCGACGCCGATCGTGACCTCGACGGCGCGCTCGTCGTGTTCAACGCCTCGCCCGAGCCGACGACGCAGACCGTCGCCGATCTCGCCGGGCGCGACTTCGCCCTCACCGCCGCGCAGGCGGAGGGCGCCGATCCCGTCGTCAGGGCGACGACGTGGGACGCCGGCACCGGCACCGTGACGGTCCCGGCCCGGACGGTCGCGGTGCTCGTCGACCAGGCGCCGGTCAAGACGAGCATCGCGGCGGGGCCGGACCGGCTCGTCGCGAAGCACGGCGCCACGGTGAAGGTCGTCGGCGTGGTGCACGCCGCGGACGGCAGCGCGCCGGTCGGCACGGTGACGGTCAGGGACGGATCGACGGTGGTCGCGACGACGGAGCTGACGGCATCCGACAAGGGTCGTGTCTCCGTCACGCTCCCGCAGCTGAGTCGTGGCCTGCACTTCCTCCGCACGTCGTTCACGGGCGGCCCCGGATACCGCGACGCGAGCAGCCTCGCGCCGGTCCCGCTCCTCATCCGCTGACGCGGGTGGGGCCACCTCGTCGGTGGCGGCTCAGCCGGTCTCGACGGGGCGGTCGGCGACCTTCTCGAGGACGAAGTAGTAGAGCCGGTCGCCGTCGGCGGCATCCCTGCCGGTCATGACGCCCAGCACCTCCGTGGGGGAGAGGCGGGTGAAGTGGTCGATGAGGGGCTGGCCGTCGTACGCCATGGCGGCCGTGACGATGCCGTCGTGGCCCGCGGTCAGCAGGCGTGCGCCGCCCCGGGCCAGCCGCTCGTCGATGAAGAGGTCACCGGACGGCCCGGTGCACACCAGCGGCGCGACGTCGTCATCGGAGCGGAAGAGCTTGCCGAACCAGCCGCTGCGCTCGAGGAGGCGGTGCGCGCGATGCGCCGTCGAGAGGCCCCGGCCGTGCCACAGTCCGCGGAGCTCGCCGGGCGCCACGGCCGGCAGCGAGCGCCACAGGGCGGGCAGGTCGGATTCCCGGGCGTCCCGGAGGTGCCTGGTCGTGGCGGCCTCCGGTGCAACGGGTTCGTCGGACATCACCAGGACCGGCTTGATCGTCCGTCCGGCGCGGGCGTCGGCGACCGCGGCGGAGACCTCCGCGAACGGGTACGTCGTCAGGAGGCGCTCCACCGGAAGCCGCCCGATGCGCCACAGGGCGACGAGCAGCGGGATGTCGCGCCGGATGTCGGCGTCGCCCTCGATGACGCCGGTGAACGTGCGCCCCCACAGCAACTGCGACTGCGAGACGGTCACGCGATTCGACCCGGGACGCAGCGCGACGGTCGCGCAGACGCCCCGCGGCGCGAGACTCGACAGGGCCGCGTCGATCGTGTCCTGCGCGCCGACCGTGTCGAGGGCGCGCGAGGCGACGATGCCGCCCGCGTCTTCGGGGGCGATCGCGCGGGTCGCGCCGAGCCGAAGGGCGAGGGCGCGCCGCTCGGCAGACGGGTCGGAGACGACGATGTCGGCGACGCCGCGGTGCCGCGCGGCCATCACCGCGGCGAGTCCGGTCGTCCCTGCGCCGATGACGAGCAGGGTGTCGGCGGGGCCCGGTCGCAGGACGTTGACGATCGTGCCGACGCCGGTGAGGATGCCGCAGCCCAGGGTCGCGGCGACGGCCCACGGCACGTCGGCATCCACCCGTACGGCGTTCGTCGTCCGCGCCACCACACGGGTGGCCCAGGAGGACTGGCCCATCCACCCGGTCGTCGCGGCTTCGCCGGCGACGTCGATGCCGGCGGACGCCGCGTAGTTGAGCTCCGCGAAGCGGGCGCAGTACGCCGGATGACCCGCGGTGCACGCCGCGCACGCGCCGCAGGAATCGAAGCTCAGCACGACCCGATCACCGGGGGCGAACCCGGTCGCGCCGGGACCGACCGCCTCGACGACGCCGGCGCCCTCATGGCCGAAGACCGCGGGGAAGCGGTCGCCGGCGCCGCCGCCGATGCCGAACAGGTCGGTCGGGCAGACGCCGGAGGCCATGATGCGCACGAGCAGTTCGCCCTCGCCGGGGGCGCGCAGCGTGACGTCCGCGAGCGCGACGGGTCCGCCGCGCTCCCGGACGAGCGCGGCCACAGCGGAGACCATGCCGCTACGCCGGCGAGAGTTCGCGGTCCGCGGCGCGCAGGGCGACCTTGTTGACCTTGCCGGCGGCGTTGCGGGGCAGCGCAGGGAGGACGACGAGCGCCTTGGGCTGCTTGAAGCGGGCGAGCTTGTCACTCAACCACTCCTGCAGCTCATCGATCGTCAGCTCCTGCTCGGGGCGCAGTGCCACGGCGGCCACCGGGACCTCGCCCCAGCGCTCGTCCGCGCGGCCGTAGATCGCCGCCTCGAGGACCCTCGGGTGCCCGGCGAGGACGTTCTCGACCTCCGCGCAGTACACGTTCTCGCCACCGGAGATGATCATGTCCTTCTTGCGGTCCACGACCCACACGAAGCCCTCCTCGTCCTGGCGGACGAGGTCGCCGGAGTGGAACCAGCCGCCCTGGAACGCCTCCGCGGTCTCCTCGGGCTTGCGCCAGTACCCGCTCATCATGTTCGGCCCGCGGTACAGGATCTCGCCCACCTGGCCCGGCTCGACGTCGTTCATGTCGTCGTCCACGACGCGGTACTGGAGGGTCGGGATGGGCTTGCCGACCGAGCCGAGCTTGCGCAGCGAGTCCTCCCCGCGCAGCGCGCATGTGATCGGCGACATCTCGGTCTGGCCGAAGACCGCCACGTTCATCGCGTGCGGGAAGCGGTCGGCCATGGTGTGCAGCAGCGTGTCGGAGGCGGGCGCCGCACCCCAGCTGATGATGCGCAGATGCAGGTCACGCGCCGGGATCGACGGATCGGCGCAGATCACCTGCCACTGCTGGGGGACGTTGAAGACGATCGTGGCCCGCTCCCGCTCCCAGGCGTCGATCAGCTCGCCCGCGTTGAACGCGCCGAGCGGATGGATGACGGTCGGGATGCCGATGACGAAGTTGGGTGAGATCGACCCGAGGCCGGCGATGTGGAACAGCGGCGCCGTCATGAACGCGACGTCGCTCTCGTCGAAGGTCTCGTTGACCCGCAGCAGCGTGAGCGCCTGCGCGAAGAGGTTGCCGTGGTCGAGCATCGCCCCCTTGGGGCGACCGGTCGTGCCGGAGGTGTACATGATGAGGCAGGTGGTGTCCTCCGGGACGTCCGGGGCCTGGAAGTCGCCGGGGTCCTCCGCGACGAGGTCGGCCCACGACTCCTGGCCTTCGCCGGCGTCGCCGATCACGATGACCCGCCGGATGCGGTCGGTCGCCTGCGCGACGGCGCCGACGAGGGGGGCGAGGGGAGCCTCCACGATGAGGATGTCGGCATCCGCGTCATCGACGATGTAGGCGATCTCCGGCGGTGTCAGGCGGACGTTGATGGGCACGGCGATCGCGCCGATCCGGTTGATGCCGAACACGGAGATGACGACCTCGGGACGGTTGAGCGTCAGCAGCAGCACGCGGTCGCCGAACCCGACGCCGCGGCGGGCGAGCGCGGCGGCGAACGCCTCCATCCGGTCGCTCGTCTGCTTCCAGGTGGTCGTCTCGCCGAGGAACCGGAACGCCGGGGCGTCGGGTTTCATCTCGGCGTGCGTCGCGACCTGGTTCATCCAGTGGTTGCGGCGGACGGCGGCGGGGATCACGGTCGGGTCGGGCATCGGGCAGTCCCTTCGTACGTCTTCGTAAGGATGCCGCGACTCTGCGGCCTCCGGGGCTGATCAGCAGTATGGCAGTGCGGCGCCGTCATGTCACGACTTTTGTTAACCGATATTCACATGCGGCGCGAGGTGCAAGTGAAGTCCGGTTCACGCATCGACGGTCGTTGTGCGGCGGGTAGGCTGTCGGCATGACGGTGGCCGGCGAACCGACCCGTGCACGCCCCCGGGACCGGAAGCGGCGGATCGAGGAGGCTGCCGCCGTCGCCTTCGCGGAGCATGGGTATCACGCCGTCGGGATGCAGGACATCGCGGCGGCCGTCGGGATCTCTGCCCCCGCGCTGTACCGGCACTTCCCGAACAAGTACGCACTGTTCGTGCGCACGGCGTTCATGCTCGCCCATCGCCTCATCGAGGCGACCGATGACGTCCATGCCGCACCGGTGGAGTCCATCTCGGATGCGCGCGCCGCGCTCGACGCGCTGCTGGATGCCGTCATCGACACGACCATCGAACTGCGCGCGACCGGCGGGATCTACCGCTGGGAGGGGCGCTACCTCGCCAAGCCCGACCGCGAACTGCTGACCGCGGAGTTCCGGGAACTCCGCGAGTGTCTTGAGCGCCCGCATCGTGTCTACCGCCCGGACGTCGCCGAGGGGGATCGTCGCCGCGCGGTGCTGGCGGCGCTGAGTGCGATCGCCAGCATCACCGCGCATCACACCGTGGTCGCGGCACGCACTCTGCGGGTGCTGTTGAAGGATGCCGCGTGGCGCGCCCTCGACGATGAGGCGGCACCGACGCCGACGCCGGCACCGGAGCCGGAGCGCGTCGCCGACGCGGTCCCGCCGGCCCCGGAGCCCGGCCGACGGGGACAGCTCATCGATTCCGCCATCCGGCTCTTCGCGGCGCGCGGGTACAACGAGGTGACCATCGAGGACCTCGCCGACGAAGTCGGACTGACCCCCTCCGGCGTGTACCGCCACTTCGAAGGCAAGTCCGCCCTGCTGCTGGCCGCCTGCGAGCGTGCGGCGGTCGCCCTGGACCGGGCGGCGCTGCAGGCCCGCGAGTCATCCCCGTCCGCCGAGGAGGCGCTGCGGCGTCTGTGTGCCGGGTATGTCGCGCACACCTTCGCGAACCTGGCCCTCATGCGCGTCTACTTCTCCGAGCTCGGCAACCTGCCGGCGGAGGACCGGCGGCGCCTGCGCTCGCTGCAGCGCGCGCACATCGCAGACTGGGTCGCGCTCCTGCAGTCCGTACGGCCCGAGCTGGGCGGCCGGGAGGCGACCGTCCTGGTGCACGCGAGCCTCAGCGTCGTCGCCGACCAGGCGCCGCTGCTGCCCGAGCGGGACGGGGCCGCCGCGGCCCGGCTCACGCGCCTCGCCGAACTCGTCATGGGGATCTGAGGCGGAGCGTCCCGGCGCCGGGAGAGGTGCGGCGGGATACTAGGACATCCATGTAAAATGATCAGTGTGCCCAACCCGGCGCCGACAACGATGTCACCCTGTCTCACGAGGACGTGATCACATGAGCATGACCCTTCCCTCCGCGCTCGGCGCCGACGAGCGCGCCGCCATCCTCGATGCCGTGCGGGCCTTCGCGCAGTCCGCACTCGCGCCGCACGCGCTGGAATGGGATCAGCAGAAGCGCTTCCCCCGCGACGTGCTGGAGGCAGCCGGCGAGCTGGGACTCGGGGGCATCTACGTCCGCGAGGATGTCGGCGGCACGGCGCTCGCTCGCGAGGACGCCGCCGCGATCCTCGAGGAGCTCGCGATCGGCGACCCGACGATCGCCGCCTACATCTCGATCCACAACATGGTCGCGTGGATGATCGACGCGTACGGCACCGACGCCCAGCGCACGCAGTGGCTGCCCCGCCTCGTCGCGATGACCGACCTCGGCGCCTACTGCCTCACCGAGCCGGGGGCCGGATCGGATGCCGCCGCCATCACGACGAGCGCGATCGCGGACGGCGAGGAGTTCGTCCTCACCGGCGTCAAGCAGTTCATCTCCGGCGGCGGTGAGGCCGCCGTCTACGTCGTCATGGCGCGCACCGGCGAGCCCGGCGCCCGCGGCATCACAGCGTTCCTCGTGCCCGGCGACGCGGCCGGGCTCTCCTTCGGGCCCAACGAGAAGAAGATGGGCTGGAATGCGCAGCCCACCCGGCAGGTGATCCTCGACGAGGTGCAGGTACCGGCATCCGCGGTTCTCGGGGGGATCGGCAACGGGTTCAAACTCGCGATGAGCGGACTCAACGGCGGCCGCATCAACATCGCCGCCTGCTCGCTCGGCGGGGCGCAGTGGGCACTGGACCGGGCCGTGCAGTACGTGCAGGAACGCTTCACGTTCGGCGAGCCGCTCGCCGAGAAGCAGTCCGTCGTCTTCACCCTCGCGGACATGGCGACCGAGTTGCACGCGGCGCGTGCGCTCGTCCGCGACGCGGCGCGCGCCGTCGACGAGGGTGCCGAGGATGCCGTCATGCGGTGCGCGATGGCAAAGCGCTTCGCCACCGACGCGGGGTTCCGCGTCGCGAACGAGGCGCTGCAGCTGCACGGCGGGTATGGCTACCTGCAGGAGTACGGCATCGAGAAGGTCGTCCGCGACCTCCGCGTCCATCAGATCCTGGAGGGCACGAACGAGATCATGCGCGTGATCATCGGCCGTCACCTGTTGAGTGCGCATTCCCGCTCGTGAGTGCGTATTCGGGCTGTTGAGTGCGTATCCGACCTGTCGAGTGAGTATTCGACCACGTCGTGACAGCATGAGGGCATGACTGACTTCGAGACGATCCTCGTCGACACGCGAGGACGCGTCGGCTGGATCACCCTGAACCGCCCCGAGGCTCTCAATGCCCTGAACTCCCAGGTGATGCGCGATGTCGTCGCGGCCGCGGAGGAGTTCGACGCCGACGAGGGCATCGGCGCCATCGTCGTGACGGGCAGCGAGCGCGCGTTCGCCGCCGGCGCGGACATCAAGGAGATGGCGGACAAGACCGGCCTCGAGATGGTCATGGGCGACCACTTCGGTGCATGGGGCCGGTTCGCCGCCGTGCGGACGCCCGTCATCGCCGCCGTCTCGGGCTACGCGCTCGGCGGCGGATGCGAGCTCGCCATGATGTGCGACATCATCCTTGCCGCCGATACGGCGCAGTTCGGGCAGCCCGAGATCAACCTCGCCGTCATCCCCGGCATGGGCGGAACGCAGCGCCTCATCCGCGCCGTCGGGTACTACAAGGCGGCGGAGCTCGTGCTGACGGGGCGGATGATGAAGGCCGACGAAGCCGAGCGCGCGGGGCTCGTCTCGCGCGTCGTGCCGGCATCCGATCTCCTCGACGAGGCGCACAAGACTGCGGAGATCATCGCGGCGAAGTCCCTGCCGTCGGTCTATGCCGCCAAAGCGGCTCTGGATGCCGCGATGGAGACATCGCTCGCCGAGGGGCTGCGCTTCGAGCGCCACGTCTTCGCGTCGCTGTTCGACACCGCCGACCAGAAGGAAGGGATGGCGGCGTTCCGCGAGAAGCGGTCGCCGGACTTCACCCACCGCTGAGCCGCGAGTACGCGCTCAACGGCGCGAGAGAGATGACGGCTGCGAGGTCCGCGGCGCCCCGGGCGATCGCGCCCTTCCACGCCAGCAGCACGCGCCTCCGGCCGTCGAATCCCTGCGCCGCCCACCATGTCGCGGCGCGGTGCGCGACCGCGACGCGTTCCTCGACGCGGCCGGCGTCCTCGAGCGCATGGTCGGCGATCAGCGCGCCGTCCCGCGGGTCGTGGGTGGAGTACGTGGTGGCGGAGTCATCTCCTGCGATCAGCGTCATGTCGGGTCCCTCTCGCTCATCATCGAGCCTGCGGTTCATGAAGTGAATTGCGGTTCACATTAGGACCCCGCGGGGCACAGCACAAGAGGTTTTCGAATCTTCGTTAGAATGAGCCCGAGAGGGGAGGTCGCATGCCAACGGAGTCGCAGACGGCGAAGTCGGCGCGCACGCGCGAACGCATTCTCGACGCCGCCGCGCAGGTGCTGAGCCGCAAAGGCTACGCCGGCACGCGACTCACCGACGTCGCCGAGGTCGCCGGCGTGCAGGCACCCGCGATCTACTACTACTTCGCCTCCCGGGACGACCTCGTCGAGGAGGTCATGTGGGCCGGCGCCCACCGTGTGCGCCTGCACGTCGAGGAGGTGCTCGCGGCGCTGCCGGAGGCCACCGATCCGCGTGCCCGACTGCTCGCCGCCGTCGATGCGCACCTCCGCTACGAGCTGCAGATCTCCGACTACACGACCGCGTCGGTCCGCAACGCCGGCCAGGTGCCCGAGCACCTGCGGGTGCGCCCTGCGGCGGAGGAGGGCGAGTACAGCCGCCTGTGGCGCGAGCTGTTCCTCTCCGCGCAGGATGCCGGGCTGCTCCGCGACGGTCTCGACATCAACGTCTTCCGCCTCCTGCTGCTCGGCTCGATGAACTGGGCCGTGGAGTGGTGGAACCCGCGCACCCGGTCGCTCGACGACCTCGTCCGCGGCGCGCAGGACATGCTGCGCTACTCCACTTTCGCGCAGCCCTGACCTCGCGCAGCCCTGACCCCGCGCAGCCCTGACCTCGCCTCAGCCGAAGAGGGCGAGCTTCGCCGCGAGGATCTCGTGCGCCTGCGCGACGGTCCGCCGGACGACCTCGCCCGCCGTCGGGATGTCGCGGATGAGGCCCTGGACCTGACCCACGGTCCAGATGCCGGCGTCCAGGTCGCCGTCCTCGAACACCTTCCGCCCGCGCGCGCCCGCGACGAGCGGCTGCACGTCGGGGAACTGCCCGCCGGCGGCGAGGATCTTCACGACCTCGTCCGAGACGGCGTTCTTCGCGACGCGGGCGGTGTTGCGGAGGCTCCGGAAGATGAGGTTCGTGTCGAGTTCGGATGCGGCCACGATGCGCTCCTTGACCGCCTGCGCGATGGGCGATTCGACGGTGCACATGAACCGCGAGCCCATGTTGACCCCGTCCGCGCCGAGCGCGAGGGCGGGCACTCGAACGTCACGTACCTGCTCGAGCTCGATGGGCGCCGCCTCGTGCTGCGCCGGGGGCCCCGCCCGCCGCTGCCGCCGACAACCCATGACATGCTGCGCGAGGCGCGCATCCAGCGGCTCCTCGCCGCCACGGGCGTCCCGGTTCCGCAGATCCTCGCGGTCTGCGACGACGAGAGCGTCCTCGGTGTGCCGTTCTACGTCATGGAGCACCTGGACGGCGTCGTCGTGACCGACACGATTCCCGCCGCGCTCGCCGACCCGGCCGGCCGGCGCGGGCTCGCTTTCGCCGCCGTGGACGCGCTCGCCGCCCTGCACGCCGTCGACGTCACCGCGGGCGAACTCGCGCAGATCGGGCGACCGGACGGCTACCTGACGCGCCAGGTCGACCGGTTCGCGACGCTCTGGCCGACCGTGTCGCGGCGCGTGCTCCCCGAGGTCGACCAGGTCGCGGCGTGGCTCGCGGCGCACCTGCCGGCATCCGCAGGGTCCAGCGTCGTGCACGGCGACTTCCGGATCGGGAACCTCATGCTCGCGCGCTCCGCGCCGGCTGCCGTCGAAGCGATCCTGGACTGGGAGATGGCGACGGTCGGCGACCCGCTCGCCGACCTCGGCTACTTCATCGCGACCTACGCGGAGCCGGGCGCCGTCGCCACCCCGCTCGAGCTCACGCCCGTGACGCGCGGGGACGGCTTTCCGCGCCGCCGTGACCTCGTCGCACGGTACGTGGACCGCACCGGCGCGGATGTGTCGGCGCTCGCGTGGTACCAGACGCTCGCGCTGTTCAAGGCCGCGGTGTTCTGCGAGGCGATCCACACCCGCTGGCTCGCCGGGGAGCGGCCGGGCGACACGTTCGCCCCGACGCTCACCGCCGGGGTCCCGGCGCTGCTGGCGGAGGCGCAGCGGGTCAGTGCGTGAGGTGGGCGGATCAGTCTGCGAGGTCGCCGGATGCCGCGCGCAGTCGCGCGATGACGTCGATGAGCGTCTCCGCGTCGTCGGCGTCGAGGCCGGGACGCTCGAAGACGGCGCTGTTGAGTGCGGCCGTCGCGCGAGCCGCGAGCCGGCGTCCGTCGTCGGTGAGCGCCACGAGCGTGCCGCGTCCGTCGGAGGGATGCGGTTCGCGCCGCACGAGACCGGCCGCCTCGAGCCGGTCGACGGTGTTCGTCACGCTCGTCGGGTGCACCTGGAGGCGGCGGGCCGCGGAGGACAGCGGCATCCGGCCCTCGCGCGCGAAACTCAGCAGGGTCAGCAGCTCGTACCGCGCGAAGGTGAGTCCGAGCGGCTTGAGCGTCTCGTCCACGCGCGCGAGCATGAGCTGGTGCGCGCGCATGATGCTCGTCACGACGGTCATGCCGGCCGCGGCGTCGGTCCAGCCGTGCGCCGTCCACTGGCGCCGCGCCTCGGCGATGGGGTCGAGCGCGACGGGTTTCACGCGAGCCACGGATCACCTCCTGCGATCGGTGACAACGGTAGCCGGTTCCGCGTCGCTCGATTCGGCTGACGGGGTCCGCGCTGAATAGACTCGGCGCAGGCGTGAGGAGTTATCGATGAAGATCGTCGTGCTGGTGAAAGAGGTCCCCGACACCTACGGGGACCGCAAGCTCAACCTGCAGACCGGGCTCGCGGATCGCGAGGCGTCGGACCGCGTGCTCGACGAGATCGGCGAGCGGTCGCTCGAGGTCGCGCTGTCCTACGCGGACAAGAACGCGGGGACCGAGGTCGTCGTCCTGTCGATGGCCCCGGAGGCCTCGACCGCGACGATCCGGAAGGGCCTGGCGATGGGCGCAGCCTCCGCCGTCCACGTCGTCGATGAGGCGCTCGCCGGCGCCGACCTGGGCATCACCGCCCGCGTGCTCGCCGCCGCCTTGCAGCGCACCGGTTTCGACCTCGTCATCACCGGAAACCTCTCTACCGACGGCTCCGGCGGCGTCATCCCCGCGATGATCGCCGAGCACCTCCGGGTGCCGCACGCCACCGCGCTCTCCGCCGTGGAGATCTCCGAGACCTCGGTGTCCGGCACGCGCGCCTCCGACGCCGGCGCGGCCCAGGTGACGACGCCCGTGCCGGCCGTGATCTCGATCACGGAGGCCCTGCCGGACGCCCGGTTCCCGAACTTCAAGGGGATCATGGCGGCCAAGAAGAAGCCGCTGGAGACCGTGTCGCTCGCCGACCTCGGCGTCGACATCGACCCGGCGGCGGCCCCGCAGACCATCGTGACGGTCGTCACGGAGAAGCCCCCGCGCGGCGCGGGCGTCAAGATCGTCGACGAGGGCGACGCGGGCGAGAAGGTCGCCGCGTTCCTCATCGAGAACCGCCTGGCGTGAGGGAGAGCATCATGACCGACTTCGCTGCAGACGCGATCCTCGTCCTCCTGGACATCACCCCGGCGGGCGAGCTCGCCAAGTCGTCCGCCGGCCTGCTGGGCGCGGCCGCGGGTGTCGGCACCCCCGTCGCGCTCGTCGTCGCCGGAGAAGAGCGGCACGCCGACCTCGCCGCCGCGGCCGGCGCCCTCGGCGCCGCGCACGTGCTCACGGCGGGGCTCGGCGGCGCCGACACGGCGCTCACCGTCCCGGTCGTCGACGCCCTCGCCGCCGCGGCCGCCCTCGTCCGCCCCGACGCCGTCCTCGTCTCGAACTCGATCGAGGGTCGCGATGTCGCGGGACGGTTCGCGGCGCGCACGTCCTCGGCGCTCTCGGTGGACGCCGTCGGCGTCGCCCGCGACGAGCAGGGCGTGCTCGCGCAGCACTCCGTCTACGGCGGCGCGTACAACGTCACGAGCGCGCCGACCTTCGGCGCCCCCGTCATCACGGTCCGCCAGGGCGCCGTCGAGGCGCGCGCCGAAGCCGTCGCCGCACCGGTCGTCACGCCCCTGCAGGTCGAGGCATCCGACGCCCCCGCTGCCGTCATCGAGTCGTTCGAGGCGGCCGTCGCGGCATCCTCGCGTCCCGAGCTGCGCGGCGCCGGCAAGGTCGTATCCGGCGGCCGCGGCCTCGGGTCGGCGGAGAAGTTCGCGCTCGTCGAGCAGCTCGCCGACGCTCTGGGTGCCGCCGTCGGCGCGTCGCGCGCGGCCGTCGACGCGGGCTACGTCCCGTACTCGTACCAGGTCGGACAGACGGGCGTCTCCGTGTCGCCGCAGCTGTACATCGCGCTGGGCATCTCCGGGGCGATCCAGCACAAGGCCGGCATGCAGACGGCGAAGACCATCGTCGCGATCAACAAGGACGGCGACGCCCCGATCTTCGACGTCGCCGACTTCGGCGTCGTCGGCGACCTGTTCACCGTCGTGCCGCAGCTGATCGCGGCGCTCGAGGCGAAGAAGGCCCAGTAGTCATGGCGACGTACGCGCGGACGCTGCGCCGCGGCCTGCCCCGCCGCCCCGGCGGTGACGCGTGGCCGCCCGCCGGCGACGCGCCCGTCGGGGATGAGGTCGAGGTCGAGGTCGACTCGCGTCAAAGTGCGGGTGTAGGCGCGGTCGACCCGCACATCGGCGCCGGTGAAGTGGATGCCGCGGCGACGGCTGGCGCTGAGTCGCGTCTAAGTGCGGGTGCTGAGGCCCTGGACTCGCAATTCGGCGCGGGTGAAGCGTCCGCCGCGGCGGGGCCGAGCGTTGAGTCGCGCGAAAGTGCGGGTGTCGGCGCGGTCGACCCGCACAATGGCGCGGGTGAGGTGGATGCCGCGCCCGCGGCGCCTGCGGCGCCCGCGGCGCGCGCACTGCGTCGCGGCCTGCCGCGGGTGCCCGGCGGGGAGCCGTGGCCCCCGGCATCCGCCCGGCCTGCGGAGAGCGCCGCGGCTACGGCGCCTTCGACCGTTGCTCCGTCGACGGCAGCCGCGGCAGCCCCCGCATCGGCGACGACGGCCGGCGGCGACGCACCGGCGCCCGCCACGTCGACCGTCGGCGACGCACCCATTCCCGTCACCTCGGCCTCCGCTGACGCGGCCCCGACAGCCCCTGCGGCGCCGTCGACAACGGACGTGGCCGCCGCCACGGCCGGCGGCGCAGAGCTTCGGCGCGGACTGCCCCGTACGCCCGGCGGTGAGCCCTGGCCTCCTGCCGGCACGATCGATTCCGCGCGGGTCGCTTCCAGCGTCGCGCCTACGCAGCCCGTCGGCGCGACGGTCCTCGACTCCGGGGCGGCCGCGACGGCCGCGATGTCTCCGACGGCTTCCGCGGCCCCCGCGCCGACGACGCCCGCACCCGGGACCGCCTCTCCGACCGCCGCGGCCGCTCCCACCGCACCCGCCGCCGCGCCCGCGCCGACCACCGCCGCGCCCGCACCCACCGCCGCCGCGCCCGCGCCGACCACCGCCGCGCCCGTACCCGCCGCTCCCGCACCCGCGACCGGGCCGCGCCCGCCGCTGACGGTCCCCCGGACCGTGTGGGCCGGACGCGGCGCAAGCCGCCGCGACACCGCGACCGCCACCGAGCCGGAGCGCATCGGCCCGTTCACGAAGGCGCAGTGGGCCGGTGCGCTCGTCATCGGCGGGGCCGTGCTGCTCATCCTCGCGGGCATGGCGGTCGCGGCCGTCCGCTTCGTGCTCTCGCTCGACGCGATGCAGGACTTCCTCACGACCTACCCCGGCGAGTACCACCTGCCCGAGGGGGCGCCCGTGGGCTTCCCGGCCTGGGTCGGCTGGCAGCACTTCTTCAACGCGTTCCTGATGGTGCTCATCATCCGGACGGGCCTGCAGATCCGCACCGAGAAGCGTCCCGCGGCCTTCTGGACGCCCCGGGGCGACCCGAAGGGCAAGACGAGCCTGACGATCTGGTTCCACCAGTCGCTCGACATCCTCTGGCTCCTAAACGGCGTGATCTTCGTCGTGCTGCTGTTCGTCTCCGGGCAGTGGATGCGGATCATCCCGACGAGCTGGGAGGTGTTCCCGAACGCGCTCTCGGCGGCCCTGCAGTACGTCTCGCTGGACTGGCCCACCGAGAACGGCTGGGTCAACTACAACGCGCTCCAGCAGCTCGCGTACTTCGCGACGGTGTTCCTCGCCGCGCCGCTGGCGGCGGTCACCGGCTACCGGATGAGCGGACTCTGGCCCAAGGACAACACCCGCCTCAACAAGGCGTACCCGATCGAGTGGGCGCGCGCCGTGCACTTCCCGACGATGCTGTACTTCGTGGCGTTCATCTTCGTCCACGTCGCGCTCGTCTTCGCGACGGGGGCGCTGCGGAACCTCAACCACATGTACGCCGCGCAGGGCTCCGTCGACGGGGTCGCCTACGCCGACAACTGGACCGGGTTCTGGATGTTCTTCGCCTCGCTCGTCGTGATCGCCGGTGCGTGGGTGGCCGCCCGTCCGCTCGTGCTCGCGCCGATCGCGCGCCTGTTCGGCACCGTCAGCGGGCGCTGAAAGAGCGGGATGCCGTCAGGGACGGCATCCCGCTCTTCGGACCCTGCACGGGTCAGCGGACGAAGCGGACCTCGGTCAGCGTCTCGCCCAGGAACGGCTCGGTGTGCGTGGCGCCGTCGAGGGCGAACCCGTTGCGCGTGTAGAACCGGTGCGCGCGGGGGTTGTCGTCGGCGACCCACAGGTACAGCGGCTCGCCGGGCTCGACCGCGGCGTCGAAGAGACGCTGGCCGATGCCCGTGCCGTGGAACTTGTCGAGAAGGTAGATGAAGTAGAGCTCGCGCGTGCGCGGAGCGTCGCGGTCGCGCGCGGGACCGGAGCCGACGAAGCCGACGATCTCGCCGCCGACGAGTGCCGCGCGCATCTTGAACTCGGGTCCCTGGACCGCCCAATGGGTCCAGAGATCGGCCAGGCGCTTGTGCGAGACGTTCTCGAGCGCGGCCTTGCTGATCAGGTGGTCGTACGTCTCATGCCAGCACGCCGCGTGCACGCGCCCCAGGGCCTCGGCATCCACGTCGCGAACCGGACGGACGACGATGTCGGTCTGCTGTTCGGCTTCCATGGGGCGACTCTACGCACGGCCCCTGCAATAGGGAAATCCGCGCCGGCCGTGACAAACCCGCTCCTCGGAGCCGGCGCCGCCGCCGGCCGCGGGCTGTCGTCATCCCACAACGGATTCGGCCCCCACGTGCCGGGAACCGCTAGCATCGCGCCTCGTGAATGTATGGTGGCGGACTCTGTTGACGATCATGCGCGCGAAGACGCTGCTGCGCCGTCGCCGGCCCATTCCTCCGACGAGCGTCGGACGCGTGCGGCTGCGCACGCTCCCCACCGACATCGACCTGCTCCGGCACATGAACAACGGGCGTTACGCCTCGCTGTTCGACCTCGGGCGGTTCGACCTGCTCATCCGCACCGGCATCTGGGATGCCATGAACACGCGCGGCTGGTATGCCGTCGTCGCGAACGAGACGATCACCTTCCGGAAGTCCCTCGAGCTGTGGCAGCCGTTCACGGTCGAGTCGCGGCTGTACGGCCACGACGACAAGGCGGTCTACCAGATCCACCGCGCCGTCGTCGACGGCGAGGTGTACGCCGAGATGATCGTCCGGGCCCGCTTCCTCCGCCGCGGGGGCGGTGTCGTGCCGATGGAGGAGCTCTTCTCCGCCCTGCACCGCCCCGACGACCTCCCCCCGCTGCCGTCCTGGGTGGAGGCGTGGGCGAAGGGGGCCGCACTGCCGTCGACGAAGGCCGACGCGCCGAGCCTCTGGGACTGACGCCGCACGGCACGCGCGGGCCAGGGCGCTAGCGTAGGGCCGTGCTGACGATGCTGCGGACCGCGGGGCGACTGGTCCTCAGTCACGGTCCCCTTCTGGTCGCCATCTATCTCGCCGGGTCTCTCCTCCAGTACGTCGCGATCGAGGCGTTCGGCTTCGTCGGCGCCTACTCGGCGGTCGTCGGCGCGCTGCTGTTCCCGCTCGTGATCGTCGTGCGCCTCGTCGCGCTCGTGACGATGCTGCTCGTGCTCCGCAGCGGCCTGCGCACGCTCGGCGTCATCGCCCCGCTGCCGGACGAGCCCGCGGCGCGCCGACGCGCCTTCACCGACGCGCTGCTCGGCTCGATCCTCGTGTTCGTCGCGTTCTACGCGGCGTGGGGGTACCTCCGCGACGACGCAAGCGCGTACTACTCCCGCGTGCTGGAGATCAACACGGGCCTGATCGCGAACGAGAGCATCCTCGGCCTCGAATCCGGTGGGGACGGAGCGGCCGGCGAACTGTCGTTCTCGCCGCTGACGGTCGGCATCATCGTCGCGGCCTTCGTGCTGCGGTGGGCGTACGGGCGGTACAAGGGGCGCCTCTCGAAGAGCGTCGTCGTGCTCGCCGTGTACCTCGAGGCGCTGTGGGTCGTGTGGTCGGCGCTGCTCCTGTCGCAGGCGTTCGACGCCGTCGGCTCATGGGTCGACTCACGTCAGGCCATGGTGTGGCTTGCTGATCTGCGGAACTGGCTGGCCACGCAGGTCGCTCCGGTGGCATGGATCTGGGATGCCGTGGAATGGCTCCTCGGGGAGGCCGGCGGCATCCTGCTGCTCCCGCTCGCCTGGCTCACGGTCGCCGGCGTCATCTTCGGCCAGGCCGTCGCGCCGCCGCCGGCTCGGCTGAAGGGTGCGATCGTCGACCGCGCGCGCTCCGGCTTCGGCCGCCTCCCGGCGTGGACGCGGCGACGGTCGGCCGACCTGTGGGGTCAGGTCGTCGGCCGATTCCGTCCCATCGTCCAGGCGATCGTGCTGATGTGGCGCGCCGGGCCGGCGCTCATCGGCGGCTACGTGCTCCTCTTCACGCTCGTGCTCGCACTCGACGCGCTGCTCGGCATCGCTCTCACCCGCCTCGTCGGACCCCAGTCGTTCGCGGAGTTCTGGCTGCCGTACTCGACGATCGTGTTCTCCATCCCGGCGCTGCTCATCGAGCCGCTGCGGCTGATGGTCGTGGCGGCGGCGTACGACCGGGTCGTGGGGCGGCTGAGCGCACCTGCACTCGCGGAGGTCTGACTCAGGGCGCCACGCGCAGCCGGGCGAAGGCCGGCAGGGCGTCGGCCCACGTGAGGTCCACGTCGAACGGGCCGGTCGCATCCGCCGGCACGAGGTAGCTCGTGACGAGCGTGAACCAGCGTCCACCGTCCGCGGGGCACGATGTCGGCCGCTCCGCATCGAACGAGTCGAGACCGAGCTCGAGGGCGGACTCCCGCCAGCTGCGCTGCAGCCCGTCGGCCTCGCGCAGCACGGGCGGCAGGCACGACATGTCGTCGCCGTGCGTGTCCACGGGCAGGTGCACCGTGACGACGCGGGTGCCGTCGGGGGCGCCGGCCGGGCTCTCGAACTCCGCACGGGCCGGACCCACCGTGATGCCGGCGAGCTCCACGGCGCCGGCGGCGTCCGCCGTGACGGGGTCCTTCCCGGAGCCGGTGAGGGCCGTGCGTTCATGCTGGGCGACGCCGATCCCGCCGACCGGCACGAGCACCGCCAGCGCGAGGAGGGCGATGCCGTTCCGCCGCCACCACGCGTTCACGGCCGAGCCCATTCCCGCGGCCGCAGCTCCGCCTCGCCGGAGCGCTCGATCTCCGACAACGGCACCGCGGCCTCGACGACCGAATCCAGCCGGACGTCGCTCAGCGTCGCGAGACGCAGCACGGCTGTCTCGGCATCGAGGTCGGCGGGCAGCTCGAACGCGATGCTGCCGCTTCGCGGCACCCCCGCCGTGAGCCCCTGCTGGTAGAGGGAGCCGTCGGCCCGCTCGGTCGCGGCGAAGGTGCGATCGCCGATCTGGAGCGTCGCGTGCGCCAGGGTGCGCGGGCTCACGCGCGACGAGATCGACAGGTCGACGACGAGCCAGTTCCCCTCCGCCGACCATGCCCCGTCGGTCACGGTGTCGGCGCGGCGGAGCCCCTCGACCGTCGCGACGATGTCGCGGCCGGTGGCTTCCTCGCCGACGGATGCCGTGACGGTGAACGGGGCCTCGCGGGCATCCTCCGGCGGCGTCGCGAGCGCCACGAGCCACGCCCCGACGACGAAGACGACGCCGAGTGTCCAGGACAGCCACCGCTTCATTCGTCCCCCGGGCGGTACTCCACCGGCAGCGTCACCCGGGCGCTCGGCACCGGGTCGTCCCACCACTGCCCGCTCGTGACGGCCTGCCCGGTCCGCAGGGTGGGATCGCTGACGGTCACCGTCACCTCGTCGCCGCCGGCCAGGGCATCGTCCGGGACGAGCCAGGCGACGGCGAGCTCGGCGGGGACGCCGGGCTGCAGCCGCGGGTTCGTCGTCGCGTCGTCGATCCGGGCCATCGACGTCAGCTCCGCGCCGGGCACCGCGACCGACAGCGTCTCGCGCATGCCGCTGAAGCCCTCCGGGGAGGTCCAGACGTTCTCCACCGTGATCCGCAGCGCCAGGACGCGCTGCCCCTCCGCCGGGTACGCGCCGGCCTCCGCGAGCTCATCGAAGAGGAACGCGCGGTCCACGGACAGCGCGTACAGCGGCCCCGTGTGGGTCTCTCCGACCTCGAGTTCGGGGACCGGCTCCGCCGCGGCGGTCGCGAGACCGCCGAACGCCGCGGTCGCGGCCAGGAAGAGTCCCGTCCCGATCGCCGCGAACCACTTCGTGGGCACCCGGTCGGCCGCGGCCCGCAGCCGCGAGAACGGCGACGCGCGCCTTCTGGCGGGGGGCTCCGGCGTCGTCACACGCACAGCCTAGGGCGGCGGGTTCCTCCGTAGAGTTGTCGCCATGCCGAACACCTCCCCCGCGGCGCCACAAGCGCCCCACGCGGACCTGGCGGCGCGAGCGATCGACCTCGCGCAGCGCTGGGTCGCAGAATCCGCCGACGCCGATGTCGACCCCTCCGCCGAACGCCTCGCCGGCGTCCTGAAGGACCCGAACGGGCTGCCGTTCACGATCGGGTTCGTGGACGGCGTCATGCGTCCCGAGAGCCTCGCGGCCGCAGCCTCCAATCTGCAGCGGGTCGCCCCGCTCGTGCCCGACTTCCTGCCCTGGTTCCTGCGCGGCGCCGTACGCGCCGGCGGGGCCGTGGCCCCCGTGCTGCCGGCACCCACCGTGCCGATCGCGCGGCGCGTTCTGCGCGAGATGGTAGGGCACCTCGTCGTCGACGCCCGGCCGGAGAAGCTCGGACCGGCGATCGCGAAGATCCGCGAGTCCGGTGCACGCCTGAACCTCAACCTCCTCGGCGAGGCCGTGCTCGGCGAGGGGGAGGCGCTTCGGCGGCTCGCCGGCATCCACGATCTCATCCGTCGCGACGACGTCGACTACGTCTCCGTCAAGGTCTCCGCCATCGCGAGCCACATCTCGATGTGGGCGTTCGACGAGGTCGTCGACGCCGTCGTCGAGCGGCTGCTGCCCCTCTACGTCACGGCATCCGGCGACGGCACCTTCATCAACCTCGACATGGAGGAGTACCGCGACCTCGATCTGACGATCGCGGTGTTCACCCGCATCCTGGAGGACCCGCGCCTGCAGGGGCTCGAGGCGGGGATCGTGCTCCAGGCGTACCTGCCCGACGCCCTGCCGGCGCTCCGCCGGCTCACGGCGTGGGCGCAGAACCGCCTCGCCGCCGGCGGCGCGCGCATCAAGATCCGGCTCGTGAAGGGCGCGAACCTCGCGATGGAGCGCGTGGATGCCGTCATGCACGGCTGGCCGGTCGCGACCTACGGGTCGAAGCTCGACTCGGATGCCAACTACATCCGCTGCCTCGACGAGGCGCTCCGGCCGGAGAGCACGGCGGCGGTGCGCATCGGTGTCGCCGGGCACAACCTCTTCGACATCGCGTACGCGTGGCTGCTCGCCGGCGAGCGGGGCGTGCGCGATGACATCGAGTTCGAGATGCTGCTGGGGATGGCGCAGGGCCAGGTCGAGGCCGTCGCCCGCGAGGTCGGGCACGTCCTCCTGTACGTGCCGGTCGTGCGACCCGACGAGTTCGACGTCGCAATCAGCTACCTCGTGCGGCGCCTCGAGGAGAACGCATCGAGCGACAACTTCCTCTCCGCCGCGTTCGACCTCGTCGACGACCCCGCGATGTTCACCCGGGAGGAGCGGCGTTTCCTCGCCTCGCTGGAGCGCGCCGCCGACCCGGCGCTGACGGCGGGACCGCACCGCACGCAGGACCGCGCGGCGCGGTCCGCCGATCGATCCGCGGATGCGCCCCGGCTCACCCGCGATGCGCCGGAGGAGACCGGGATGACCCAGGCGGTGCTCGGTATCGCGCGCTCCTCGGCCACCGACGCCGACGGCACCGAGCTCGGCGACACGCAGCCGCTCGAGCCCGCCGCGCACGAGATGCTCTTCGGCGGCGAGGCGTTCGTCGAGACCGCCGTCTTCGCGGCGCGCGAGACCCGCACCGCCGCCGGCGCACCGGGATTCCAGAACACGCCG
Organism: Microbacterium sp. UNCCL10; assembly: GCF_000746195.1. Classification (NCBI taxonomy): domain Bacteria; kingdom Bacillati; phylum Actinomycetota; class Actinomycetes; order Micrococcales; family Microbacteriaceae; genus Microbacterium; species Microbacterium sp. UNCCL10. The sequence goes on along the minus strand of NZ_JQKT01000008.1, from coordinate 118,459 downwards.
GACACCGACCCCGCCCTGCCGGCCAACCGTGACTGGGCGCGGGACATCCTCGGCCGTGTCGGCAGCTCGACGGCGGGGGAGGCCACGATCCGCGCGGCGCGCGTCGAGGACGAGGCCGCGCTCGAGGACGTCGTGGCGCGCGCGCGGACCGCCGCCGAGACGTGGGGCGCCACGCCCGCCGCAGACCGCGCCGTCATCCTCCAGGCCGCGGCGCGCGCACTCGAGGAGCGTCGCGGCGAGCTCATCGAGGTCGCCGCGTCGGAGACCGGCAAGGTCTTCGCCGAAGCCGACGTCGAGATCAGCGAGGCCGTCGACTTCGCGAACTACTACGCCGCGACGGCGCGCGAGCTCGACCGCGTGAGCGGCGCGGTGTTCGTCCCGGCGCGCCTGACGGTCGTCACACCGCCGTGGAACTTCCCGATCGCGATCCCCGCCGGCGGCGTCCTCGCGGCGCTCGCGGCGGGGTCGGCCGTCGTATTCAAGCCGGCGCCGCAGGCGCGCCGCTGCGCCGCCGTCGTCGCCGAGGCGCTGTGGGCGGCCGGCGTCCCCCGCGACCTCCTGGCCCTCGTCGACATCGACGAGGGCGGGCTGGGGCAGCAGCTGCTCTCGCACCCGGACGTGGACCGCGTCATCCTCACCGGGTCCTGGGAGACCGCGGCGCTGTTCCGCTCCTGGCGGCCCGACCTCCCGCTTCTCGCGGAGACCAGCGGCAAGAACGCCATGATCGTCATGCCGTCGGCCGACCTCGACCTCGCGGCATCCGATCTCGTCAAGAGCGCCTTCGGCCACGCGGGCCAGAAGTGCTCGGCCGCGTCGCTGGCGATCCTCGTCGGACCGGTCGCGCGCTCGAAGCGCTTCCGTCGACAGCTCGTGGATGCCGTCCGCTCGCTGCGCGTCGGCCCGCCCAGCGACCCGCTCAGCGAGGTCGGTCCCGTCATCGAGCCCCCGCAGGGCAAGCTCGAGTGGGCGCTGACGACGCTCGAGCCGGGCGAGGAGTGGCTCGTCGCCCCGGAGCGGGTCGACGCGCCGGGGCTGGAGGGGCGGCTGTGGCGCCCCGGCATCCGCGTCGGCGTGCGACCCGGTTCGCGCACGCACCTCGAGGAGTTCTTCGGCCCCGTCCTGGGGGTCATGCACGCGACCTCGCTGGCGCACGCCATCGAGCTGCAGAACGCGGTCGCGTACGGGCTCACGGCAGGCCTGTACACGCAGAACCCCGCCGACCTCGAACGCTGGCTGGACGGCGTCGAAGCCGGGAACCTGTACGTCAACCGCGGGATCACCGGCGCGATCGTGCAGCGCCAGCCGTTCGGCGGCTGGAAGCGCTCGTCGGTCGGGCCCGGCACGAAGGCGGGCGGACCGAACTACCTGATCGGGCTCGGCGCGTGGCGCCCGTCGGCGGGCGGCGCGCCGTCGTCGACGCTGCACCTCCGCGGCCTCGACTCGCGCATCACGACGCTCATCGAGGCGGCACAGCCGTCGCTGGACTACGAGGGCTTCGACTGGCTGCGTCGTGGGGCGCTGTCGGACGCGCTCGCGTGGGACCGGGAGTTCGGGCAGGTCAAGGACGTCTCGCAGCTGAAGGTCGAGCGGAACCTCTTCCGCTACCGCCCCGTGGATGTGGCCGTGCGCGCGACCGGCGATGCCCTGTGGCACACGGTGCTCCGGGTGATCGTGGCAGGCCTCCGCGCCGGCTCCGCCCTGACCCTCAGTGCGCCCGTCGGGCTGCCCGCCGCCGTGCGGCGCACGCTGGGCGATCTCGGCATCCCCGTGTTCGTGGAGAGCGACGACCAGTGGCTCGAGCGGATGACGGCGACCGGCGAGCCGCATCCGCCGCGGACGCGGCTCGTCGGCCAGCCGGCGTCGGTCGCGCAGCTGCACCGCGCGCTCGCGGAGGCCGTGGGCGGCGACCCCGACCTCGCGGTCTACGACAACGAGGTCACGACGGCGGGACGCATCGAACTGCTGCCGTTCCTGCACGAGCAGTCCGTCACGATCACGGCGCACCGCTTCGGCAACCCCGACCGATGGAGCGAGGACGTCATCTGACCCGGGGTCGTGTCCGGCATCCGGCATCCGGCATCCGGTGTCACCGAAGGCGCGGGTACTGCCGCTGCGACCTGCGGATGCTGTGACGCCCCGCTGGCGTGTGTCACACATCGCGCGGGTCGGTCGGGGCACCACCCGCGTGGAGTGGGACAGGGTGAGACCATGGAGTCCGCTCCACCGTGCCTGAGGGAGCGGACGGGAGCGGTCATGACGGATGCCGGAACCAACTGGGCGGGCAACATCTCCTACGCCGCCGAGCGCCTCGTCGCGCCGCGGACGTTCGAGGAGCTCGCGGAGATCGTCGTCTCGGCGCCGAAGGCGCGAGTGCTCGGCAGCCGGCACTCGTTCAACCGGATCGCCGACACCCCCGGCGTGCTGGTCTCCCTCGCCGCCCTCGACGAAACGCCCCAGCTCGACACCGACCGGGCCACCGTGCGGGTCCCCGGCGGGCTGCGGTACGGCGACCTCGCCCCCTGGCTGCACGAGCGCGGCTGGGCGCTGCGGAACCTGGCATCGCTGCCGCACATCTCCGTCGCGGGGGCCGTCGCGACGGGCACGCACGGCTCCGGCGAGCGGATCGGGTCGCTGGCGACGCAGGTGGCGGCCCTCGAACTCCTCACCGCCGACGGCGAGGTCGTCCGGATGGCGCGCGGCGACGAGGATTTCGACGGCGCGGTCGTCTCGCTCGGCGCGCTCGGGATCGTCACGGCGCTCGAGCTCGACGTCGTCCCCACCTATGACATCGCGCAGACCGTGTACGAGGGCGTGCGCTGGGATGCCGCGCTGGCGGCCTTCGACGAGCTGCAGCGCAGCGGCGACTCGGTGAGCCTGTTCACGACGTGGCGGTCGGCCGACGACATCGATCAGGTCTGGGTGAAGACGCGCGGCGCGGCGCCCGATCTCAGCGCCATCGGGGGTGCGCCGGCGGACGGCCCGCGGCATCCGCTCCCCGGCATCGATCCCGCCCCGTGCACCGTGCAGGGCGGGGTGCCGGGCCCGTGGTACGACCGGCTGCCGCACTTCCGCCTCGCCTTCACCCCCTCGGCGGGGGAGGAGCTGCAGAGCGAGTACCTCGTGCCGCGGGCCGACGCCCCGGCCGCGATCGCCGCGCTGCGGGCGCTCGCGCCACGCATCGCACCCCTCCTGCAGGTGTGCGAGGTCCGCACGATCGCGGCCGATCGACTGTGGCTGAGCCCCGCGTACGAGGCGGACTCCCTCGCGCTGCACTTCACGTGGCTGCTCGACGAGCCGGGGGTGACCGCCCTCCTGCCCGAGCTCGAAGCCGCCCTGCCGCGCACGGCGCGACCGCACTGGGGCAAGGTGTTCACGATGCCCGGCGCCGAGATCGCCGCCCGCTACCCGCGCTGGGGTGACTTCTCCGGACTCCGGGACCGGCTCGACCCGCAGCGGCGCTTCGGGAACGCGTTCCTCGACGATCTGGGACTCGGTTAGAGAAACAACTTATCTTTCTGGACCGCGGGTACATGCCCTGCGGAGTATGGACGATGGAGCGCCACTGGGGGGTGCTCCACAGAGGCCATTCCAGCTCGGCGAAAGCCGATGGCCGAACCACCGACACGCCGGGGGGAGTGTCGCTCCGGGGTCGAGATCACCGTGTCTCGGTCCCGGAGACCCCGCCGTCAGGCGTCGCCCGGCGCCGCGTCGGCTGCGACCATGAACTCGTTGACGAGTGCGCGCATCCCGAGCGCGAACAGCGTCCAACGTCCCGTCGGCGCCTCGTCCTCAGGAGTGAAGTCGAACGTCGGATGATCGATGCCCTCGATCGCGCGCACCGCGAAGCCTTCGCCCATCGCGCCCATGGCCTCCGCGAAATCGCGGACGGACAGGCCGGTCTTCATCCGCATCCCGTAGGCCTCCATGAGCGAGCCGACGAAATCGGCGAACGCCGCCATCGACTCGCGATGCCGTTCCCGCCCGGCCTCCTTGAGCTGAGGCCACGTGTCCGCCGTCGTGCGCAGAGCGAGCGCGATCAGGAACGACTGCGCTTCCCGCGCCTCGGCCTCATCGTGCGTGTCGAACGTCGTGCTCCGCACGTGTGACAGGGCTGCCGCCCGGATGATGTCATCGCCCGGCGCGCCTTCCCGGACGAGATCCTCCACCGCCGCGCGCACGAAATCGGTCGGCCCGGCGACCCGCATCCGCACCATCGCCACCGCGAGGTCGCGCTGGTAGTCGGTCTGATCGCCCCACAGGCGGTAGGCGGCACCGGTCGTGAGGCCCGCGCGACGCAGCACGTCCTGCAGGCGGATGTGCTGGACGCCGGCGCTCACGCCCCGCTCCAGCAGCATCTGCATCCCGACGCGCAGCAGCAGAGACTTCGTCTCTTCTCCCGTGCGGCGGCTCACGAGAATAAATCTACTCACATCGATCCGGGCCGCCGGGAGGCGCGTCTGGCACAATGGATGCCGGCGTGCCCGAGTCGTCGGCTTCCCACAGCTCCGCCGGGCCTCTGGACAGCGTCCGCCGCCCCTTCCGACGAGGAGCGAGATGTCCACGCAGAACCCCGCCGCCGCAACCACGGCCGCCCCCGCCCGCATCCAACAGCGCCGCCGGTATCTCATGTGCCGTCCCGAGCACTTCACGGTGAGCTACCGCATCAACCCGTGGATGGAGCCGGCGAAGCCCACCGACACCGCCAAGGCCGTCGCGCAGTGGCAGACGCTCCACGACGCCTACGTCGCGCTCGGGCACGACGTCGAGCTCATCGACCCCGTGCCGGGACTTCCCGACATGGTCTACACCGCCAACGGCGGGTTCATCATCGACGGCCGCGCCCTGGGCGTGAAGTTCCGCGTCGATGAGCGCCGCGGGGAGGAGCAGCCCTTCATGGACTGGTTCGCCGCGAACGGCTTCGAGGTCATCCAGCCCGTCGAGGTGCAGGAGGGCGAGGGCGACTTCCTGCTCGTCGGCGACGTGATCCTCGCCGGCACCGGATTCCGCTCGGTCGGCGACAGCCACCGGGAGATCGGCGCCGTGTTCGGCAAGGAGGTCGTCTCGCTGCGGCTCATCGACCCGCGTTTCTACCACCTCGACACCGCGATCGCCGTGCTGGACCCCGTCGAGGGCTCCGGCGGCGCGGAGCGCGCGAACATCGCCTACCTCCCGTCCGCGTTCGACGAGGAGTCCCAGCGGATCCTCGCCCAGCGCTACCCCGACGCCATCCGCGTCTCGGACGAGGACGGCGCCGTCTTCGGCCTGAACTCCGCCAGCGACGGCCTGAACGTCTTCATCTCGCCGCGCGCGAAGGGCTTCGAAGCCCAGCTGCGCGAGCGAGGGTACAACCCGGTCCTCATCGACCTGTCCGAGCTCCTGCTCGGCGGCGGCGGGATCAAGTGCTGCACGCTCGAACTGCGAGGTAACCGATGACCGCTCCGCTCCTGGATGCCGCCAGCGCCGGCATCATCGCCGCCGAAGAGACGCACGTCGCCCACAACTACCACCCCCTCCCCGTCGTCATCGCACGCGGCGAGGGCTCGTGGGTCACCGATGTCGAGGGCAGGCGGTACCTCGACCTGCTCTCGGCGTACTCCGCCCTCAACTTCGGCCACCGGCATCCCGCCCTCGTCGCCGCCGCGACCGCGCAGCTCGGACGCCTCACACTCACGAGCCGCGCCTTCCACAACGACCAGCTCGGCGCCTTCGCCGCCGCGCTCGCCGACCTGTGCGGCAAAGACCTCGTGCTGCCGATGAACACCGGGGCCGAAGCCGTCGAGACCGGCATCAAGGTCGCCCGCGCGTGGGCCTACCGCGTCAAGGGCGTGAGGCCGGATGCCGCCACGATCGTCGTCGCGAACGGCAACTTCCACGGCCGCACCACGACGATCGTCGGCTTCAGCGACGACCCGAGCGCCCGCGACGACTTCGGCCCCTACGCCGCCGGCTTCGTATCGGTCGCTTTCGGCGACGCCGCCGCGGTCGAGGCCGCGATCGACGAGAACACCGCCGCTGTCCTCGTCGAGCCCATTCAGGGCGAGGCGGGCGTCGTGATCCCGCCGGAGGGGTACCTGCGGGCCGTCCGGGAGATCTGCGACCGCCACAACGTCCTGTTCGTCGCGGATGAGATCCAGTCCGGCCTCGCCCGCGTCGGCACGACCTTCGCGTGCGACCGGGAGGGAGTCGTCCCCGACGTCTACCTGCTCGGCAAGGCGCTCGGCGGTGGCATCCTGCCCCTGTCGGCGGTCGTGGCGAACGAGGACGTCCTCGGCGTCATCCGCCCCGGCGAGCACGGCTCGACCTTCGGCGGCAACCCGCTCGCCGCGGCCGTCGGCCTGCAGGTCGTGGAGATGCTGGCCTCCGGCGAGTTCCAGACCCGCGCGCAGGCGCTCGGCGACCACCTCGCCGTCAAGCTCCGCGAGCTCATCGGCCACGGCGTGACCGAGGTCCGCGCCGCGGGCCTCTGGGCGGGGGTCGACATCGACCCTGCCATGGGCACCGGCCGGGAGATCGCGGAACGGCTGCTGGCCCGCGGCGTGCTCGTCAAGGACACGCACGGGCACACCATCCGCATCGCGCCGCCACTCGTCATCCGCGGCACGGAGCTGGACTGGGCGGTCGAGCAGCTGCGGGTCGTCCTCGAGGGCTGAACCGCGCCCCGCGGCCCCGCCCGAGCCGGAGTGCACCGAAACACTCCGGCAACACGCTCCCGGCTAGGCTCGACGGCATGGGCGACCTGTTCGACGGATACGGCTCCACACTGGCGCCGCGCAAGACCTCATCCGGCGTGCCGGCGTTCGACGAGATGTTCGGGGCACCCGCCTATCCGGGTGCCGCGGCCGAGTCGCGCGACGCGTACCGCGAGCTCTACCAGGCGCTCGCGCAGATGACGCAGGAGGAGCTCCGCGGCCGCACCGAGTCGCTCGCGAGCTCCTATCTCGCGCAGGGCGTGACGTTCGACTTCGCCGGCGAAGAGCGCCCCTTCCCGCTGGATGCCGTGCCCCGCGTCATCGAGTACGACGAGTGGTCGCGGGTGGAGAAGGGCGTGCAGCAGCGCGTCCGGGCGCTCGAGGCGTTCCTCGACGACGCGTACGGGCACCAGCACTGCGTGCGCGACGGGGTGCTGCCGGCCAAGCTCATCGCGTCGTCGCAGTACTTCTACCGGCAGGCCGCCGGCATCCGCTCCGCCAACGGCGTGCGCATCCAGGTCGCCGGGATCGACCTCATCCGCGACGAGCACGGCGAGATGCGTGTGCTCGAGGACAACGTGCGGGTGCCCTCCGGCGTCAGCTACGTCATCTCGAACCGCCGGGTCATGGCCCAGACCCTGCCGGAGCTGTTCGTCTCCATGCGGGTGCGCCCCGTCGGCGACTACCCCAACAAGCTGCTGCAGGCGCTGCGCGCGTCGGCTCCTCCCGGCGTCGACGACCCCAACGTCGTCGTGCTGACGCCGGGTGTCTACAACTCGGCGTACTTCGAGCACACGCTGCTCGCCCGGCTCATGGGCGTGGAGCTCGTCGAGGGCCGTGATCTGCAGTGCGTGGGTGGGAAGGTCTTCATGCGCACGACCCGCGGGCCGCAGCGCGTCGACGTCATCTACCGCCGGGTGGACGACGACTTCCTCGACCCGCTGCAGTTCCGTGCCGAATCGATGCTCGGCGCGCCGGGACTCATGCTCGCGGCGCGCCTCGGCAACGTCACGATCGCCAACGCCGTGGGCAACGGCGTCGCCGACGACAAGCTCCTGTACACCTACGTCCCCGACCTCATCCGGTACTACCTGGCCGAAGAGCCCATCCTCAAGAACGTCGACACGTGGCGGCTCGAGGACCCGGGTGCGCTCGAGGAGGTGCTCGACCGGCTCGACGAGCTCGTCGTGAAGCCGGTCGACGGGTCCGGTGGCAAGGGCCTCGTCGTCGGTCCGGACGCCTCACGGGCCGAGCTCGACCAGCTCCGCACCCGGCTGCGCGCCGACCCGCGCGGCTGGATCGCGCAGCCCGTCGTCATGCTCTCCACGATCCCCACCCTCGTCGAGGACGGGATGCGCCCCCGGCACGCCGACCTCCGCCCGTTCGCCGTCAACAACGGCGACGAGGTCTGGGTGCTCCCCGGTGGCCTGACCCGGGTCGCGCTGCCCGAAGGCCAGCTCGTGGTCAACTCCAGCCAGGGCGGCGGCTCCAAGGACACGTGGATCGTGGGCGGCGCGGCGCCCCGGCATGTCGAGTACGGCCAGGGCGACGGACTTCCCGGCCTCGTCGCCGATCAGGCATCCGTCACGGGCACCATCTCTGTCGTCTACGACCCGCAGCACGAGCCCGACCATTCGCCGCAGGATCACCCGCGCCCGCACACCGAGCAGCAGGAGCAGCAGCAGCAGACCCGGGACGAGGCGGCATCATGCTGAGCCGCATCGCCGAATCGCTGTTCTGGATCGGGCGCTACATCGAGCGCGCCGACGGCACCGCCCGCATCCTCGACGTGCACCTGCAGCTGCTGCTGGAGGACCCGTGGATCGATGAGGACACCGCCTGCCGCTCCCTCATGGGCGTCATGGGGTCCTTCCCCTCCGACGACGAGCTCGCCCGCGTCACCCGCGGTGACGTGCTCAAGCGCCTCGCCGTGGACCGGACGAATCCGTCGAGCATCGCGTACGCCCTGCAGTCGGCGCGGGAGAACGCCCGCCGTGCCCGGGAGATCGTCTCCACCGAGCTGTGGGAGACGTTGAACACCACCTACTCCCGGATGCCGCGCCGGCTCAACGACGAGAAGGTCCACGAGTTCTTCCAGTGGGTGCGGGAGCGCTCCGCCCTCGCGATCGGCATCACCGACTCGACGACCAGCCGCGACGAGTCGTGGCAGTTCTTCACGCTGGGCCGCTCCATCGAGCGCACCGACATGACGGCGCGCCTGCTCGCCACCCGGTCGCTGACCGAGGCGTCCGGTCCGTCCTGGACCACCATCCTGCGCTCCTGCGGCGCGTACGAGGCGTACCTGCGCACCTACCGGGGGATGCCGAGCGCCCGCAACGCCGCCGAGTTCCTGCTCCTGGACCGCCTGTTCCCGCGCTCGATCATCCACTCCATCCAGCGCGCGGAGGAGTGCATGAGCGCGATCGACCCCGTGGCCGACCGCGTCGGCCACTCCAACGCCGTGCTGCGGGCCCTCGGCCGCATCCGCAACGACCTGGAGTACCGCCCGATCACCGAGATCATCTCCGAGCTGCCCGAGCACATGGAGCAGGTCCAGAAGGTCACTCGCGAGGCGTCGGAGGCGATCCGCGGCCGGTTCTTCCCCACGCACGCCGAGCCGAGCTGGATCGGAGAGACCTCATGAAGCGCCTGCGGATCGAGCACGCCACCGGGTTCGCCTACCAGGGCGACGTGGGCGCGTCGTACAACGAAGCGCGGATGCTGCCGAGTTCGACGGACAGTCAGTTCGTGCTCAGCTCGCAGCTCGACATCGAGCCGTCCACGAGCGTCAACCAGTACCTCGACTACTTCGGCACGCGCGTCGCCGCGTTCGACGTCATGGCCGGACACTCCGCGCTGAACATCACGGCGCGGTCGCTCGTCGAGGTGCGCCCGCGTCCGCTCGCCCACGGGGACATGAGCTGGGACGGTCTCGCGCGGGAAGCCGAGCGCTCGATCTCGACCGTGGAGATGATGACCCAGACGCCGCGCACGGGGGTGCACCCCGAGGTCGCGGAGCTCGCCCGGTCGATCGCTGCCGAGCATGACACCCCGAGCCGCGCCGCCCTCGCGATCGCGTCCGCGATCGGCGAGGCCGTCGAGTACATGCACGGGATCACCGGCGTGCATTCCACGGCCAGCGAGGCGTGGGAGGAGCGCAAGGGCGTCTGCCAGGACATGGCGCACATCACCCTGTCGGCGCTCCGGTCCGTCGGCATCCCGGCCCGCTACGTCTCCGGGTACCTGCACCCGCAGGCCGACGCCGAGGTCGGCGTCCCGGTGTCCGGGGAGTCGCACGCCTGGGTCGAATGGTTCGCGGGCGACTGGCAGGGCTTCGACCCGACGAACGGCACCGAGATCGGCGATCGGCACGTCATGGTCGGCCGGGGCCGCGACTACAACGACGTCCCGCCGCTGCGCGGCGTGTACGCCGGCCCGTTCAAGAGCAACCTGCACGTGAAGGTGACGATCACCCGCGAGGCGTGAGAGCGGCGCGGCTGCGGCTGCGGCGTCGTCCCGCGGCGCTGCCTCGCGGCGCTGAGAAACCACATCCAGCGTGAGAAACCACGCCACGAGGTGTTTCTCATGCTCGATGTGGTTTCTCACCGCGTCGGCAGCCCCGCGGCGAGCTCGGCGAACACCTCGGCGGCGTCATCGGACCGCGTCAGCGCGGCGGCCTGCCCCGCCCAGAGCGACTGCAGGTCGCCGTCCCCGCGGCGGTTCGCCTCCGCCCGCAGCGCGCCGACGACCCAGCTCTGGGCGGGGAACGGGGCGATCGCGCCGGCCGACTCGACCTGCTCGATGAGGCGATTGCGGATGCCGCGGGCCAGGCGCCCCGTCACGGCACGGGTCAGCACGGTGTCGTCGGCGGCGAGACGGGCGAGCGCAGCGCGGTGAGCCGCGCTGGCGGCGGATTGCCGGGTGCGCAGGAACGCCGTCCCCACCTGGATGCCGGATGCCCCGAGCGCGAAGGCTGCCGTGACGCCCCGCCGATCGGCGATGCCGCCGGCAGCAATGACCGGGATGTCGACGGCGTCGACGATCTGCGGGACGAGGGCGAACGTGCCGACGAGCGACCGCTCCGCCGGCTTCAGGAAGCTGACGCGGTGCCCGCCGGCCTCGAAACCGCTGGCGACGACGGCGTCGGCGCCGGCCTCCGCGACGGCCACCGCTTCGGCCGGCGTCGTCGCCGCCCCGACGACGCGGATGCCGCGCGCCTGGGCCTCCGCGACGACACTGGCGGGAGGCATCCCGAACACGCAGCTGAGCACGGCGGGCCGGGCCGCGAGGACGGCATCCAGCTGTTCCTCGATGGTGGGCAGGAAGCGGCCGGGCGTCCCGGTGGGCGCCTCGATGCCGAGCTCCTCGTACAGCGGCGCGACGGCGCGCAGTGCGGGGCTCAGGTCCACATCGCCGGGTTCCGCCTCATCGCCCGTCGGCATCCAGAGGTTCAGCGCGAACGGTCGGTCGCTCACGGCCCGCAGCTGCCGGGCCGTGTCGGCGATCCGCTCGGCGGAGTAGCCGTAGAGTCCGTAGGAGCCGAGCCCTCCGGCGTCGCTCACGGCGGCCGTGAGCTCGATCGAGCTCATCCCGCCGAAGGGGCCCAGGACGATCGGGACGTCGAGTCCGAGAAGTGCCATGCCACCAGCATCCCGCGTCGGCCACGGTCCGTGCGGACACGCGCCGCCACTTTCGCGCCAGCTCGCGCTCCGGCGGTGTCAGACCGAAGCGCGCGGCGCCGCCGTCGAGCGACGCACTTCCAGCCGCGGCTGGAAGACGACGTCGTGGTCGGGGGTGCGCCCCTCGATGAGCGCGTGCATCCGGGCCCACGCGAGCGTCCCGAGTGCCGCGTGCGGCACGGACGCGGTCGTCAGCGACGGGGACATGAACTTCGCGAACGGGATGTCGTCGAACCCCGTGACGGAGATGTCGTCGGGCACGCGGACGCCGCGCTCGACGAGCCCGTGCACCATGCCGATCGCGACGAGGTCGTTGAAAGCGAGCGCGGCGGTCGCCCCGGAGTCGATGACCGCGGGGACCGCCGCGAGCCCCTCCTCGCTGCCCCGGCCGCCCGGGATCGAGACGAGCTCCACGTCGGGCGCGTCGGCGAGGAAGTCGGCGAGTCCTCGGCGGCGGTTCTCGTTCGCGACGCCCTCCGGGCCTTCGACGTACGCGAGCCGCCGGTGCCCGAGCGCGTACAGGTGCTGCGCGAGCGAGGCGATGCCCGAGCGGGAGTCCACGGCGAGGGTGGGCGCCGTGACGCGTGTGCTCTGCCGGTTCATCAGGACGACGGGGCCGAGGGATGCCGTGGCCTGCGCCAGGTCGTCCTCGCTCATGCGCGGTGCGCAGAGGACGAGGGCGTCGCACCGACGCCGGACCTCGGCCGCGAGGATCGGCTCGTCCGCCGCGGATTCCGCGGAGTCCGCGACGAGCACACGATACCCGGACGCCGCGGCGGCGGCGCTCAGCCCCGTCAGGACAGCCTGGAAGGCCGGGTTGGCGAGGTCGGGGACGAGGAACGCGATCGCATTGGTCTGACCGAGCGCGAAGCTGCGGGCCAGGTGGTTGGGGGAGTAGGACAGCTCGAGTGCGGAGGCGCGCACCCGCTCGGCGATGCCGGGCTCGCCGAGGAAGCGGCCGTTCATGACGCGCGACACCGTCGCGGGGGACACTCCGGCGTGCGCCGCCACTTCGGCGATCGTCGTCGCGCGGGATCGTGCCACGGGGCTCCTTCCGAGCCATCGCACCCCCAGGGGGCGGGGGAGGCGAGGACCATCCTAAGTGAAACCGCTTTCAGGAGCGGGGTGGGGTGAATCCCGGTCGGGTGAGAGTGCCGGGACCGTCGCCGGTGATCTCGACCCGGTCGTTGGGAGACAGGGCGAGGTCGACGGCGGTGCCTTCCCCGCGCAGCGTGCCCGCGACCGCACCCGCGGCGAGACAGGTCACCGCGGCGACCTGTCCGTCGGCGGAGACCTCCACGCGCCAGCCGCGCGGGAAGCGCACCCGCTCGGCGCCGTCGCGGTGCACGACGACCGTCTCGTCGTCGCCGGCCAGCTCCCAGTGCACGCCGTGCACGGTACGCGAGGCCGCCGTCGCGGTCGGCGCCCGACCGTGATCGAGACGGGTGGGGATCAGGCCGCTCAGCCACACGCGCCCGTCCGGGAGCGGAAGGATCCCGGCGTCGCGTTCGAGCGTGTCGAGCAGCCAGAGGATCGACGGCGAGTACGCCTCCGTGTAGCCGGCGTCGGCCGACCACGGGTCGTAGCACTGCGCGAAACGGCCATGGCCGGCCATCGCGGTGAGCAGGCCGGCATGCGACAGGGCGAGCTCCGCGACGCGGCCGTGCCGCTCGAACGCGTGCGCAGCGCGGATCAAGGTCAGCGCGTTGACGGGACCGGCCCACGAGTTGCGGGTGTGATCGCCGTCGAAGCGGGGATCGTCCATCGCGACGGAGGTGAACCCCGCCGCGGACAGGAACCGCCGGGTGTGCATGAGATGGTCCTCGAGGGATGCCGTGAACAGCGCGTCATCCGCGATCTCGCACGCGAGCACCCGCAGCAGCACGTCCGACGCGACCCGGACGTGCGTGCCGTCCGCGGCGCGGTCGTAGAACATGCCGTCCCGCTCGTCGTGGCACTGTGCGAACAACGCCGCCCGCGAGGCGTCGGCCTTCTCCCGCCACGGCTCCGGCGCCTCGCCGAGCTCGGCGGCGATCAGGGCGAGGTACGCCCGCTGGCACGCGACGTTCGCCGTCAGATCGGGAGCGACGAAGGGGAGGAGCGGCACGCCGGGGTCGTAGCGGGCGGCGTCCCCGTGGTGGCACCGATCCGGCACCTGCCAGAACCGGGGCGACAGGTCGTGCCCCGTGTCGAACGTGCAGAACGCCTCCACCCCACCGGTGCCGCGCGTGTCGCGGTGCGCCGCGACCCATGCGTCGTTGCGCGCCATCGCGGTGTACATCGTGGTGAGGTACGCGCGGTCGCGGCCGGTCCGCAGGTAGTGGGTCCACACGCCGCGGGCGAGCGGGGAGACGGTCTGGATCTGGGTGAACGCCGGACCGTCGCCGGTGATCTTGTACGGCAGCAGCCCGTCGTCCCGCTGCGCCGCGGCGAACGCGAGATGCGTCGCGCGGGTGACGTCCGGGGCGAAGCGGTCGAGGATCTCGGCGTTGATCGTCGCGGTGCTCTCCAGCCACGCACCCCGGTACACCCCGCCCTCATGGAGGAGCTGCGCCCCGCCGGTCGGCGCGATGCAGGTGTCGAGCTCGGCGACGGCGCGATGCCAGCGGTCCTCGAGCGCGCCGCCGTGTTCGCCGCCGACGGCCGCGAAACCCAGCCGCGCGGCACGGATCCCCGCGCCGAGTGGGCCGTCCGCGGCGATGCCGGCGCGGGCGACGGCATCCGCTGCGCGCAGTCTGGTCAGCGCTTCGTCGATGGCTGTCATCAGGTCTCCTGGGAAACGGAGCGCCCGCCGCAGGCGACTCCCGGAGGAGTCTCCCACGGCGGGCGCTCGGGGATCAGTCGCCGGCGACGGATGCCGACAGCTCGTCGACCCACTGCTGTGCGCCGTCTGCCACCGAGGTGTTCCCGAACAGGATGTCGGATTCGATGCGCTGCGACAGCTCGTTGAGGATGGCGCCGCCCGCGGGCTGCGGCGGTGCGACGACGCCGACCTCGAGGACCGTGCCGAGGTACTCGGCCGCCTGCGCGTCGGCGGGGGCCAGGAGCGGTTCGACCACGGCGAGGGTGTCGGGGTTGAACGGCAGACCGCGGTTGGCGAGGATGATCTCCGCCGCCGCGGGCTGGTTCAGGAGCCAGTCCACGAGCAGCGCCGCGGCCTCCGGGTGCTTCGTGCCGGACGCGATGGCCCAGTACTGCGACGGCAGCACCGCGACGCCGGAGACGCCCGTGCTCGAGGGCGGGGTGAGGATCTCCACCTCGGAACCCGCGCCGGCCTGGTAGGTGGCGATCTGGTTGCTGTAGGCGAAGGTCATCCCCGCCTTGCCGGTGCCGAAGAGGGTCAGGTCGGGCGTGACGTTCCAGTGCTCGACGATGACGGACGGGTCGGGCAGGGCGCCGGACTCCACCATCTGCTGCTCCATGGCATACCAGTCCTCCACGACGTCGGCGCCGACGGCCACCTCGCCGTCCCAGTCGTAGATGCCGGTGTCGGTGTACTGCGCGACGTACGTGCCCATGGCATCCTGCACGCGCAGGTCGAGGCCGACGATGCCGTCGCCCGCGTTGGCGGAGATCTGCTCCGCGACGTCGGCGAAGTCCTCCCACGTCCACGACGCGTCCGGCAGCTCGACGCCGGCCTTCTCGAAGATGGCCGGGTTCACGAGCACGCCGATGGCGTTGCCGCCGGTGGGCAGGCCGTACAGCGTCTCGTCGACGATCGCGTTCGTGAGGGTGAAGTCCTCGTACTTATCGGTGGGGAGCTGTTCGCTCACGGTCGCGAGATCGAGCAGGGCGCCGGCGGCGCCGTACTCCTGCGGCTTCGCGCCGCCGAGGGCGAAGACGTCGGGCGCCGTGCCGGAGGCGAAGTCCGTCGCGAGGCGGTTGAAGAGGTCGTCGGGGGCGCCGACGGGCTCCTCCACCACCGTGATGCTGGGGTACTCCTCCTCGAAGAGGTCGATCGCCTCGGCCATGATGGCCGCGCGCTCGTCGTTGCCCCACCAGGCGATGTGGAGCTCGACCTCCTCCTCGGGGTCGAAGCCGCTCGGCGAGGCGGCCGGTTGGGCGGCGCCGGAGCAGCCCGCGAGGGCCAGCGCGGCGATGAGGATCGTCCCGGCACCTGCGCGTGCCGTGCGGGACCGTGATGTACGCGTCATTGCGCCTCTTTCGTCATGTACCGATGTCGCCCACCCGGCGACGCGGACCCGGCGGCAGGACGTCGCCGGTCGGGAGCGGCTCAGAAACCGCTTTCACGGAAAGTAGCAGGGCGGGGGGAGGGTGTCAATTGTTGTTGCCCCCTCGTTATCGACAGGGTTGACGGTCGTCCGTCCGAGGGATGCGGGAAATCAACGAGAAGGACGTGTTTGACGCCCGGGCGCGTGTCGGTCATACTGAACCGGCATCCGTGAAAGCGGTTTCTCCCCGATGGAGTCACGGCATGCGAGAACGAAGACGAGGAGGTCTCCGTGAGCAGCATCGGAGAGTTGCGCCAGATGGCGCTCCGGCCCCGCGGCGACGCGAAGGCCGCCGGGCGCACCCGCTATCCCGACAACAGGGCCGGCTACCTATTCCTGGCCCCGTGGCTGATCGGCCTGCTCGTCTTCACGATCGGGCCCATGCTGGCATCCCTGTTCCTGTCCTTCACCGACTACAACCTGCTGCAGCCGCCGTCCTGGTCGGGGTTCGACAACATCGTCGAGATGGCCGGCGACGCGCGGCTGTGGAACTCGCTGCGGGTCACCCTCATCTACGTGTTCGTGTCGGTGCCGCTGCAGCTGGCGCTCGCTCTCGCCGTCGCGATGCTGCTCGATCGCGGCATGCGCGGCCTCGCCTTCTACCGCTCGGTGTTCTACCTGCCGAGCCTGCTCGGCGGATCCGTCGCGATCGCCATCCTGTGGCGGCAGGTATTCGGCAAGGAGGGGATCGTCAACTCGTTCCTCGCCTGGTTCGGCATCGAGGGGCCGGGCTGGATCTCGCACCCCGACTACGCGCTCGCGACGATCATCATCCTGCACGTATGGACTTTCGGGTCCCCGATGGTCATCTTCCTCGCCGGTCTCCGGCAGATCCCGGAGATGTACTACGAGGCCGCGCAGATGGACGGCGCCGGGCGGTTCCGCCGCTTCTTCTCCATCACGTTCCCGCTGCTGACGCCCATCATCTTCTTCAACCTGGTGCTGCAGATCATCTTCGCGTTCCAGTCCTTCACGCAGGCCTACATCGTGTCCGGGGGGACCGGCGGGCCGTCGGACTCGACCATGTTCTTCACGCTCTACCTCTACAAGGAGGCCTTCACCGAGCTGAACATGGGCTACGCCTCGGCCATGGCGTGGCTGCTGCTGCTCATCATCGCCGCGTTCACCGCCGTCAACTTCTGGCTGTCGAAGTTCTGGGTCTTCTATGACGACTGATCTGACACCCCGCACCCCGCGCCGACGCCGCCCCGAGGAGACCGACATGACCAGCACCGCAGACGACACGTTCGCCGTCGTCCTGCCCGGAAGGGACGACGAGACACGCAGGCGTCTCCGTCGGCGCAGCACCACCCGCTCGGTGTTCAAGCACATCGGGCTGATCATCCTGTCGGTGATCATGATCTACCCGCTGATCTGGCTCGTGGTCTCGTCGCTGAAACCCAACGACGCGATCTTCTCCGACCTCGGGATCTTCACGACCGACCTGACCTTCGACAACTACATCTACGGGTGGACGTCGCAGCAGCTGCCGTTCAGCCACTTCCTCGCGAACTCGACGATCCTCGTGGTCGGTGCGATCCTCGGGAATCTCGTGTCGTGCTCCCTCGCCGCGTACGCGTTCGCGCGGCTGCGTTTTCGCGGCCGGAACCTGTACTTCGCGATCATGCTCGGCACGATCATGCTGCCGTTCCACGTCGTGCTCGTGCCGCAGTTCATCATCTTCCGCCAGCTCGGCTGGCTGGAGACATTCCTGCCGCTCATCGTCCCGAAGTTCCTCGCGATGGACGCCTTCTTCATCTTCCTCATGGTGCAGTTCATCCGCGGACTGCCGAAGGAGATCTTCGAGGCGGCGCGCATCGACGGCGCGGGGCACGGCCGGATCTTCGCGCAGGTGACGCTGCCGCTCATGGTCCCCGCCCTCGCGACGACGACCATCTTCACCTTCATCTGGACGTGGGGCGATTTCTTCGGACCCCTCATCTACCTCCGGACCCGGGAGAACTTCCCCGTCTCGGTTGCGCTGAAGGGCTTCATCGATGCGCAGTCGTCGTCGAACTACGGGGCGATGTTCGCGATGTCGGTCGTCTCGCTCATCCCCCTGTTCCTCGCCTTCCTGCTGGGCCAGCGCTACCTGGTCAAGGGCATCGCGACGACGGGGATCAAGTGAGGTCCGCCACCGTGGCATCCCCGCTTCGCTATGCGCTCGTCGGCGCCGGTTCCCGCGCCCAGATGTACGTCGACGCGATCACCGGCCCGCACGCCGACGTCGCCGAGCTCGTCGCCTGGGCCGATCCGAACCCGGGCCGGCTGGACTGGCATGAGGCGCGGGTGCGGGCGTCCGGTGCCCAGGCGCCGGCGCGGTTCGACCCCGCGGACCTCGCCGCCGCGGTCGCGGCGCACGGCATCGACCGGGTCATCGTGACCTCGCCCGACGCGACGCACGCCGAGCTCGTCGCGGTCGCGCTGGAGGCCGGCGCGGACGCGATCGTGGAGAAGCCGCTGACGACGAGCGAGGCCGGCGTCCGCCGGATCGCGGATGCGGTGGCGGCGACCGGGCGGTCGGTCACTGTGACGTTCAACTACCGCTACTCGCCGCGCAACACCGCTCTGCGCGAGGTCATCGCCTCGGGGCGGGTCGGCGAGGTGACCTCGGTGCACTTCGAATGGGTGCTCGACACGGCGCACGGCGCCGACTACTTCCGTCGCTGGCACCGCGACAAGCAGACCTCCGGCGGCCTCCTCATCCACAAGTCCTCGCACCACTTCGACCTCGTGAACTGGTGGCTGGATGACGCGCCGACGCGCGTGTTCGCGAGCGGCGGCCTGCGGTTCTACGGCGCCGAGAACGCCGCACGGCGGGGCCTCGGCGACCGGCCGGCGCGCGGCAGCGTGGACTCCCCGCTCCGGGACGCGTTCAGCCTCGACCTGCGGGCCGATCCGGACCTGCGCGGGCTCTACTTCGATCAGGAGCGGTACGACGGCTACCTCCGCGACCGCGACGTGTTCGACCCGGGCATCACGATCGAGGACAACCTGTCACTCGTCGTCGACTACGCCCGCGGCGCGACGATGTCGTACTCGCTGAATGCGCACTCCCCGTGGGAGGGCTACACGGTGGCCGTCAACGGCACGCGCGGTCGCGCTGAGCTCTCGGTCGTGGAGCGCGGCGCCGTGCTGCTGGGCGCAGACGGCGTCGTGGATCCGAGTGCCCGACCGGATGCCGTGGCCGGCGACGACCGCCGTCCGGTGTCGGAGACGCTGGTCGTGCAGGAGCACTTCGCGGTCGCCGACGTCGTGCCCATCCCGGAGGCGGTGGGCGGTCACGGCGGCGGAGATGCGCAGCTGCTGCGTGAGGTGTTCGCGGGAGCGGGGGACGACCCGCTCGCTCGCGCGGCGTCGTGGCGGGACGGTGTGCGCTCCGTCGCCGTCGGCCTTGCCGGCAACCGCTCCCTCCAGACTGGTCAGGCCGTGCGCGTCGCGGAACTCGGTCTCGGGGCGGCCGCGGACGCGTTCGGCCGCTGACGGCTCAGGCGCTGACGTTCAGGCGGGCGGCGCGTCGGGGTGGAGCGTCGCGATCATGTCCTCCTCGACGTCGTTGTCGGCCTCGAGCTCGTCCTCGGTGCCTTCATCGCCGCCGAGCGGCTTGTCCGAGGCGGCGAGGGCTTCGCTCTGCGAATCGTCGTCGCCGGTCAGCGGGCCGGAGGAGTCGTGCGTCTGATCGCTCATGGCCCCACGCTACGCGCGGCGGCGCCGGCGCGACAGCATCAGGCCTGCGGCTCGTAGCGGCGGGGGGCATGCGTGCGTGCGACCAGGTCACGCAGCGCCTCGAGCGACCCGTTGACGAGACCGGCCGCGCGCGCCTGGACGAGGATGTTGCCGAGCGCCGTCGCCTCGACCGGTCCGGCGAGCACGGGCATCCCAGCGCGGTCCGCGGTGCGCTGGCAGAGGAGTTCGTTGAGCGCCCCGCCCCCGACGATGTGGATGGTGCGCACGTCCACGCCGCCGATCCGGCCCGCGTCGCGCGCGGAGACCGCGAACGCCTCCGCGAGCGACTCGACGATGGAGCGCGTGTACTCGGCGCGCGTGCGCGGCGCGGCGACGCCGTGCTCGGCGCACCAGGCGTCGATCCGGCCCGGCACGTCGCCCGGAGCGAGGAAGCGCGGGTCGTCGACGTCGAACACCGGCACCGTGTGGGGCGGCACCTCGGCCGCCGCGTCGAGCAGCGTCGGAAGGTCGATCCGGTGCCCCTGGCGCTCCCAGCCGCGCACGGCTTCGCTGAGGACCCACAGGCCCATCACGTTGTGCAGCAGGCGCACCCGGCGGTCGACGCCCCCCTCGTTCGTGAAGTTGGCGCGCAGCGCGGCGGGGGTCAGCACGAGGCGCTCGACCTCCACGCCGACGAGGCCCCACGTGCCGCAGGAGATGTAGGCGGCGGC
This sequence comes from Microbacterium sp. UNCCL10, assembly GCF_000746195.1. Classification (NCBI taxonomy): domain Bacteria; kingdom Bacillati; phylum Actinomycetota; class Actinomycetes; order Micrococcales; family Microbacteriaceae; genus Microbacterium; species Microbacterium sp. UNCCL10. Next base: position 98,462 of record NZ_JQKT01000008.1, on the reverse strand, counting down.
ATCCGCCTGCATCGGCACGGCCACGACGGCGGATGCCGTGTCGTGCGAGCCGACCGCCGTGACGCCGGCGGCCGCCCCCGCACCGAGGGACGCCGCGACATCGGGGGTGAGCGTGCCGAGGCGCTCGCCGGGGGCGATGAGGGCGGGCAGGAGGTCGCGGGGGAGGCCCAGGGCGGCGATGAGCTCATCGTCCCACGTCCCGTCGAGCACACGTAGGAGGCCCGTGGTCGACGCGTTGGTCAGCTCGGCGCGGGCGGATCCGGTCAGCCAGAACCCGAGGAGGTCGGGGATGAGGAGGGCGGAGTCGGCCAGCGCGAGCACGGCGGGGTCCTCGGCGGCGAACTGGTAGAGCGTGTTGAACGGGAGGAACTGCAGCCCGTTGCGCTCGAACAGCTCGGCGTGCGGCATCCGTGCGTGCACCGACTCGACACCGCGCCCCGTCCGCTCGTCGCGGTAGTGGAAGGGGTTGCCGAGCAGCCGCTCGCCGCGGAGCAGCCCGTAGTCGACGGCCCACGAGTCGATGCCGATGCTCGTGATGCCCGGCTCCTGCCGGAACGCTTCGCGGAGACCCCCGAGCGCGGCGCCGTACAGCCCCAGGATGTCCCAGTGCAGGCCGTCGCCGGCGTGCACCGGGTCGTTGGGGAACCGTGCGACGGCGGTCGCCTCGAGCGTGTCGGGGCCGACGTGGCCGACGATCACCCGTCCGCTCGTCGCGCCGAGGTCGACGGCGGCGACGGAGCCCGTCATCGCAGGAAGGCGGCCGCGACGCCGGAGTCGACCGGGATGTGCAGGCCGGTCGTGCGGCTCAGCTCGGGGCCGGTGAGGACGTACACGGCGTCGGCGACGTTCTCCGGGACGACCTCCCGCTTGAGGATCGTGCGGTTCGCGTAGAACTGGCCGAGGTCCTCCTCCTTGACTCCGTACGTCGCGGCGCGGTTGGCGCCCCACCCGGAGGCGAAGATGCCGGAGCCCCGGACCACCCCGTCGGGGTTGATGCCGTTGACGCGGACGCCGTGCTCGCCGAGTTCGACGGCGAGGAGGCGCACCTGGTGGGCCTGGTCGGCCTTCGTCGCCGAGTACGCGATGTTGTTGGGGCCGGCGAAGACGGAGTTCTTCGAGGAGATGTAGATGATGTCGCCGCCCATGCGCTGCGCGATGAGGGCGTGCGCCGCGGCCTTGCTGACGAGGAACGAGCCCTTCGCCATGACGTCGTGCTGCAGATCCCAGTCCTTCTCGGTGGTCTCCAGCAGCGGCTTGGACAGCGACAGCCCGGCATTGTTGACGACGAGGTCGATGCCGCCGAAGGCGAGGAGCGTCGCGTCGATGGCGGCCTGCACGCCGGCGGCGTCGGCGACGTTCGCCGCGACGCCGATCGCGACGTCGGTGCCGCCGAGCTCGGCGGCGGCGGCCTGCGCCTTCTCGAGGTCGAGGTCGGCGACGACGACGCACGCGCCCTCCGCGGCCAGTCGCGCCGCGATGGCCTTGCCGATGCCGCTCGCGGCGCCGGTCACGAACGCGATGCGTCCCTGGTGCGACTTCGGCTTCGGCATCCGCTGCAGCTTCGCCTCTTCGAGCGCCCAGTACTCGATGCGGAACTTCTCGGCATCCGAGATGGGGGAGTAGGTCGAGAGCGCCTCGGCGCCGCGCATGACGTTGATCGCGTTGACGTAGAACTCGCCGGCGACGCGCGCCGTCTGCTTGTTCGCACCGTAGCTGAACATGCCGACGCCCGGTACGAGGACGATGAGCGGATCGGCGCCGCGGATCGCGGGGCTCTCCTCGGTGGCGTGCGCGTCGTAGTAGGCCTGGTAGTCGGCGCGGTACTCCTGGTGCAGCTCCTGCAGGCGGGCGATCGCGTCGTCGACGGAGGCGCCGGCCGGCAGGTCGAGGATGAGCGGCTTGACCTTGGTGCGCAGGAAGTGGTCGGGGCAGCTCGTGCCGAGGGCGGCGAGGTCAGGGGCCTTCTCGGATGCCAGGAAGTCGAGCACGACGTCGCTGTCGGTGAAGTGCCCCACCATCGGCTTGTCGGTGGACGCGAGGCCGCGGATGGTCGGAGCCAGCGCCGCGGCGCGGGCGCGCCGCTCCGCCTCGGGGAGCGCCTCGAACCCGGCGCGGACGGCGCCGAACGGGTCGGCCTTGCCGTGCTCGGCGATGTGCGCGGCGGCGGTGTCGATGATCCACAGGCTGTTGCGCTCGGACTCCTCCGACGTGTCGCCCCACGCCGTGATCCCGTGCCCGCCGAGGATGCAGCCGACGGCCTGCGGGTTCGCCGCCTTGATCGCTGCGATGTCGAGGCCGAGCTGGAAGCCGGGGCGACGCCACGGCACCCAGACGACCTTCTCGCCGAAGATCCGCGTCGTGAGCTCTTCCCCGTCGGCGGCGGTCGCGATCGCGATGCCGGCGTCGGGGTGGAGGTGGTCGACGTGCGCGGCATCCACGAGCCCGTGCATCGCCGTGTCGATCGACGGCGCCGCGCCGCCCTTGCCGTGCAGGCAGTAGTCGAACGCGGCGACCATCTCGTCCTCGCGCTCGACGCCCGGGTAGACGTCGACGAGCGCGCGCATGCGGTCCAGGCGGAGCACCGCGAGACCCTCGGGCTTCAGCGTGCCGAGGTCACCGCCGGATCCCTTGACCCAGAGCAGCTCGACCGGCTCTCCCGTGACGGGGTCGGTCTCGGTGCCCTTGGCCGACGTGTTGCCGCCGGCGTAGTTGGTGTTCTTCGGGTCGGCACCCAGGCGGTTGCTGCGGGCGATGAGCGCCTGGGCGGTCTCGTTGGTCATTGTGGGTCGGTTCGCTTTCGTCGGTGTCCGGACACTCGGGAAGGGAGTCGGGGGAGGGTGGTCAGGCGCCCCAGCCCGCCTGGGTGCCGCCGACGCGGTCGGCGGCGATGCGCTGCTGGTACCCGGAGGCGGCGTACGCGGCCATCGGGTCGGCGGGCAGGCCCCGCGACTCGCGCCACTGCGCCAGCTGGGGGCGGACGTCGGTGTAGAACGCATCCATCAGCACGGCGTTCGCGGCCAGGACGTCGTTCGCGTTCTGGGCCGCGTCCAGCGCGTCGCGGTCGACCAGCAGGGCGCGGGCGGTCATCTCCTGCACGTTGAGCACCGAGCGGATCTGACCGGGGATCTTGTCCTCGATGTTGTGGCACTGGTCGAGCATGAACGCGACGTCGGGGTTGTTGAGGCCCCCGCCGCGGATCACCTCGAGGATGATGCGGAACAGCTGGAACGGGTCGGCCGCCCCGACGATGAGGTCGTCGTCGGCGTAGAAGCGCGAGTTGAAGTCGAACGAGCCGAGCTTCCCGAGGCGCAGCAGCTGCATGACGATGAACTCGATGTTGGTGCCGGGCGCGTGGTGCCCGGTGTCCAGGCACACGAGGGCACGGTCGCCGAGGGCCGCCACCTGCGCGTAGGAGGTCCCCCAGTCCGGGACGTCGGTGTGGTAGAACGACGGCTCGAAGAACTTGTACTCCAGCACGAGGCGCTGCTCGCCGGACAGGCGGGCGTAGATCTGCTGCAGGGAGTCCTGCAGGCGGTCCTGGCGCGCGCGCATGTCGTTCTGGCCGGGGTAGTTCGACCCCTCGGCGAGCCAGATCTTCAGGTCGCGGGAGCCGGTGGCATCCATGATGTCGATGCACTCGAGGTGGTGGTCGATCGCCTTCCGGCGGATGCGCTCCTCATGGTGCGTGAGGGCGCCGAACTTGTAGTCCTCGTCCTGGAAGGTGTTCGAGTTGATCGTGCCGAGGGCGACGCCGAGGTCTTCCGCGTGGCGGCGGAGCGCCGCGTAGTCGTCGACCGTGTCCCACGGGATGTGCAGGGCGACCGACGGGGCGAGCGCCGTGTGCCGGTTGACCTCGGCGGCGTCGGCGATCTTCTCGAACGGGTCGCGGGGTGTGCCGGCGGTCGGGAAGACGCGGAACCGGGTGCCGGAGTTGCCGAACGCCCAGCTGGGCAGCTCGATGCCCTGCTGCGCGAGGGTGGCGAGGTGGTCGGAGGTGAGGGTGCTCACGATGCGTCGCTTTCGTGGTCGGTGACGGATGCCGTCAGCTGGTCGTGCAGGTGGAAGATCTCGGTCAGGGTGGTCGCGGCCTGGTCGGGACGCCCGTCGAGGTCGACGAAGAAGGGGGCCATCTCGGCTTCCCACCGCGTCGCGACCTCGGATGCGGCGAGGTAGGCCTGTGCCGCGGCGTCGTCGTCGGTCTCGTAGTAGCCGATGAGGCGCCCGCCCTCGCCGAGGAAGAGGGAGTAGTTGCGGCGACCGGATGCCGCGATCTCCGCGAGCATCTCGGCGCGCACCGGGGTGTGCCGGGCGAGGTACTCGCCGAGCATCTCGGGCTTCACCCGCAGCTCGAAACAGACCCGCTGCGGGGCGGTGGGGCTCGTCATCGAGGACTCCTGGAGGGGTATGAATCGTTTCAGTGAGCCTACGACAGATCGGGTCCGGACGCAAAGGGGCGCGATGACGCGGGCGCGCGCGTGGACGACCGCCGGCGGGCGGCATGGCTAGGATCGGGCGAGCGAGCTGATCGAGAGGAGACCCCGTGGCCGCCAGCATCCGTGACGTCGCCGCCGCGGCCTCCGTCTCCGTCGGCACGGTCTCCAACGTCCTGAACCGGCCGGCCAAGGTGGCCCCGGAGACGGTCGCGCGCGTCCTCGCCGCGATCGCCGACCTGGGGTTCGTCCGCAACGATGCCGCCCGCCAGCTGCGCGTGGGCCGCAGCCGCAGCATCGGTCTCGTCGTCCTCGATGCCGGGAACCCGTTCTTCGCCGACGTCGCGCGCGGTGCGGAGAACCGTGCCGACGAGGCCGATATGGCCGTCCTCCTGGGCAACGCCGACGAAGACCCGTCCCGCGAGGCCCGCTACCTCGACCTGTTCCTCGAGCAGCGCGTCAACGGCGTGCTCATCACCCCCACGACCGACGACGTCCCGCGGCTGAAGCGGGTGCAGGATGCCGGGTCACCGGTGATCCTCGTCGACCGGGAGATCGAGGGCTCGGGCTTCTGCTCCGTCGCCGTCGACGACGTGGAGGGAGGTCATCTCGCGGCATCCCATCTGCTGGCCGCCGGCCGCCGACGGCTGATGTTCCTCGGCGGGCCGCAATCGATCCGCCAGGTCGCCGACCGCCTCGAGGGGGCGCGCCGGGCCGTGGACGCCGTCGCGGGCGCGACGCTGGAGACCGTCGAGATGCCCGCGCTCAGCGTCCTCCACGGCCGTGCGGCCGCGCTCGCGATGCTGGAGAAGCCCGCCGGTCGTCGCCCCGACGCGATCTTCGCCGCCAACGACCTGCTCGCCGTCGGGGCCATCCAGGCTCTCGCGATCATGTCGGGCGTCCGGATCCCCGACGACATCGCACTCATCGGCTACGACGACATCGACTTCGCGGCGGCCACCGTCGTGCCCCTTTCCTCGATCCGGCAGCCGGCATCCCTCATCGGGTACACGGCCGTCGACCTGCTGCTGAAGGAGCTCGCCGAGCCCGGCGGAGCGCACGAGCGGAATGTGCGCTTCCGGCCGGAGCTGGTCGTGCGCGAGTCGACGACGGGCTGAGCCCGGACGCGCCTCAGCCCCGGCGAGCGTCCGCGGGGAGCTTGATCGGAGTCGTCCCGGCGACCTCGTCACTGAACTCCGCAGGCGCCACGACGGGGAGCGGGCGCGTCTCGTCGAGCTGCAGCGCGAACCGGCGTGATTCGTGGCGATGCAGTCGACCGGAGATCAGCAGCCAGGCGAGGCCGATGGCGAAGGCGACGAACGCCGCGCTCGCGCCGACGAGGATCGCGGCGCGGGGACCCCACTCGGCGGCGACCCACCCGACGATGGGCGCGCCGATGGGCGTGCCACCCATGAGGATTGCCATGTACAGGGCGAGCACGCGCCCGCGGAGCGCCGGATCCGTCGTCGTCTGGACATAGCCGTTCGCGGTCGTCAGCGTGGTGACGACGGCGAAGCCCGTGAGCATGAGCGTTGCGGCATATGTCCAGTACGTCGGCATCGCGGCAGACAGGAACGCGGCGGCGGCGAACATCCCGGCGCCCACGATGACGAGGCGGATGCGGGCGCGGTCGCGGCGGGCGGCCAGCAGCGCACCGGCGAGGGACCCCACGGCGAGGATCGAGCTCAGCAGTCCGTACCCGTCGGCCTGCTGGCCGAACTCGAGCGCCATCGTCGAGGCGAAGATCGGGAAGTTCATGCCGAACGCGCCGAGCAGGAACACCATGACGAACGTGACGACGAGGTCGGGGCGGCCCTTCACGTAGCGGAACCCGTCGGCCAGCCGGGAGGCGCCGGCGTGCCGGACGCGCGGGATGAGGTCATCCGTGCGGATGAGCATCAGGGCGACGAGCATCGCGAGGAACGTGACGCCGTTGATGAAGAAGACCCAGCCCGTGCCCACCGCGACGATCACGATGCCCGCGACGGCGGGACCGATCATGCGGGCGCCGTTGAACGACGCGGCGTTCAGCGCGACGGCATTGGAGGCGTTCTCGCGCGACACGAGGTCGGAGACGAAGGCCTGGCGGCTCGGGTTGTCGAAGGCCGACACGACACCGAGCGCGAGGGCGAAGGTGTACATGAGCGGCAGGGTCATGACACCGGCGAGCAGGAGCGCCCCGATCGCGAGCCCGAGCAGGAGCAGCAGGCTCTGCGTGACGAACAGGAGCTTGCGCCGGTCGAAGCGGTCGGCCACCCATCCGGTCACGCTCACCAGGAGCAGCGGGGGAGCGAACTGCAGCGCCATCGTGACGCCCATGGCGCCGGCGTCGTTGTTGGTCAGCTCGGTCAGGACGACCCAGCTGAGGGCCGTGGCCTGCATCCACGCGCCGACGTTGGAGACGAGGGCGCCGATGAACCAGACGCGGTAGTTGAAGACGGAGAAGGAGCGGAACATGGCGCTCATCGCCTCGCCACCTCCCGCATGATCTCGGCGGCACGCGCCAGCGTCGCGCGCTGCTCGTTGTCGAGGGTGCTGAACGCGGACTCGAGCCACAGATCGCGTCGGCGCACCGTCTCCTCGACGACGGCGCGGCCGGCGTCGGTGAGATCGATGTTCACCTTGCGGCGGTCGCTCTCGTCGGGCGTGCGCGTGATGTACCCGGACTCCTCCAGGCAGTTCACGGTGCGGTTCATCGACGGCGACGAGACGCGCTCGCGGTCCGCGAGTTCGCCGAGGGTGTGGCCGCCGTGCATGGACAGGGCGGCGAGCACGGCGAACTGACCGTCGCTCATCGAGTCGACGGCGCGGTGCGCGCGCAGGCGACGGGCGAGCCGGAACGTCGCCATGCGGAAGTCAGCGGCTTCGTGGGCGAGGTCGCCGGAGGTTTCTGAGGAGAGAGCTGGAGAGGTCATGTAATGCTTAGCATAACTCATTAGTCGTGCTAAGTAAAGTGCGAGCCGGATCGGCGGACCCCATTGACACGATTCAGCGGACACGCTTAGGCTCGGCGGTGGCGACTGGGGAAAGCGCATTCCGATTCCGCGATTCAAAGGTGAAGCGAATGAGAACCCCCGTCCGAACGACCCTCGCCGCGGCTGTCGCAGCCGTGGCCCTCGTCCTCCCGGCGCAGGCCGCTGTGGGCGCACCCCCTGCCGTGACCGCGGGCGGGGACCGCCCGCCCGCCGCCACCACCGGCATCCAGCTGGAGTCCCTCGATCGCGGGCTCGTCGCCCTGTCGACGACCGGCGGCATCCACCTCTCCTGGCGCCTGCTCAAGAGCGAGGCGTACGGCGCGGCCGCCACCGGGCTCACCGGCGCCGACTTCGCCGTCTATCGGGACGGCGCCAGGATCGCGCTCGTTACCGACAGCACGACCTTCGTGGATGCCGCCGGCACGGGCCGGTCGTCTTATCGGGTGGCGCCCGTCCTCGCCGGACGCGAGGGCGAGCCGAGCCCGGCGGTCACCCCCTCCGCGCAACCCGCCATCGACATCCCGCTGACCGTGCCCGCCGGGGGGACGACCCCGGCCGGAGAGGCGTACACCTACTCGGCGAACGACGTCTCGGTGGGCGACGTCGACGGCGACGGCGCCTACGAGTACGTCGTGAAGTGGGACCCGTCCAACTCCAAGGACGTCTCCCAGGTCGGGTACACCGGCCCCGTCTTCATCGATACCTACGAGCTCGACGGGACGCTCCTGAACCGCATCGAGCTGGGCGTCAACATCCGCGCCGGCGCCCATTACACGCAGTTCCTCGTCTACGACTTCGACGGCGACGGGAAGAGCGAGACCATCCTCAAGACCGCGCCCGGCACGAAGTCGGTGCAGTACCGTGCCGACGGCACCGTCGCACGGGAGAAGTTCATCACGATGCCGCGCGAGGACCGCCGTGCCGGGTTCTCCCACGACGATGACTATCGGATGAGCGCGCCCGACTACCGCGACCACCTCATCGAGGTGTTCCGGGGCTGGTCCGAGCGCGCGGAGGTCGTCTCGGGGCAGTGGCCCGCGACCCTCGAGGAGGCGTTCGGGGCCCCGGTCACGCACGACTACCCGCTCTCGCCGGAGAGCGCCGCGGAGCTCGTGGACTACTTCATCGACGTGTACGCGCCGTCGCGGTCGGCACGCAACGTGCTGCGCGCCTTCGAGGGCTTCATCGTCGACGGGCCCGAGTACCTGACGGTGTTCGATGGCGCCACGGGAGCCGAGCTCGAAACCGTGCGCTACGAACCGGGGCGGGGCGACGACGGCCTGCTGTGGGGCGACTACGCGATGGCGCGCATCGAACCGGGCAACCGTGTCGACCGCTTCCTCTCCGGCGTCGCGTACCTCGACGGGACGCACCCTTCCGCGATCTTCGCCCGCGGCTATTACACGCGGTCCACGGTCGCGACGTACGACTGGGACGGCCGCCACCTCACCCAGCGCTGGCTCGTCGACAGCGGCCACGTGCCGATGACGAACCCGTTCAACGACGGCCCGCACGGACGCGACGGGACCGACCCGGAGTACGGCACGCTCACGACCCAGGGCTTCCACAGCCTGAGCGCCGCCGACGTCGACGGAGACGGGCGGCAGGAGATCGTCTACGGATCCGCGACGCTCGACGACGACGGCGGACTGCTCTACTCGTCCTTCGACCAGCTGCCCGCCGGGAGCACCGCGCCGGGCGCACAGGCGCGGCTGGGTCACGGGGACGCGATGCACGTCGCCGACATCGACCCCGCCCGTCCGGGCCTGGAGATCTTCACGGTGCACGAGGGCGCCATGAGCGCGCCCTACGGCACCGCACTGCGCGACGCCGCGACCGGGGAGGTGCTGTTCGGCGCCTACTCGGGACGCGACACCGGTCGCGGCATGATCGGCGACGTGCGGACCGACGTGCCCGGCATGGAGGTCTGGTCCAGCATGCCCGCCGGCACGGAGGCCTCCGGGTTGCTCTCCGCGACCGGGGACGTGCTGTCACCGGCGAACCCCGGCACGAACATGTCCATCCGCTGGGCCGGCGATCTCACGACGCAGATCGTGAACGGCGCTCAAGCCGTCACGCCGACGATCGACGACTGGACGCGCGGCACACTGCTGACGGCATCCGGCACCCTCACGAACAACGGCACGAAGGGCAACCCCGCTCTCGTCGCCGACGTGCTGGGAGACTGGCGCGAGGAGCTGCTCGTCCGGACGGCGGACTCGACGGCGCTGCGGATGTACCTGTCGAGCGAGCCGACGACGCACAAGCTGTACACGCTCATGCACGACCCGCAGTACCGGGTCGAGACGGCGCGGCAGCAGACGACGTACAACCAGCCGGCGTACACGAGCTTCCACCTCGCGTCCGGGATGGACTTCTCGCGCGTGCCGCTGCACGCCGCTCCGTTGCCGGTCGCGGCGCCCGGCATCCGCTCGGACCGCACGGGCGTCACGGTGACGTGGCAGCCGCCCGCCGAGCCGGGGACCGAGGAGCTCACCGGGTACGTCGTCACCCTCACGCCGGAACGCGGCAAGAGCGCCGGCAAGGGGAACGGCCACGGACCGAAGCCGCTCGTGACGACCGCCGCCGCGGACGCACGCTCGGTGACCTTCACGTCGGTTCCGGCGGGACGGTGGTCGGCGACCGTCGTCGCGGTGAGCGGCGCCGGCTCGTCGGCCGCGTCGGATCCGTCGGCCACCGTGGTCGTCACGAAGTCCCGCGGATGACGTGAGCGGGGGCGGGGAGAGCAGATGCCGCCTCCCCGCCCCTATGCTCTGTCCATGCCCGAGTTCATCGATGCGCACGGTGTCGCCATCGTCTACGACGTCCATCCCGCCGAGACGACGCCGCGGGCGGTCGTCCAGCTTCTGCACGGCGTCGGCGAGCACGCGGGACGCTACGCGGCCCTGATCACGGCGCTCACCGCGGCCGGGTACACGGTCTACGCGGACGATCACCGCGGCCACGGCCGCACCGGGATGACGCAGCACGGCGGCGACGCGGCGCGGCTCGGCCGGCTCGGCGTCGGAGGGCTGCGTGCGGCGATCGCGGCGTGCCGGCAGTTCACCCACCTCATCCGCGACGAGAACCCCGGACTGCCGCTCATCCTCCTGGGACACTCGTGGGGGTCGCTTCTCGCGCAGAAGATGTTCAACGACGAGCCCGACGCGTACGACGCTGTCGTCCTTTCCGGATCGGCGCTGCGCCGGTTCGGGTCGATGAGCAGCGGTCCGTACAACCGGAAGTGGCACGCCAAGGGCGCTCTCGGCACCGAATGGCTCTCCAGCGATCCTGCGGTCGGGCAAGCCTTCCTGGATGACCCTCTGACGACGACGGTGCCGCTCATCAAGCTCTTCGGGATCATCGACTCCCTGCGGCTGCTGGGACTCCCGCGCCGCGATCTCGGCGTCGACGTCCCGGTGCTGCTCATGGTGGGTCGCGACGACCCGGTCGGCGGACCGCGAAGCGTGCACCGGCTCGCCGACGCGTACCGCACGCGGTCGGGTCTCTCGGATGTCACGACGCTCGTCTATCCCGACGCCCGCCACGAGATCTTCAACGAGGTGAGTCAGGCCGAGGTGCGCGCTGACCTGCTGGCCTGGCTCGACCGCCGCGTCCCGGCTCGCACCTGACGGCGCCGCGGGCGGTGGCCCCGCCGTAGGCTGGGAGGATGCACGGCGAGTACAAGGTCCCAGGCGGCAAGCTCGTCGTGGTCGACCTCGAGGTCAGGGACGGCCGGATCGCGGACTTCCACCTGGCCGGGGACTTCTTCCTCGAGCCCGACGACGCGCTCGCCGACATCGACGCGGCGGTGACGGGCCTTCCCGTCGAAGCGGATGTCGCGACGATCGCGGCCGCCGTGCGCGGCGCGCTGCCGGAGGGCGCGCAGCTTCTCGGCTTCACCCCCGAGGCGGTGGGCACCGCGGTACGCCGCGCGCTCGTCACGGCCCCCGGCTGGCGCGACTTCGAGTGGGAGATCGTCCACGAGAAGGCCGTGTCGCCGCGGATGAACCTCGCGCTCGACGAGGTCCTCACGGCGCGGGTGGGCGATGACCGCCGCCGCCCGACCCTCCGCATCTGGGAGTGGGACGAGTCCGCCGTCGTCATCGGCTCGTTCCAGTCGTACCGCAACGAGGTCGATCCCGACGGAGCCGCTGCGCACGGGTTCGACGTCGTCCGGCGGATCTCCGGCGGAGGGGCCATGCTCATGGCCGCCGGCGCCATCGTCACGTATTCGCTGTACGTCCCGGCATCCCTGGTCGCTGGCATGACCTTCGCGGACTCGTACGCCTTCCTCGACGACTGGGTGCTGCAGGCCCTGCGCTCGCTCGGGATCGAGGCGACCTACCAGCCGCTCAACGACATCGCGTCGCCGCAGGGCAAGATCGGCGGTGCGGCGCAGAAGCGGCTCGCCAACGGCGGCGTGCTGCATCACGCGACCCTCAGCTACGACATGGACGGCCAGGTGCTCACCGATGTCCTGCGCATCGGGCGGGAGAAGCTCAGCGACAAGGGCACCGTGTCGGCGGCCAAGCGCGTCGATCCGCTCCGCAGCCAGACCGGACTGCCGCGCGAGGCGATCATCGAGCGGCTCATCGAGACCTTCACGACGCTCTACGGGGCGCAGCCCGGGCATATCACCGACGAGGAATACGCCGAGGCGGAGGCGCTCGTAACGTCGAAGTTCGCGACCGACGCGTGGCTGCACCGGGTCCCGTGACGGCGCCCCGCGCCGATGCGACTCCGGGGGCCGTCGAGATCCGCCAGGGCGACAACCTGGAGATCGCGCGCTCTCTGGAGAGCGGCTCGTTCGCGCTGGTTTACCTCGACCCGCCGTTCAACACGGGCCGCTCGCAAGGGCGCACCGTCGAACAGGCGGTCGTGAGCGGGGCCGACGACCCGGTCGGGACGACGCTGTCCCCGGTCAAGCGGGGATTCCGCGGCACCAGCTATGCGCGCCTGCGCGGCGACCTGCGTGCCTACGACGACCGGTTCGACGACTACTGGGACTTCCTCGAGCCCCGCCTCGCGGAGGCGTGGCGTCTCCTCAGCCCCGAGGGCACGCTCTACCTGCACCTGGACTACCGGGAGGCGCACTACGCGAAGGTGCTGCTCGACGCGCTGTTCGGTCGCGCCTGTTTCCTCAACGAGCTCATCTGGGCCTACGACTACGGCGCGAAGTCGCGGCGGCGCTGGCCCACCAAGCACGACACGATCCTCGTCTACGTGAAGGACCCGGAGCGCTACCACTTCGACTCGGAGTCCGTCGACCGGGAGCCGTACATGGCGCCGGGCCTCGTCACACCGGAGAAGGCGGCCCGCGGGAAGCTGCCGACCGACGTCTGGTGGCACACGATCGTGCCGACGTCCGGCCGTGAGAAGACGGGCTACCCGACGCAGAAGCCCGAGGGCATCCTTCGCCGGATCGTCCAGGCGTCCAGCCGCCCCGGCGATCGCGTGCTCGACCTGTTCGCCGGGAGCGGCACGACCGGCGCCGTCGCATCCGCCCTCGGCCGCGACGCCGTGCTCGTCGACGACAACCCGGCGGCCATCGCCGTCATGCAGGCGCGCATGCCGCACGCCGTCCTCGCCGCCGCGGACTGACGCCCGGCTGCGAGGCGATGCCCGAGGCGATCTGCAGGATCGGCCGTGACGGATGTGCCCTGTGGGGCTCAGCCGTCACTCTGGTCACACCCGGTCCTGCAGTTTGCGCCGCAACGGCGGCGGTTGCGGCGGCAGCGGCGGCGGCGGCCGACCGGCGTCAGGATGCCAGGAAGGCCAGCAGCGCCTCGTTGACCTCGTCCCCGTGGGTCCAGAGCATCCCGTGCGGGGCGCCGTCGATCTCGACGTAGGTCGCCTGCGGCAGCAGGTCCTTGAAGAGCCGGCCGGTGCTGTCGATCGGCAGGATGTTGTCGGCCGTGCCGTGCACGATGAGCGCCGGCACCGTCACCGAGGGGATGTCGGCGCGGAAGTCGGTCGGCCAGGTCAGCGGCGCCGCGGCGATCGCGGTGTTGCCGGCCTGGTTCGCGACGGCGATGCTCGCACCGAGCGCCTCCTGCGAGATCCGGCTCCCGAGGTTCTCGTCGAGGTTGTAGAAGTCGCGGAAGAACCCGGCGATGAAGGCGTACCGGTCGGCGCGGACCGCGGCGGCCATGCCGTCGAAGAACGCCGGGTCGCCGGCGCCGCCCGGGTTGTCGTCGGTGATGAGGAGGAAGGGCTCGAGCGATCCGAGGAACGCCGCCTTCGCCACGCGGCCGCTGCCGTAGCGGGCGAGGTAACGGGCGACCTCACCGGTGCCCATCGAGAATCCCACGAGCACGGCCTCGTCGAGGTCGAGGTCCTCCATGAGGGCGTGCAGGTCGGCTGCGAAGGTGTCGTAGTCGTACCCGCTCCCCGTTTTCGACGAGGCGCCGAATCCGCGGCGGTCGTAGGCGATCACGCGGTAGCCGGCATCCAGCAGCGCGGCCTGCTGCTTGCCCCACGATTCGCCGTTCAGGGGGAAGCCGTGGATCAGCACGACAGGCTGACCGGATCCCTGATCGGTGTAGTAGATGTCGACGTCGGCCGAGTTCTCGGTCGCCACGGTGATGTACGCCACGATGTCTCCTCCCGGGCCGCGACGGCCGTCGCGGCCCGGGCGCCATGCTATTGCGGCGCCGCGGCCGGAGGCCAGGGGGTCACCGAGTCGTCATCGGCCGGTCATCCGACGGTCGCGACGATCGGATGCCGATCAGTCGGCGGCGCGCAGGCGACGCAGCACGGCGTCGAGGGCGCCGGCTGCCGCGGCGAGAGCGTCGACGTCCGCCGCGTCGAGGTCGGCCATGGCCGCGTGCACGGGCGTCGCCCACGCGGTGGAGATCTCCTGGTGCTCGGCGACGCCCGCATCCGTCACGAAGATCGACGCGATCCGCCGGTCGGAGGGCGACTGGTGCCGCTCGACGAGCCCACGCCCGAGCAGGGCCCGCAGCGCGGCGCTGACGTTGGGCTGACGGAGTCCGAGTCCCTGAGCGAGTTCGCCGACGGTGGCGCCCGGGTGGTCGATGATCTGCTTGAGCAGCGCGATCTCGGTGGTGGGGATCGGCCCGACGCCGGCGCGGTCCGGCGCCTTCCGGTGGATCGTCCAGGCGAGCTCGCGGAGGGTGACCGCCAGGTCCTGGCGCACCGCGTCCCGCTCGTCGTCAGCCATCGGATCGCAGTCTATCCGCGGGCGGACGTGCGCCTGCCGGCCACGCGAGGATGCGCTGCCGGCCCCGCGAGGAGGAGGCGCCGCGCGGCGCCACTCCTCGCGGGACTCGGCGCTCAGCCGTCGCGGCGTGCGCCGTCCGAGGGATGCACCGTGAAGATGTGCGGCGCCGCGAACCCGGCATCCGCGAATGCCGTCTCGACGGCGGCGGTGACGGATGCCACGTGACCGTGGTCGACGAGCGCGATCGCCGCGCCGCCGAATCCGCCGCCGGTCATCCGCGCGCCGATCGCTCCCGCCGCGCGTGCGGTGTCCACGGCGAGGTCGAGCTCGGGCACCGAGATCTCGAAGTCGTCCCGCATCGAGACGTGCGAGGCATCCAGGAGCGCGCCGATCGCGCGCGGCCCCTCCGCGCGCAGCGTCTGCACGGCGTCGAGCACGCGCTGGTCCTCGGTCACGACGTGCCGGACGCGCCGGAAGGTCACGTCGTCCATGAGCTCCTCCGCGCGTGGGAGGTCGGCGACGGCGAGGTCGCGGAGGGCCGGGACGCCCATGATCTCGGCGCCCCGCTCGCAGGCGGCGCGGCGCTCGCCGTACCCGCCGGTGGAGTGCGCGTGCTTCACGCCGGTGTCCATGACCAGGAGCTCGAGACCCGCTGCGGCGAAGCCGAGGTCGACGACGTCCGCCTCGAGCGAGCGGCAGTCCAGGAAGATGCCCGCATCCGCCCGTCCCAGCATGGATGCCATCTGGTCCATGATGCCGGTGGGGGCGCCGACGGCCTCGTTCTCCGCCGTCCGCCCCGCCTGCGCGAGTGCGACGTGGTCGAGGCCGAGACCCCACACGTCGTCGAGGGTGGCGGCGGTCGCGCCCTCGATCGCCGCGGAGGACGACAGGCCCGCGCCGACCGGCACGTCCGAGGCGATCGCGAGGTCGACGCCGGTTACGCCGGTGGCGCCCGTTGCGCGCAGCAACGCCCAGGCGACGCCCAGCGGGTACCGCGCCCATTCCGCGATCTCGTCGCGCCGTTCGGGGAACACGTCGTCGAGCTCGTCGATGCCGATCTCGACGGCATCCGGGTCGAAGGTGGAGGTCACGCGGATGCGACCGTCGCTGCGTCGGCCGAGGGCGACGTACGTTCGGTGGTCGATCGCGAACGGGAAGACGAAGCCGTCGTTGTAGTCGGTGTGCTCCCCGATGAGGTTGACGCGGCCGGGGGCGGACCAGAGGCCGGTCGGCTCGACGCCGGTGAGCTGCATGAAGAGGCCGTGGGCCTCGCCCGCGGCGGTCACAGGGACACCCCCTCGATCGCGGCGCGCAGCCGGTCTGCGGCGGCCTCCGGCGGGACGTCGCCGATCCACGCGCCCATCGCGGCCTCGGAGCCGGCGAGGAACTTGAGCTTGTCGGCGGCGCGGCGGGGGCTTGTCAGCTGCAGGTTGAGTCGCACGGTGTCGCGGCCGACGTTGACGGGCGCCTGATGCCACGCTGCGATGTAAGGCGTCGGGCTGTCGTAGAGCGCGTCGACGCCGCGGAGGAGTCGCAGATAGAGGGGGGCGAGCTCGTCGCGCTCCTCCGCCGACAGGGCGGCGAAGTCGGGCACGTGGCGGTGCGGCAGCAGGTGGATCTCGAGGGGCCAGCGCGCGGCGAACGGCACGAACGCGGTCCAGTGCTCGCCGCGCAGCAGCACGCGCGGGCCGGCCTGTTCGAACTCCAGGATGCGCTGGAACAGGTCGGGTGCCGTCCGGTCGATCGAGTCGAGGAGGCGGGTCGTCCGCGGCGTGACGTACGGGTAGGCGTAGATCTGACCGTGCGGGTGGTGCAGCGTGACACCGATGGCCTCGCCGCGGTTCTCGAACGGGAAGACCTGCTCGATGCCCGGGAGGGCGGAGAGGGCGGCCGTGCGGTCGGCCCACGCCTCGATGACCGTGCGGGCGCGGGTGACGGTCTGGGTGCCGAACGAGCCGGTGCGTTCGGGGGAGAAGCAGACGACCTCGCAACGGCCGACGCTCGTGCGGGTGCGGCCGAGACCGAGGTGCTCGAGGTCGGCGATTCCGCGGGGCGGGTCGGCGGCCTCCGGGGCGTCGCCGACGGCGGCGGCGAGGGCCGGGCCGAACGAGGGCGACTTGTTCTCGAAGACGGCCACGTCGTAGAGCGAGGGGATCTCGGACGGGTTCGTCGCCGACTGCGGCGCGAGCGGGTCGAGCTCGGCCGGGGGCAGGAAGGCCCGGTTCTGCCGGGCGGCGGCGACGGAGACCCAGTCGCCGGTGAGGATGTCCTGGCGCATCGTCGCGGTGGCGGGACGCGGGTCGAGGTCGCGCGCGTCGACGGCGCGGTCGGGGCCGAGGGTCGTGGCGGGGTCGTCGTAGTAGATGAGCTCGCGGCCGTCGGCGAGACGCGTGGGTCGCTTCAGGACGCCGGCGCCCAACTCCGTTGCGGCGGGAGTGTCAGTCGGGATGTTCACGTCAACACGGTACTCCACTGCTATGTTATCGTCAACATCGGCCGATCCGGATGGCCGGGCGGGCAAGGAGGAGTCGTGGAGCGACGCGTGTCGATGGCGGATGTCGCCGCGATCGCCGGCGTCTCCGGACAGACCGTCTCGCGCGTCGTGAACGGCAGCCCGCGCGTCGACCCCGCGACGAGGCGGCGCGTGGAACGTGCCATGGTCGAGCTCGACTACCGCCCGCACCGCGCGGCGCGCGCGCTGCGCACGGGCCGCACCGACACGATCGGGCTCGTCGTCTCGACCCTCGCCACGGTCGGCAACTCGCGGATGCTGCAGGCCATCGCCGCTGCCGCCGCCGAACGCGGCTTCGCGCTCACCGTCGTGACGGCATCGGGTCGGGATGCCGTCGCCCAGGGCTTCGCCCGTCTCCACGAGCAGGGCGTCGACGGGGCGATCGTGCTCAATGAGGCGACAGCGCTGGCCCGCGGCGTCGAGGTGCCGCGCTCCCTGGCCCTCGTCGTCGTCGATTCCCCGCCGGACGACCGATACGTCGTCGTGCAGACCGACCACGCCGCCGGCGCGCGCGCCGCGACCGCGCACCTGCTGGCACTCGGGCACGCCGCGGTGCACCACCTCGCCGGCCCCGCCGGCTCGTTCGCCGCCGCCGAGCGCGAGCGCGGCTGGCGCGACGCGCTGGCCGCGGCCGGGATCGCGGCCCCGGAGCCGCTGCGCGGCGACTGGTCGTCGGCATCCGGTCACGCCGTCACCGCCGCGCTGCCCGCCGACGCGACGGCGCTCTTCGCGGCCAACGATCAGATGGCACTCGGGGCGCTGCGCGCGCTCGCCGACACCGGCCGGGACGTACCCGGCGACGTCAGCGTCGTCGGCTTCGACGACGTCGCCGACGCGGCCCAGTATCTGCCGCCCCTGACGACGGTGCGCCAGGACTTCGACGCCCTCGGCGCCGCCGCCGTCGCCGCGCTCGTCGCCGCGATCGGCGGGGGCCACGGCGAGCCTCTCGCGCTCACGCCGGTACTCGTCGAGCGCGCGAGCACGGCGCCGCCGCCGGTCTGAGCCGAGCGCCGCGTCGATCCGGGTGCCCGGCGGCGGATCCTGTGCGCCGATCGGACTCAACGGCGGATTCCGTGCATCGTCCGGATACCCAACGGCGGATTCCGTGCCGGGACGGCTCACCCTTGCAGGCGCTCGGTGCACCGAGGCGACGATCTCCGCCGTTGGGTCGCGTAGCTGGCCCGACCCCGTCACCGGGGGGGCCGCGCGCGAGCACGGCGCCGCCGCGCGCCTGGCCTCAGCCGGCGTTGCGCCGCGCGTCCCAGCCCGAGCGGACCATCTCGTCGACGGTGTACCGGTTCTGCCAGTCCAGGTCGCGGGCGGCCAGCTCGCCCGTTGCGACGATGCGGTCCGGGTCGCCGGGGCGACGGGCCGCGATCACCGGAGTGAAGTCGATCCCGGTGACGCGGGCCATGGCATCCATGATCTCCCGCACGGACAGGCCGTTGCGGGAGCCGAGGTTGTACGCGGCCTCGACGGGTTCGCCCGCCATCAGGCGCTGCGCCGCGACGACGTGAGCCGCGGCGATGTCGGCGACGTGGACGTAGTCGCGGACGTTCGTGCCGTCCGGGGTGTCGTAGTCGGCGCCGTTGATCTGCGGGGTCTCACCGGCCAGCAGCTTCTCGAACACGATGGGGAAGAGGTTGTGCGGGCTCGTGTCGTAGACGCTCGGGTCGCCCGAGCCGACGACGTTGAAGTACCGCAGCGATGTGTGCCGCAGGGGGCGGTCGTCCGCGGCCGTGGCGACGGCCTGGTCGCGCAGGAGCCATTCCCCGATGAGCTTGGATTCGCCGTAGGGAGATGCGGGGCGCTTGGGCAGGTCCTCGGTCACGAGCGGCACGTCCGGCGTGCCGTAGACGGCGGCGCTGGAGGAGAAGACGATGTTCGACACGCCGGCATCCGCCATCGCGGCGAGCACGGCGCGCGTGCCCTCGACGTTCTGCGCGTACGTGTGCAGCGGGCGCGTGACGGAGACGCCCGCGTACTTGAAGCCGGCGACGTGGATGACGCCCTCGACGGCGTGCTCGCGGAGCGTCCGGGTGACGAAGGCCTCGTCGAGGATCGTCCCCTGCGCGAAGGGCACACCCTCGGGCACGAAGGCGGCGTGGCCGCTGGAGAGATCGTCGATGACGACGGGCTCGATGCCCGCCGCGGCGAGGGCACGGACGACGTGCGCCCCGATGTATCCGGCACCACCGGTGACCAGCCAGCTCATTGCGCTCCCGTCGAACGATGTGTTTACGTCAACATGCTAGCGCACCGGGCCACACCGGGCCACGCCCCCGCTCGGGTGCGGGCGGCGGCTACGCGCCGGCGAGTCGCCGCGCGAAGCGCGCGAGGGTGACGGATGCCGCCGGCTCGTGCGGCCGGTTCAGGTGGCCGTGCTGCGTCCCGGTCTCCGTGACGACCTCGATGTCGCAGCCCGCGGCGCGGAGCGCCGCGGCGTACACCTCGCCGGAGACGCGGAGTTCGTCGACCTCCCCGTTGACCATGAGCGTCGGCGGATGACCGGCGAGCTGCTCCGGGCGCGCCGTCCCGGGCACCGCCGGCACCGGAGCACCGTCGACGGGGCCGCCGAGGAACCGCTCGTACATGCCGCGGACGGCGTCCGGTCCGAAGCGATCGGCGTCCGGGGCGGCGTCGAGCGCGGCGCGCAGTTCCCGCCCGGGGGGCGGCTGCACCGCGAGCAGCGTCGGATACGCGAGCAGCACGAGGTCGGGGAGTTCCCCGGCGCCGTCCGCCAGCATCCGCAGCACCGCGCCCGCGGCGAGGTTGCCGCCGGCGCTCGCCCCGCCGATCGCCGTCCGCGTGATCCCCAGGTCGGACCGCCGCGCGAGCATCCAGTCCCACGCGGCGAGGACGTCGTCGGACGGCGCCGGGTACCGGCATCCCTCGCCCACCAGCCGGTAGTCGACGCTCACGACCGTCGTGCCGCCGGCGGCGAGGGTCCGTGCGACATGATCGGCCTCCGGCATGTCGAGGTCGCCGGCCGCGAAGCCGCCGCCGTGCATCCAGAGCAGTCCGCTGCCGTCGCCTGGGGATGCCGGGTACACCCGCACGAGCCCGTCGGCCGCGGTGTACGGCGCGCTCACGCGGGCACCTCGGTCCAGTCGCCGCGCGAGCGCACCGTGACGGCGTCCACCGACACGAGCGGAGCGCTCGCGGTCGAGAGGCGGGCGGCGGCGCCGGCGGGGAGCGCGATCGTCGTCTCCGGGGCCAGGGGCAGCACGTGCAGCGTGAGCTCCGCATCCGGTTCGATGCCGGCGTCGCTCAGCGCAACGCTCCACCGCGTGCCGTCCCAGAACCGGTCGTCGACGGGGATGCCGTCGCACCGCAGCTGACCGACGTCGCCCGCCCAGTCGATGTCCAGGACCGCGTCGCCGTCGAACGCCTCGGGCGGCACGGTCAGCGCGAACACGGCGGCGTGCGCGTCGAACGTCTCGGCGTCGGGGGCGCTGTGCCGCCGCTCCGCGAACCCGTAGTCGGCCGGTCCCGGCACCGCATCCTGCACCGGCTCGACCGTCACGGTCCGTCCGAGGATGCCGCCCGCACCGGCGTCGATCCGCCGCCATGCGCGTGACGGCGGGTCGTACTCTCGCACGCCGGCGCCGCCCGGCCGCGCGTGCACCGTCCCGTCGCCGCCCCACGCGAGTTCCGCCTCGCTGAGGAGCAGGCGCCGCCGGCCGGACGGCAGGTCCGGCACCCACGGGTGCTCGCCGGCAGGCAGGACGAGAAGATCGAATCCGCCCACCCGCACCGGTTCGACCCCGGGGATGACGTCCATCACGGCCCCGTCCACCGCCACCTCGACGGGGATGCCGGCGTCCGCGACGAGGACGAGGGTCGGCACGCCGCCGGGCAGCAGCGTCACGGCGGAGGCCGTCGCCCAGTCCAGGCGCGAGCCGCCGAGCGTGAGGCCCACGGGCCATCGCGCCAGGGTGCCGGCCGGGATGTCGACGGGACGCGAGGGCAGCACCGTCGTCCCGGCATCCGTCACGATCCGCAGCTGCACGCCGAGCGCGTCCGCGACGGGCTCGTGCGGCTGATGGTGCGAGATGACGACGAACCCGGCGTCGCCGTCGCAGCGCAGCGCCCACCGCAGGGTCGTCCGGTCATCGAGGCCCGTCGGCGGATCGTCGGGCAGGGACGAGGTCATCCCGCCGAGCAGATGTCCGAACGCGGCGAGGAACGAGTGCTGGTCCCGCAGCAGCGGGTACGCGTCGGCCGGGTCTCCGGACTGCCCGATCGGCGCGTGGAAGTCATAGCCGAGCTCGGGCATGTCGTTGGGGTAGCCGGTGGCCTGCGTCTCCTGCATCCCCGGGCCCGGGTTGCGGCCACCGGCGTACATGAAGTACCCCTGCCACGCGGAGCCGTTGCCGATCTTCACATGCGCGAGCGCCGCGATGTCGCGCCCGGTCAGCACGGGGCGGCGGTGGTAGGCGGTGGCCATGCCGCTGCCGAGCTCGCAGGTCGCCGGCGGGAAGCCGTGCAGATCGGCGGTCGCGCTCGCCGCCGCGAACCCCTGCGCGTCGCGGACATCGGCTCCCACGCCCGGGTCGTCCCAGTCGTGGGACGGGAAGAAGTGGGCGCGGAACGTCGGATGCCACGGCTCGCCGGGGTCGACCCAGAACCCGTCGGCGTACCCGCCGAACAGCGGCAGCACCTCGCCGGCCGGCAGCTGCGCGCCGCCCCACGCGGTCGCCGTCCACAGCGGCGCGGCGATCCCGGCCTCGCGGGCGAGGCGCTTGAGCGTGCGGAGGTGCTCCGGCCGGTCGTACAGCTCGTTCTCCAGCTGCACCGCGATGACGGGCCCGCCCGGCTGCGCGCGGCCGCCCAGCGCGTCGGCGAGCTGCCCGAACCACTCGCGGACGAGGTCGAGGTACCGCGGATCGTCGGAGCGATGACGCACATCGAGGTTCTGGACCCAGTCCGGGAAGCCCCCGTTGCGCGCCTCGCCGTGCACCCACGGTCCGATCCGCAGGGCGACCTCGAGGCCGGCATCCGCACACTCGTCCAGGAAAGCGCCGACGTCGAGGTTCCCGTCGAACCGTGCGACGCCCGGGGCGGGGGAATGGTGCAGCCAGAAGACGTAGGTCGAGGCGACGGTCACGCCGCCGGCGCGCAGCTGACGCAACCGCTCGCGCCATCGGGCGCGGGGAAGCCGGCTGTAATGGATCTCGCCGGAGACGGGCACCCACGGCACCCCGTCGCGGAGGACGGCGCGATCGGTGACCGCGAGTCCCCGCGCCGCCTCGGCCGGTGCGGGTAGCGGTGTCGGAGCGGGCGGCCCAGCCCATCCGCGGTGGTGCACGGTCCGCATCACAGCGCTCCGATGATCGCGTTGTCGATGGCGTCCGCGTCGACGGAGGCGTGGTCGGCCCGGTTGGTCAGCAGCACCCAGGCCACCCCTGCGGTGGGGTGCACCCAGAACTGCGTGCCCGCCCACCCGCCGTGGCCGTACACGTCGCGGTCGATGAGTCCGGGGGCACGGGAGCGCAGGTTCCAGGTGAACCCCCAGTCCTGGCCGCGTTCGGCCGGGTACGGCTCCAGGCGCGGGATGGCGCCGGTGAGAGGACGCAGCATCATCGCGAGGGTGGCGGGCGAGAGGATGCCGCCGCGCTCGCCGCCGCCGATCCGCAGCAGCGCCGAGCCGAGCCGGAGCAGGTCGTCGGCCCGCCCGGCGAGGCCGGCGCCGGGGTTGCGCAGCGCCGCGAACCGCGCCATGTCGAGTCCGGCCGCTGCCGCGTCGGCGATGAGGTGCGCGTCGCTGAGGTCGAGACTCAGGCCGTCTGCGCCGATCTCGGCGGCCCAGGCGGACACCTCGGCATCCCATGCCCGCCCCGTGGCGTGCTCGACGAGCGCCGCGATGCCCTCGAATGCGAGCGTCGAGTAGCGCGAGGCGGTGCCCGCGACGAAGTCGCGCCCGCGGCTGAGCAGCTCCGTCCGCAGCGGAACCGCCGTGTCGAGGGGCGGTTCCGCGATGCCCGAGGTGTGGCTCGCGAGGTGCCGGAGCCGCACGACGTCGTCGCGTCGCGCGCCGAACTCCGGCAGCGCGGTGGTGAGCGGGGTCTCCGGCGTCAGCTGGCCACGGGCGATCGCGCGGGCGGCGGCGATGCCGAGGAGCGGCTTGGTGATGGAGAAGAGCGGATACCGGTCCTCGGCGGACGCCGGGCCGAAGGCCTCCAGCGCGACCGTGCCGTCGGCGCTGGCGACGCCGAGGACGGCGGTCGGCAGCCGGTCGTCCGCGACGTGCCGGCGGACGAGGTCGAAGGCGGTGGAGAAGGTCATCGGATCAGGATGCCAGTGCTCAGGATGCCGCAGGTCCGGGCGGCAGGGTCAGCACGCCGTTCCGCCGGTGCGGCAGGCGCGCGAGCGCCCCGTCGCCGAGCACATCGGGCAGCAGGCGCTCCGGGGCGTCCTGGTAGGCGACGGGCCGCAGGAATCGCCGGATCGCGGTCGCCCCGACCGACGTGTGCAGCGACGTCGTGGCCGGCCACGGGCCGCCGTGCTGCTGCGACCAGGTCACCGCGACGCCGGTCGGCCAGCCCGCGAACAGCACGCGGCCGGCGCGGGCCTGCAGCAGTTCGAGCGTCTCGGTGACCTCGTCGCCGTCCTCGGCGTGCAGCGTCGCGGTGAGGCTGCCGGGCACGGCGCGGAGCGCGTCGTGCAGCTCGTCGTCGGTGTCGTACCGGACGAGGAGCGTCACGGGGCCGAACACCTCCTCCAGCAGGAGCTCGGCGCGCGCGACGACGGCGGTCGTATCGGTCGCGAGCACGAGGGGGCGAGCTCCGTCGGCGGTCTCCGCGCCGCGGGCGACGATCTCCACGGCGGGGTCGGCGGCGAGGCGGTCGACCCCCTCGGGGAAGGCGGCCGTGATGCGGTCGGTGAGCAGCCGACCGCCCGTGGTCCCCGCCGTCGCCACCGCGACGGCGTCCTCGAAGCCCGCGCCGCGCGGCACGAACACGACACCGGGCTTCGTGCAGAACTGCCCGACGCCGAGCGTGAACGACCCGGCGAGCCCCGTGGCGAGCGCGGCGCCGCGCGCCGCGACGGCGGCGCGGGTCAGCACGACCGGGTTGACGCTGCCCAGCTCGCCGTAGAACGGGATGGGATCGGCGCGCCCCGACGCGAGGTCGAACAGCGCCCGCCCGCCGCTGAGCGACCCGGTGAACCCGGCCGCCTGGATCACCGGATGCTGAACGAGGGCGTTGCCGGCCTCGCGGCCCTCGATGAGCGCGAGGGAACCGGCCGGGGCGCCCGCGGCCTCGAGGGCTCCGGCTGCGATCTGCGCGGTGCGGCGGGACAGCTCGGGATGCCCGGAGTGGGACTTCACGATGACGGGATTGCCGGCCGCGAGCGCGGACGCGGTGTCACCGCCGCACACCGAGAAGGCGAACGGGAAGTTCGAGGCCGAGAAGACGGCGACCGGACCGACCCCGACGAGGAGGCGCCGCAGTTCGGGCCGCGGCGGTGTGGCCGCGGAGTCGGCGTCGTCGACCGTGAGCTCGAGGTATGAGCCCTCCTCGACGACGGTCGCGAAAAGGCGCAGCTGTCCCGTCGTGCGGCCGACCTCGCCGCGGAGGCGCGCCTCGCCGAGCCGGGTCTCCCGGTCGGCGAGGGGGACGAGTTCGTCGGCGTGGGCGTCGAGGGCGTCGGCGAGGGCGCGCAGCCAGCCGGCCCGAACGGCCTGGGTGGACGTCCGCCACACGGGCGCGGCGGCCCTCGCGGCGGCGACGATCTGCTCGAGGTGTGCGGTGCTGGTGCTCATCGCGGGTCCTTTCCGGGGGATCTCGTGTCAGGCGAAGCGGAGGCCGAGCCCGACGTGCGTCGTCTCGGTGAGACGGCCGGCGGCGATGCGGACCGGTGACGGGCCGTCGAGCGCTCCGAGGTCGCCGAAGCCGGCATCCTCCACGTCCTCGACGAGCACCTCCTGCGGGAGGGTCAGTGCGAGCTGGCCGGACAGTTCCGGCAGCAGGTGCGGGTGCACGGCGGCGCCGGCGTCGGCGGCGATCGCCGCGATGCGCAGGAACGGGGTGATGCCGCCGACCCGCACGATGTTGGGCTGGACGATGTGCGCGGCTCCGGCGCGGAGGAACTCCGCGAACCGGTACTCCGTGTGCAGGTTCTCGCCGAGGGCGATCGGGATGCCGGTGCGCCCGGCGAGCTCGGCGTGCCCGGCGAGGTCGTCGGCGCGCAGCGGCTCCTCGATCCATGCGGGGGCGAACCGGGACAGCTCCTCGAGGCTCGCGGTCGCGCGCGCGAGGTCCCACCGCTGGTTGGCGTCGATCATGAGGTCGCGGTCGGGGCCGAGCACCTCGCGCACGGCCGCGAGCCGGTCGACGTCCTCGGCGAGATCGGGCTTGCCGACCTTGACCTTGACGGCGTCGAAACCGGCCTCCACCCACCGGCGCACCTGGGCGACGAGCTCCTCGAGCGGGTAATGCAGGTTGACGCCGCTGCCGTACGCACGCACGCTGTCGCGGCGGCGTCCGAGCAGGTGTGAGACCGGCAGGTCCGCGGCGCGGGCCGCGGCATCCCACAGCGCCAGGTCGAGCCCGGCCTGCGCGATCGTCGTGATCCCCCCGCCGCCGGCTTCGTGCAGGTGCTCCCACGCCGCGCGCCACACGGCCGACGGATCGGCCGACTGCCCGGCCGCGAACGAGGCGATGTCGCGCTGCAGCAGCGCGAGGACAGCCTCCGCGCCGATCTGCGGCGTCCAGGAGAACCCCCAGCCCTCCGCTCCGTCGGTGCGCACGACGTGCGTCGCGATCACCCCGACGCTCTGCACGTCGGCGCCCCACGCCCGCCGGAGCGGCACGCGGATCAGGCGCGCGTCGAGGGAGGCGATCTCGCTCACACGAGGGCCCGTCCGGCGTCCAGGATCTCGGCGAGGCGACGCTCCTGGTCGGGCGTCGGGTCCACGAGCGGGGCGCGGACGCCGCCGACCGGCAGCCCGCCGAGGCGCAGACCGGTCTTGATGAGGGAGACGCCGAAGCCCGGCGTCTCGTCGCGGAGGGCGACGAGCGGGGCGTAGAACCCGTCGAGGAGGGCGAGGCGTCGGTCCTCGTCGCCGGCGGTGTAGGCGCGGTAGTAGGCGTTCGCCACCTCGGGGATCATCGCGAAGGCGGCTGACGAGTACAGCGGGATGCCGATGCCGCGGTAGGCCGCCTGGGTCAGCTCCGCGGTCAGCAGGCCGTTGAAGAAGAGGAAGTCGTCGCGCCCGGCATCCGCCACCGCCCGCACGATGAGCTGCGCGGCGCCCACGTCGCCGACCCCGTCCTTGAAGCCGATGACCTTCGGGTTCTCCGCGAGCCGGCGCATCGAGGCGGGCGTGAACTGCGCGTTGCCGCGGTGGTAGACGACGACGGGCAGGTCGGATGCCGCGGCAACGGCCTCCACGTACGCGACGAGGCCCGCCTGCGGGCCGCCCACGAGGTACGGCGGCAGCACGAGCAGCGCGTCCGCGCCGGCATCCGCTGCCGCTCGCGCGACGTCGATCGCGTGGCCGAGCGGCCCGCCGGTGCCCGCCACGACGGGCACGGCGCCCGCGACGGTCTCCGCGGCCGTGCGCACCACGAGGGCCGCCTCGGCGGTGGAGAGGGCGTGGAACTCGCCCGTGCCGCACGCCGGGAAGATGCCACCGGGCGCGTGGGAGAGTCCCGTCGCGACATGCGTGCGCAGCAGGTCGACGTCGACGCGACCGTCGGCGTCGAAGGGCGTCACCGGGAAGAAGAGGATGCCGTCGAAGTCCATGTCGGCGCGTCCTTTCGGTCGAGGTCGGTCGCGGGCAGCTCGCCGCGCCAGGAACGGGTCGGGGTCCAGCCGAGCAGGCGCCGCGCCTTCGCGTTGGAGAACGCCGACGTCGTGCCGGTCAGCACGGCGGCGACCTCGTCGGTGCCGGGGAAGAAGCGCGGCACGAGGTCGGCGAGGGGCTCGCGGGCCAGGGCATCGTCGGCGGCGACGAAGAACGTCTCGGCATTGGGGATGCCGGGGAGGGCCTCGAGCAGGCGGTCGCAGAAGGTCGCGACGTCGCGCGCATCGACGTAGTTGAACACGGCGGGCGCGGACAGCGCCGGGTCGTCGAGGCGCTCGCGCACCGTGTGGCCCTGCTGCGTCGGGGCGCCGGCCCACTCCTCGGGCGCGATGACGTAGCAGGGGCGGAACGCGGCGAACCGGATCGTGTCGCCGGTCTGCCGCGCGTACATGCGAAGCGTCTGCTCGATGAGGTGCTTCGACAGGGCGTACGCGTTCCACGGCGCGGGGGCGGTGTCCTCGTCGAGCGGGAATCGGCCCGGCACCCACCCCGTGGGGGCGCCGTAGCCGAGCACCGTGGGGCTCGACGCGGCGACGATCTTCGGGATGCCGGCGGCGACGGCGCCGCCGAGCACCGAGATCGCGAGCGTCGCGTTGGTCCGCATGATGACGTGCTCGGGGGCACTGAAGGGCACCGCGATCGCGGCGAGGTGGATGAGCGCGTCGGCGTGCGCCTCCTGCAGAGCGTGTGCCGTGGCATCCGCGTCGGCGAGGTCGATCGCGACCTGCGCGACGCCGGCGAGGGCGGGGTCGTCGGACCGCGTACGGTCGAACGAGACCACCTCGTGCCCGGCGGTCGCGAGGCCGGAGACGAGGCTGCGGCCGAGCCGCCCCGCACCCCCGGTCACGACGATGCGGCTCACGCGTGCTCCCGGGACAGCAGGCCGATGCCGAGGTCGGCGACATCGACCGGGAGGCCGGTCGCGAGCGACCTGTTGCCGGCGATGCCGACCGAGATCGAGCGGACGCCGTCGGTCCAGTCGGCCGGCCGGGCCAGCGGGTCATCGCCCGGGCCGACGAAGACGTCGCGGAGCAGCAGAGCGTCGCCGCCGCCGTGACCGCCCTCGCCGCCGTCGAGCGGGACCTCGACGGCCTCCTCCCAGTGCCGCTGGACCAGCAGGCGCTCCGTCACCGGGCGCAGTGAGGTGCCCGCGCCGGCGCCCGTCGCGCTGGGGTCGAGCACGGGGTGCAGACCCTCGTCGGCGAGGACTGCGCCCCGCTCGACGACATCCAGTTCGGCGCGGCCGAGCGTGCCGTTGACGGCGACCCGGTAGCCCTCCCACGGGGCGTGCGCGTTGAGCGAGTACGACAGGGTCGCGCCGGAGGTGTAGTCGACGACGAGCGCGAGGTTGTCCTCGATCGTGATGCCCGCGCCGAACACGTCGCGGTCGCGGAGGTAGCCGTCGTGCTGCTCCGCGTCGAGGTAGAGGGCCTTCAGGCGGGGGTCGTCGCGCAGGTCGAGCTCGAACGGGTCGTGGTCGCCCTCGTGCGTGCCGCGCTCCGGGCGCGCGCCGGTGCCGCGCACGGCGGCGTTCTCGGCGCCGTAGAAGCGCAGCCCGCCCGAGGCGTAGACGCGGCGCGGCGCGGAGTGGATCCACCAGTTGACGAGGTCGAAGTGGTGGCTCGACTTGTGCACGAGGAGGCCGCCGGAGTGGGCCTTCTCCCGGTGCCAGCGGCGGAAGTAGTCGGCGCCGTGCTTCGTGTCCAGCATCCAGGAGAAGTCGATCGAGGTGACCTCGCCGATCGTGCCGTCCTGGATGACCTGACGCAAGGCGCTGTTGCGCGGCGCGTAGCGGTAGTTGAAGGTCAGGACGACGCGGCGGCCGGTGCGCGCGACCGCCTCCTCGATCGCGGCGGCGCTCGGCGCATCGATCGTGAGGGGCTTCTCGACGACGACATCCGCGCCGGCGTCGAGGGAGCGGACGATGATCGGCGCATGCTGGTCGTCGCGCGCGCAGACGATGACCCGGTCGACGCGCTCGGCCGCGATCATCGCCTCGAGATCGTCCGGATGCCACGTGCTCGGCGCCGCGTGCCCGGCGGCGGTGACGCGGTCGACGTACAGCCCGGCGCGCACCGGGTTCGGCTCGCAGATCGCGACGAGCTCCGCGCGGTCGGCGTACTCGCCGGTGATCGCATCGACGTACATCTGGGCGCGGTGGCCGGCGCCGATGAGGGCGTACCGGGTGCGGGTCATGGCTGCTCCGAGTCTCAGGAAACGTTTTCTCAGGCTAGCACGCGCCGGGTGGTGGGGGGTTGGGGGAGCGGGCCGAGCCGACGGTGGTTCGACGATCGATGCCGCGGGCGGCCAGGCCCCGCGCGATTCGGTGGCGCCGAATGGTGGGTTGGGCAGCCTCACACCCGCACTTCGGCGCGGATGAGCGGCGGCCCGGATGTTCACCCGCGCCGAACGGCGGGTCGCCTCGCCTCGCACCCACAGTTCGGCGCGGATGAAACCTGGCGGCCGTGAGGACGGCGGCGCGGGCGAGCGCGAGCTCTCACCCGCGCCGAATGGCGGGTCGTCCGGCCTCGCACCCGCAGTTCGGCGCGGCTGAAACCTGGCGACCGCGAACCGCGCGAGCGCCCCGGGTCGGCAGCTGAGACTCAGGATGCCGGAGGCGCGGCGGTGCTCGCCCGCACGACGACCTCGGGGGTCAGCACCGACGACGCGGGCGCCGGGTCGCCCGCCAGCAGTGCGCTCATGGCATCCCACGCCCGGCGCCCGAGCTCGGCGGCCGGGACGGCGGCCGTCGTGAGCGGCGGGGTCGTGTACCGCGCGAACGGGATGTCGTCGAAGCCGACGACCGACAGGTCCTCGGGCACGCGGACCCCGCGTGCGGCGACGGCGGAGAGAAGCCCCATCGCGACGAGGTCGTTGAACGCGAGCACTGCGGTCGCGCCGGTCGCGCGCACGGCGTCGGCCGCCGCGGCGCCGCTGTCGAAGTCGACCCCGGAGGGGAGTTCGAGGATCTCCAGATCGGGATGCGCCGTGCGCGCCTCGGCGAGCGCTGCCCGCCGGGCCGCGCCGGACGCGCTGCCGACCACGCCGGAGAGGAACACGAGGCGGCGGTGCCCGAGCCCGTGCAGGTGGGCGACCAGCTCGGCCATCGCGGTGCGGTAGTCCGCAGCAACCGTGGGCGCGCTCTCCTGTGGCGGCCGGTTCACGACCACGACCGGCGCGAGCGTCGGCAGCAGTTCGGCGAGCTCACCGGCGGGGAGGCGCGGGGCGCACAGGATGACGCCGTCGGTGCGCCGCCGGGTCGCCTCGGCGAGCGCGCGCTCGGTCTCGACCTGCTCGGCCGAATCGGCGATGAGCACGTGGTAGCCGTCGTCGCCCGCCGCGCGGCTGAGCCCCCGGAGGATCGCCTGGAATGTGGGGTTGGCAAGATCCGGGATCACGACGGCGATCGTCTGCGTCCGGCCGAGCACGAGGCTGCGGGCCAGCGGGTTCGCG
Source organism: Microbacterium sp. UNCCL10 (assembly GCF_000746195.1). Taxonomy (NCBI): domain Bacteria; kingdom Bacillati; phylum Actinomycetota; class Actinomycetes; order Micrococcales; family Microbacteriaceae; genus Microbacterium; species Microbacterium sp. UNCCL10. The sequence continues at coordinate 68,092 of NZ_JQKT01000008.1, read as the reverse complement.
CTGTAGCCGAGCTCGGCGGCGACGAGGCGCACGCGTTCGGCCATCGCGGCATCGACGGACGCGTTGCCGTTCATGACGCGCGACACCGTCGACAGCGAGACGCCGGCGGCACGCGCGACGTCGGTGATCGTGGCGCGCGAGGACTTCGTCATCGATGCCTTCCCGTCGTCGTCTCCGGCCATACTAACGAGAAAGCGTTTTACGACAGGAGTCCGGATGCCGCCGTCCGCCGCCGACCGTCTGGTCAAGCAGTCGCGCCTCGCGGCGATCCGCGCGTCGATCCGTGCCCATGCGCTCCTGCTCACCTCGCACGAGGCGATCGGCTGGTACCTCGACGGCATCCGCACGCACGTCTCCCTCGCCGGTCCTCCCGCTATCGCGGTGATTGCGGCAGATGACGGAGACACCCTCTTCGTCGCGGCCAACGAGGCCGACCGGCTCGCCGCGGAGGAGCTCCTCCCCGCCGACGCCGACCGGATGATTCGCGTGCCATGGCAGACGCCGCCCGCCGTCGCCGCCGCGGCCGCCCGCGCGTCCGTCCCCGAGTCCGAGGCCGCGGCGGCGCTGCGCGCGGCCCGGGCGAGCCTGCTCCCCGACGAGGCCGCCCGCTACCGCGCTCTCGGCCGCGAGACCGCCGAAGCGCTGACCGACGCCGCCCCGCTCCTCAGGCCCGACACCACCGAGCGGGGCGCCGCGGCCACGCTCGCCGACCTCCTCGTCCGGCGCGGGATCGATCCGCTCGTCCTGCTGGTCGCCGGCGCGCCGCGGCTGGCGCACCGGCATCCGCTCCCTACCGACGGACCGTTGGGGGAGCGCGCCATGCTCGTCGTCTGCGGACGCCGGCACGGGCTCATCGCCAACGCCACTCGCTGGGTGGGCGCGGCGGGTGCCGATGACGACCGGATCCTCGAGGTCGAAGCCGGCTTCCTCGCCGCCACACGGCCGGGGACGCGGTTGAATGCCGCCTTCGCCGCCGGATGCCGCGCGTACGCCGCCGCAGGATTCGAACCCGACGAATGGCAGCGCCACCATCAGGGCGGACCGACCGGCTACGCGGGCCGCGACCCCCGCGCGACAGCCGACACCGCCGACCTCATCGTCGAGCAGCAGGCGTTCGCGTGGAACCCCAGCGCCCCCGGCGCGAAAGTCGAGGACACCGTCCTCATCGGCACCGGCGGAGCGGAAGTGCTCACGGTCGATCCGTGCTGGCCGACGGTGACGCACGCGGGACTCGACCGCCCGACGGCGCGACCGTTCGACTGACCGCGCCGAGGCCGGCCCGACCCCGCCTCAGCTGACGAGCAGCGTTCCCTTCGCGGGCTGGTCGCCGTCGCGGCGTTCGATCGCGCGCAGCTTACGCGCCACGAATGCGGCGATCGCGCGGGCGCCCTCGACGCGGAAGTGCGTGTCGTCGGCGAGTCCGTCCGGCCATGCCGCGGTCGCGCCGGGCGCGTAGTGCGAGAGCAGGCGTGCGGATGCGGCATCCCCGAGGTGCTCGTAGAGCCACGTCGTGAAGACGGTGAGGTCGATGAGCGGCGCGTCGATCTCGGCGGCGAGGTCGCGCACGGCGTTCGGGTAGTCGCCGTGGGTGGGGGTGATCCGGCCGGCGTCGTCGAACCAGCGACGCTCGCACGACGTGCACAGCACGGCCCGCGCACCCTGGGCGCGGACCTCCTCGACCATCGCGCGGAGGCGGTCGGTGTAGCCGCCGCGCGAGGCGAGCATCTCCGGTTCCTTCTGGTCGTTGTGCCCGAACTGGATCAGCACAGTGTCGCCGGTCGCCACCTCGGCCATCAGCGTCGCCCACGATCCGGATGCCCGGAAGCTCTCGGTCGTGGCGCCGCCGAACGCGAGGTTCCGCACCGGAGCGCCCAGCGACTCCGCGAGGAAGTGGCCCCAGCCCGACATCGGCTCCTCGCCGGCCTTCATCGGCGCGACGGTCGAATCGCCGGCGAGGTGGTAGGTCATTCGTTCTCCCGAGCTCTGGCGCCGCGACGGTGGCGGCGCATACCATGGCAGTGTGCCACGGATAGCGCTTTCCCATAGTGTCGATCTCATCGACGGCGCGCACCCCGCGCGCACCGTCCTGCGCCTGCTCGCGCGCCGCCCCGGCCGCATGACGCTCGCGATCCTCGCCTTCGCGATGAAGGAGATCCCGCTCTGGTTCCTCCCGGTCATCACGGCGTCGATCATCGACATCGTCGCGACCGACGGGCCGGTGTCCTCCGTGCTGTGGTGGTTCGCGCTCGCGGCCGTCCTGCTGCTGCAGAACTACCCGAACCACCTCCTCTACACGCGGAGCTTCATGACGGTCGTGCGCGACACCGGCGCGGACCTCCGCAACGCCCTCGCGGCGCGGCTGCAGAGCCTGTCCATCGGCTATCACACGCGGGTCAGCTCCTCCATCGTGCAGACCAAGGTCGTCCGCGACGTCGAGAACGTCGAGCTCATGCTCCAGCAGGTCACGCATCCGCTGCTGTCCGCCGTCATGGTCATGGCCGGTGCCGTCTCGATGACGGCGCTCGCGGTGCCCCAGTTCCTGCCCGTGTACGCGCTCGCGGTGCCGATCGCCATCGGCATCCGCTACGGCATGCGCAACCGGTCGAAGGTCCGCAACGAGGTCTTCCGCCGCGAGGTCGAGACCCTGTCGGCGCGCGTCGGCGAGATGGCCTCCCTCATCCCCGTCACCCGCGCGCACGGTCTGGAGGGCACCGCCGTCACGCGCGTCACGCACGGGGCGGAGGGCGTCCGCCGCGCGGGGCTGCACCTCGACATGCTCAACGGTCACGTCGCGTCGATCTCGTGGGTCGCGATGCAGCTGCTCGGCGTGGGGTGCCTCGTGCTCGCCGCCGTGTTCGCGCTCACCGGCATCCTGCCCATCACCCCCGGTGAAGTGGTGCTGCTGTCGACGTACTTCACCCTTCTCACCGGTGGCCTCACGCAGCTGCTGATGCTCATCCCGGTCGGCGCGCGCGGCCTCGAGTCGGTGCGGTCGATCGCCGAGGTCATCCAGGAGCCCGACCTCGAGCAGAACGAGGGCAAGCGCACGGTGGATGCCGTCGACGGCGCGATCCGCCTCGAGCGCGCGACGCACCGCTATCCCGGTGCCGAGGACGACGCCCTGCACGAGATCGACCTCGACGTCCCGGCTGGGACGACGGTCGCGTTCGTGGGCTCGTCGGGATCGGGCAAGTCGACCCTGCTGAACCTCGTGCTGGGGTTCGTCCGTCCCGCGAGCGGGCGGATCCTGCTCGACGGCCGGGACATGCAGGAGCTGGACCTCCGCACGGTGCGCCGGTTCGTCTCCGTCGTGCCGCAGGAGTCCGTCCTGTTCGAGGGGTCGATCCGCGACAACATCGCGTATGGGATGCCGGAGGTCGCGGACGAGCGGATCGCCCAGGCCCTCCGCGACGCGAACGCGTGGGACTTCGTGCAGGCCCAGCCCCAGGGCTGGGACACCGTCGTCGGGGAGCGCGGCGCGCGCCTCTCCGGCGGGCAGCGGCAGCGCCTCGCGATCGCCCGCGCGCTCGTCCGCGACCCCCGCATCCTGCTCCTCGACGAGGCGACGAGCGCCCTCGATCCGGAGTCGGAGGAGCTCGTCAAGGAGGCGCTGGACCGCCTCATGACCGGGCGGACGACGCTCGTCGTGGCGCACCGCCTCTCCACCGTGCGGCGCGCCGACCGCATCGTCGTGCTCGAGCACGGCCGCATCGTCGAGCAGGGCCCGCACGACGAACTCGTCGCGGCCGGGGGCCGGTACGCGCGGCTGCACCTCACGCAGGCCGGGCTGGTCTAGCGCGCGGACCCGCACGCCCGTCCTCGCCGCGCCCGCATCCTGTGTCGGATTCGTACGCGCGGTCGAAAGCGGCACGCGCGGTCGAACTTTCCGCAGCGCGTGCTGCTTTCGGCCGCGCGAACGGCTGGATGACGGTGTGCGCGCGGCCTGGATAGCGCTTTCCCGCGAGATCTCCTAGGGTGGATGCCACGCCCCACGACCCCGGAGGTCCCATGCACTTCGACGCCGAAGAGTCCGGCAGGCTGCGCCTGCGCGACGGTGCCGGGGTGCTCGCCGAGTACGTGTACGAGCCCGACGACGCGCCGATCGAGTCACCGCGACCCTACGCGCTGCTGCGCACGCGGGCGGGCGTCGATGTGACGGCCTACCGCCCCGACGACCACGTGTGGCACAAGGGCCTCTCCCTCGCGCTCCCGGTCGTCGGGCCGCACAACTTCTGGGGCGGCCCGACCTACGTGCACGGCGAGGGCTACGTGCAGCTGCCGAACAACGGCGCGCAGGTGCACCGCGGATTCGTCGTCTCCGACACCCCCGTCGCGGATGCCGTCGCCGGCCTCGCCCGCGTCGACGAAGACCTCGACTGGATCGCCGAGGACGGCGCCCCCGTGCTGGTCGAACGCCGCACCCTCACCGCCCGGCTGATCGACGCCGACACGTGGGCGTTCACGTGGCGGAGCGCTGTGCGCAACGTCACCGACGTGCCGCTCGGCTTCGGCTCGCCGACGTCGAAGGGCCGCGAGAACGCCGGTTACGCCGGCATCTTCTGGCGCGGTCCCGTTGCCTTCACCGGCGGCGACATCGTCGCCCCCTCTGGGCTCGCAGGCGATGACACGCGTGGTCAGCCCGGGCCGTGGCTCGCATTCATCGCGCCGGACCGCTCCGCGGGCGTCCTCGTGCTGGATGCCGGCGAGGGCGAGAGCCCCTGGTTCGCGCGCAGCGCCGAGTATGCCGGCCTCAACCCGGCACCCTTCTTCTTCCACGAGACCGTTCTGCCTCCCGCCGAGACCCTCGTCCTCGCCTCCGCGCTTCTCATCGGCACCGCCGAGGTCGCGGCGCTGGCATCCACCGTCGGTGCGACGCTCGTCGACGAGCTGCGCGCCGCTCACACCCCCGACCCCACGGAGGACCCCGCATGACCGTCCGCACCCTGCGCTGCGCCATCGTCGGCACGGGCGCCGTCGCCCACCTCCACGCGCGCGCCGTCGGCGCCCACCCGCACGCCGAGCTCGTCGCCGTCACGAACCTGACCCGCAGCAAGGCCGACGAGTTCGCGCGGGCGTGGGGCGCCCCCGCGGTCTACGACACCCTGGACGAGCTGCTGGATGCCGAGCATCCCGACGTCGTCCTCATCTGCACGCCGCCCGGCGTGCACCGGGAGCAGACCATCGCGGCCTTCGCGGCCGGCGCTCACGTCGTCGTGGAGAAGCCGCCGGCACCCTCTCTCGACGAGCTCGACGAGATGCGCGCCGCGGCGGCTGCCGCCGACCGGCAGCTCGCGGTCGTCTTCCAGCAGCGCACCGGCACGGCGGCGGCGCACGTGCGCACGCTGTTGCAGAGCGGAGCCGTGGGGCGGCCGCTCATCGCCGTCTGCCAGACGCTCTGGTACCGCGACGCGGAGTACTTCGCCGTGCCGTGGCGGGGTCAGTGGGAGACCGAGGGCGGCGGGACGACCCTCGGTCACGGCATCCATCAGCTCGACCTGCTCGCCTTCCTCCTCGGCGACTGGGCGAGCGTGCAGGGCCGGCTCTGGCGGCTGGACCGCGAGACGCAGACCGAGGACGCCTCGACCGCGACCGTCACCTTCGCCAACGGCGTCGTGGCCCAGGTGGTGACGAGCGCGGTCTCCCCTCGGCAGATCAGCTCGATCCGACTCGACACGCAGAAGGCGACGATCTCGGTCGAGCACCTCTACGGACACGGCCACGAGAACTGGAAGATCACGCCCGCGCCGGGATTCGAGGCCGAGGCCGACGCGTGGGATCTGCCTCCGTTGGAGGAGCGCAGCGACCACGGTCCGCTGCTGCGCGACGTGTTCGACGCGCTGCTCGCCGGCGAGCAGCTCCCGCCGACGGCAGACGAGCCGGCCCGCTCTTTCGAGCTCGTCGCCGCCATCTATGCGTCAGCAGCGGCCGACGGCGCCGTCGTCACGCCGGCCGATCTCGCGGTACACCCCACGCACCGCGCCGGCTTCGCAAGTCCAGTGGCTGACATGCGCGACGTCGACTCGTGAGCCTCGGCATCCGGGCGGAAGCGGACGAGTTGGACGAGCTGTACCGCGACCCGGTGTACGACGGGGCGACCGATCCGACGGTCGTCATCGCCGACGGCGAGTGGTGGATGTTCTACACGCAGCGTCGCGCGACCCATCCGGACCCCGGACCGGGCGTCGCCTGGGTGCACGGCAGTCGCATCGGCGTGGCCCGCTCCGACGACGGCGTGAGCTGGCGCTACACCGGCACCCTCGAGCCGGATGCCGGCGGTCTCACGCTCGAGCCTGGCCCGCCGCCGCTGCACGTCGACGTCACCCACTGGGCGCCCGAGGTCATTCATGACGGCCGTCGGTGGCGGATGTTCCTCACCGAGATCGACGGGGTCCCGGACCGCTGGCCGGGCTTCGCCCGCACCATCGTCGGCTACGACTCCGAGGATCTCCGGTCGTGGAGGCGACTCGGCCCTCTGTCGCTCTCGAGCGACCGGGTCATCGACGCGGCCGTCGCCCGAACGGGGGAGGGGCTCTGGCGCCTCTGGTACAAGGACGAGGTGGCCGACTCGGTCACGATGACGGCATCCTCGACCGATCTGGCCGAGTGGATGCTCGAGGGGGTCGCGATCGGCGGGCGGCCGCACGAGGGGCCGTCGGTCTTCGAGCTCGACGGTTGGTGGTGGATGGTCGTCGACGAGTGGCGGGGGATGGGCGTCTACCGTTCCGTCGCCGGTGTCGGCTGGCACCGTCAGGGCGGGGCGGATGCGGTCATCCTGGGCCCCGGCGACCTGCCGGGCGGCGACATCGGCAATCATGGCGCGGCCGTCCGCGACGGCGACGACGTCTGGTTCTACTTCTTCGCACGTCCGGCGGGCGTCGCAGGCGGGAGCGGCCCCGCTGAGGACGAGCGACGCAGCGCTGTCTACCGGGTGAAGCTGCGTGTCGACGAGGGCATCCTTTCGACGCGCTCCCACCCGACCGCCTGGCAGACTGTGACCGGTAACACTTCGGAGATGTAACGAACGGAAAGCGTTTGCCCGCATTGGTTGCGTAACGTTTCAACGCGTAGTACCGTAACCGGCAAGCGCTTTCCCGTCGGGATGGCTCGCACCCGCACACACGGACACGGACGTCCCCGCAGCACCAGAACACGGGCGTTCGACAGAGAGGACAAAGATGTTCAGCAAGAAGCGGTCACTCGCCGCTGTCGCCCTCGCGACCGGCGCCGCACTGGCCCTCGCCGGCTGCGCCGGCGGCGGAGCGGACCCCGAAGCCACCTACGACCCGGACGAGAAGGTCACACTCGACCTGGCGTTCTGGGGCAACGACGTCCGCGCCGGCCTGTACAACGAGGCCATCGCCGCGTTCAACGAGGAGTACCCGAACATCAAGGTCAACGCGACCTTCCTCGGTTTCCCCGAGTTCTGGGAGAAGCGCCAGACCGAGGCCGCCGGCGGGGGCCTGCCCGACGTCATGCAGTTCGACTACTCGTACCTGCGTCAGTACTCGGAGAACAACCTCCTGCTCGACCTCGACCCGTACCTGGGCGGCATCATCGACACCGAGCCGCTGAGCGACCAGATCCTCCAGATCGGCGTCGTCGGTGACACCACCTACGGCATCGCGACCTCCACGAACGCGTGGGGCCTGTTCACGAACCCGGTGCTGCTCGAGACTGCCGGTGTGGACGAGTTCGCGGGCGGCACGTGGGATGAGTACGCCGACTGGATGACCGAGGTCACGGAAGCCTCCGGCGGCAAGTTCTGGGGCGGCGGCGACTTCACCGGTCGCATCCAGAACTTCGAGCTGCAGCTGCGCTCGGAGGGCTCGTACCTCTTCAGTGAGGACGGTGAGCCCGGCTTCGACGAGGAGCGCCTCACCGAGTTCTGGGAGTCCGGCGCCGAGCTGCGCGACGGCGTCGTCGTCCCGCAGCAGCGCGTCGAGGAAGTCCTCCCCAAGGGCGCCTTCGACTCCGCCCTCGCGGCCAGCGAGCTCACGTGGGACAACTTCGGTGCCGGCTACCTCGCCGGTCTCGGCGAGGGCTACACGGAGCTCGGCCTCCTCGCCCCGCCGATCACCAAGGAAGGCGCGAAGGACCTGTACCTCAAGCCGTCCATGCTGCACGCGATCTCGGCCAAGACCGAGCACCCCGAGGCCGCGGCCACGCTGGTGAACTTCCTCGTCAACTCGCCCGAGTCCGGCGCGATCTTCGGCACGAACCGCGGCCTCCCGGCCTCGGAGACCGCCCTCGAAGGCGCCGAGCTCGACCCGCTGAGCGAGCAGGTCCGCGCCCACGAGGCCGCGATCGCCGACCGTCTCGGCGACGCCCCGCCCGTCCCGATCGTCGGCTACGGCACGCTGGAGGAGAAGTTCCGCGTGCTCGGCACCGAGCTGAACTTCGGCACCAAGACGGTCGACGAGGCCGTCTCCGAGTTCTTCAACGAGATGGACATCGTCCTCAACGGATGACATCCCTGCGGGGCCCGGATGCACGTCCGGGCCCCGCAGCCTCCACCCCCTTCCCCACCACCTCAGGAGCACCGTGAGCACGACAGCGACCAGGGTCATCGTCACGAAGCAGCCCTCCACCCAGCGACGACTGGTCCGCAAGCCCCGCCCGGAGCACCTCACCCGGCCCGGCCAGCGGTCGCGGGCGCGTCGCGAGACCGTCGCCGGCTACGCGTTCCTCATCCCGTGGCTCATCGGGTTCTTCGGGCTCACGCTCGTGCCGATGGTCTACTCCCTCTACCTCTCGTTCACGCGCTACGACATCTTCTCCGCGCCCAAGTGGATCGGGCTGGACAACTACATCCGCCTCTTCACGAACGACCCGAACTTCATCCAGTCGGCGCAGATCACGCTCGTCTACGTCCTCGTCGGCACTCCCATCACCCTCGTCGCCGCCCTCCTCGTGGCGATGCTGCTGAACTACCGCGACCGCGGCGCCGCGTTCTTCCGCTCCGCGTTCTACGCCCCGTCGCTCATCGGCGCGTCGGTATCGGTCGCGATCGTCTGGCGGGCGATGTTCTCCTCGAACGGCCCCGTCGACAACGGTCTGAGCCTCTTCGGCATCGAGCTCGGCGGCTGGATCGGCGAGCCGTCGCTCATCCTCCCGATGATGATCCTCCTGGCGGTGTGGCAGTTCGGCGGCACCATGGTCATCTTCCTGGCGGGCCTCAAGCAGATCCCGAAGGAGCTGTACGAGGCGGCCGAGATGGACGGCGCCGGCCCGTGGGCGCGCTTCCGCGCCGTCACGATCCCGATGCTCTCGCCCGTCATCTTCTTCAACCTGCTGCTCGGCCTCATCGGAGCGTTCCAGGTCTTCGGGTCGGCGTACATCATCTCCAACGGCACCGGCGGCCCCGCCGGCATGACGAACTTCATCACCGTCTACCTCTACAAGACCGGCTTCAGCGACGGCCGGATGGGGTATGCCGCCGCCATCGCGTGGGTCCTGCTGATCGCCGTCGCGATCATCGCCGCCATCCTCTTCCGCACCCAGCGCAACTGGGTCCACTACTCAGGAGACAACCGATGACCACTTCATCCTTCTCCGAGAACGCGCTCATCCAGGTCGAGAACCAGGTCGACCCCGACGCGAAGACCCGGCCGGCCCGGCGACGCGTCAAGCGCAAGACATGGCAGACGATCATCTGGTTCATCGCCCTGCTGGCGGTCACCGTCGTCGTGCTGTACCCGCTCGTGTGGCTGTTCGTCTCGACGTTCAAGCCGAACTCCGAGTTCGGCCAGAACATGGGTCTGCTGCCGAACAACCCGACGATCGAGAACTATGTCAAGGTGGCCGAGGGCATCGCCGGTGTGCCGATGTCGACGTTCTTCCTGAACTCGTTCATCATCGCGGCGGCCTCCGTCATCGGCACCGTGATCTCCAGTGCGCTGGCCGCCTACGCGTTCGCCCGCCTGCAGTTCAAGGGTCTCGGCATCCTGTTCGCCGCCATGATCGGCACGTTGCTTCTGCCGTTCCACGTCGTGATCATCCCGCAGTACATCCTGTTCAACAATCTGGGACTGGTCGACACGTTCGTGCCCCTGATCCTGCCGAAGTTCCTGGCCACGGAGGCGTTCTTCGTCTTCCTCATGGTCCAGTTCATCCGGCAGATGCCGCGCGACATGGACGAGGCCGCGAAGATCGACGGTGCCGGACACCTGCGCATCTTCTGGGCGATCATCCTGCCGCTGATCAAGCCGGCCCTCATCACCTGCGCGATCTTCTCGTTCATCTGGGCGTGGAACGACTTCCTCGGTCCGCTGCTGTACCTCACGAGCCCGGAGAACTACCCGCTGCCCATCGCGTTGCGTCTCTACAACGACCAGACGTCGGTGAGCGACTACGGCGCCACGGTCACGGCATCCTTCATCGCGCTCGTCCCGATCCTGCTCTTCTTCATCGTCTTCCAGCGCTTCCTGGTCGACGGCGTCGCGACGCAGGGCTTGAAGGGCTGACGGGGGATGCCGACCATGACGAGCACGCGCCGCGAGCAGACCGCCGCTCTCCGCGCCGACCGCTCCGGCAGCGGGCCGACCGTCGCGGAACGGCCTCCGGCACGGTTCCCCGGCGCCTCGGCCGCCTTCGCCCTGTTCGGCGAGGTGCTGCTGATCGGCGTGCTCGTGACCCTGGTGAGCCTTCCCGTCGTGACCTTGCCGGCCGCGCTGGCCGCCGGCATCCGGCACCTCCGGCGCTTCGTCGCCGCCGAAGCCTCCCCGGTCAGCGCGTTCTGGGCCGACGTGCGCCGGGCCGCCCTGCCCGGGGCGCTCGTCGGGCTGGTGGCCACGGTGCTCGCGCTCGTGCTCCTGCTCGACATCGATCTCGCGCGCTCGGGGCTCCTCCCCGGGGGCGCCGTCATCGAGGTCGTGGGCTGGATCGGCCTGGCCGCCGTCTCGGTCGTCGTCCTCTCGGCGGCAGGGGCCTGGTCGCCCGAGCGCGGATGGCGCCCCGCCCTGCGGGCCGTGCCCGCCCTCGTCCGCGCCGACATCGCCGGCGCCGCCTACCTCGTCGCCGCGGCCGGCTTCGTCGTCGTCCTCGCCTGGATGATGCCGCCGCTCGTCATCGCCGGGCTCGGCTGCGCCGCGCTCGCGGTCGTCGCCGTCCCCACCCGCCGCCGTCGTCGCTGACGGCGCTCGATCACCCGAAGAAGGAAACTGATGCCTGCTCTGCGCCCCTGGGCCGCGCTCTCCGCCGCTGCCGTCACCCTTTTTGTCCTTTCCGGCTGCGCGGGGGCGACCTCCGACGCCGCCCCGTTCGAACCGGACGAAGAAGTCAAGATCGATTTCGCGTTCTGGGGCAACGACGACCGGGCGACGCGCTACGACGCGCTCATCGACGCCTTCAACGAGGAGTACCCGAACATCACGGTCAACGTGAGCTTCAGCGACTTCCCGAGCTTCTGGGAGAAGCGGCAGACTGAGGTCGCCGGCGGCGGTCTGCCGGATGTCTTCCAGTTCTCGGACAGCTACCTGCGCCAGTACGCCCAGCCCGGCCACATCCTCGACCTCGCCGAGGTGTCCGACTACATCGACACGACGACCTTCGAGGACTCGCTCCTCGGAACCGGCGCCCTCGAGGGGACCCAGTACTCGCTGCCGACCGGATACAGCCTCTGGGCGAACTTCCTCAACGACGACCTCGTGAAGACCTCCGGCGTAGAGGCGCCCCAGGGCGGGACGACGTTCGCCGAGTTCGATGAGTGGATGGACGAGGTGACCGCGGCCGGCGGCGGCGACGTGTACGGCGGCACCGACTACACCCAGCGCATCCAGGTCTTCGAGCTCGCCCTCCGCGCCGAGGGCGGCAACCTCTTCACCGACGACGGCGGGCTCGGCTTCACCGAGGACGACCTGCGCGAGTTCTGGGAGTCCGGGCAGAGGCTGCGCGACGGCGCGGCCGTGCCGCAGAAGCGCCTCGAGGAGCTGTCCCCGAAGTCCGGGTTCGGCGCGGCGCTGACGGCCAGCGAGATGAGCTGGAGCAACTTCCTCGGCGGTTACCTCGCCGACTCCGGCGCCTCGTCGATCTCCATCATCGCGCCGCCGACCGCCACCGCGGGGTCCAAGGACCTCTACCGGCAGGCCGGGCTCCAGGTCGCGATCTCGGCGAAGACGGAGCACCCGGAAGCCGCCGCACTGTTCCTCGACTTCGTCGTGAACAGCGAGGCTGCCGGCGAGATCTTCGGGACCACGCTCGGCTTCCCGGCCTCCTCGTCCAAGCTCGCCGGCGCGACCCTCGAGGGTGCGGACAAGCAGGTCGCCGACTACATCGAAGCCGCCGCGGAGCGCATCGGCGACGCGCCGCCGGTCCCGGTCGTCGGATATGGCACGCTCGAGCAGAAGTTCTGGGACCTCGGCAAGTCCCTCGGCCTCGGGGTCATCTCCGTCGACGACGCCGTGAGCCAGTTCTTCTCCGAAGCCGACGTCGTCCTCGGCTGAACAGCACCCTTCCGAAAGGACCCCGCGTGACCTCCGTCCACGGCTTCGTCGACCCGCGCTTCGAGATCTCCCGCATCGACCGGCGCCTCTTCGGCGGGTTCGTCGAGCACCTCGGACGCCACATCTACGACGGCATCCACGAACCCGGCCACCCCACCGCCGACGCGGACGGCTTCCGCGCCGACGTCGTCGAGCTCGTGAAGGAGCTCGGCGTCTCGACCATCCGCTACCCGGGCGGCAACTTCGTCTCCGGCTACCGCTGGGAGGACGGCATCGGGCCCCGCGAGGACCGCCCGCGGCGGCTGGACCTCGCGTGGCACTCCACCGAGACCAACGAGGTGGGGCTGCACGAGTTCCAGGCCTGGCTCGACCTCGTCGGCAGCGACCTCATGCTGGCCGTGAACCTCGGCACGCGGGGCACCCAGGAGGCCCTCGACCTGCTGGAGTACGCCAACGCCTCCGTCGAGACGGCGTGGACGCGCCGGCGCGCGGAGAACGGCCGGGACGAGCCTTTCGGCGTGACGATGTGGTGCCTCGGCAACGAGATGGACGGTCCCTGGCAGCTGGGCCACCGCAACGCGGAGGACTACGGCAAGCTCGCCTCCCGCACCGCGAAGGGGATGCGGATGCTCGACCCCGGCGTCGAGCTCGTCGTCTGCGGGTCGTCGGGCAGCGGCATGCCGACCTTCGGCTCGTGGGAGCGGACGGTGCTCGAGCACACGTTCGACGACGTCGACTTCATCTCCTGCCACTCGTACTACCAGGAGCACGGCGGCGACGCGCAGGAGTTCCTTGCCTCGGGCGTGGACATGGCGCGGTTCATCGAATCGGTCGTCGCGATCGCGGATGCCGTGGCGGCGACGCGCAAGAGCGACAAGCGCATCATGATCTCGTTCGACGAGTGGAACGTCTGGTACCTGCACCGCGAGGACGGCAGCGAGAGTGGCGACGAGCTGACCGGCGACGACTGGCCGGTCGCCCCGCGGCTGCTGGAGGACCGCTACCACGCCCTGGACGGTGTGGTCTTCGGCGACCTGCTGATCACGCTGCTGCAGCACTCCGACCGGGTGCGCTCGGCATCCCTCGCCCAGCTCGTCAACGTCATCGCCCCGATCATGACCGAACCGGGCGGGCCGGCGTGGCGGCAGACGACGTTCTTCCCGTTCTCGATCACATCGCGCCTGGCGGGGGAGCGGGCGGTGCGGGTCCCGGTGGATGCCGGGACGATCACGAGCGCGCGGTTCGGCGAGGTCGCGCGCGTCAACGCCGTCGCGACGGTGGATGACGGGGGCGCCACCCTGTTCCTGGTGAACCGCTCGACGACGGATGCCGTCGACCTGCGGCTGGACGTCACCGCGCTCGCGGGCGGCGACATCGCCGTCATCGAATCGCACCTGCTCCACGAGGACGACCTGTACGCGGCGAACACGCTGCAGGAGCCGGAACGGGTGGGGGTGCGACCGCTGGAGGGCGCGCACGTGACCGACGGCATCCTGTCGCTGCAGTTGCCCGCCGTCTCGTGGGCGGCCGTCCGGCTCGGCTGACGCGATGGCTCCGGGAGCGCTTGCGGAAAGCGCATTCCGATGTCAGGATGAACATACGGAAAGCGCTTACCGGATGAGCCGGCAGGCGATGAGAGAAGGAACGACAGTGTCAGAGACGACCACCCTCGCCCCCGCGGCGACGTCCGCCCGGCCCCAGGTGCGCGAGATCGGCATCATCATGAACGGCGTCTCCGGCCGTATGGGCTACCGCCAGCACCTCGTCCGCTCGATCCTCGCGATCCGCGAGCAGGGCGGCATCGAGCTGCCGGACGGGTCGAAGATCACCGTCAAGCCGCTCCTCGTCGGTCGCAGCGAGGCGAAGCTCGCCGAACTCGCCGCGAAGCACGGCATCGAGGACTACACGACCGACCTGGATGCCGCCCTCGCGGACCCCCGCTGGGAGATCTACGCCGACTTCCTCGTGACGAAGGCGCGTGCCACGGCGCTGCGGAAGGCGATCGCCGCCGGCAAGACGATCTACACCGAGAAGCCGACGGCCGAGTCGGTCGACGAGGCGCTGGAGCTCGCGAAGCTCGCCGCCGCCGCCGGGGTGAAAACCGGGGTCGTGCACGACAAGCTCTACCTGCCGGGCCTGCAGAAGCTCAAGCGCCTCATCGACTCCGGGTTCTTCGGCCGCATCCTCTCGGTGCGCGGCGAGTTCGGCTACTGGGTGTTCGAAGGCGACTGGCAGCCCGCGCAGCGCCCCAGCTGGAACTACCGGACCGAGGACGGCGGCGGGATCATCGTCGACATGTTCCCGCACTGGAACTACGTCCTGGAGAACCTCTTCGGCGACGTGAAGTCCGTCTACGCCCAGGCCGCGGTGCACATCGCCGACCGCTGGGACGAGAACGGGGAGCACTACACCGCGACCGCCGAAGACGCCGCCTACGGCGTCTTCGAGCTCGAGGGCGACATCGTCGCGCAGATCAACTCCTCGTGGACCGTCCGCGTCAACCGCGACGAGCTCGTCGAGTTCCACGTCGACGGCACGCACGGCTCGGCCGTCGTGGGCCTGTTCGGCGCGAAGATCCAGCACCGCAACGCCACCCCCAAGCCGGTGTGGAACCCCGACCTCGCCGACGACCACGACTACGCCGCCGACTGGGCGCAGGTGCCGACCAACGAGATCTTCCTCAACGGCTTCCGCCAGCAGTGGGAGGAGTTCCTCACCTCCTACGTGCTCGGCACCGACTACCCGTTCGACCTGCTCGCCGGCGCCCGCGGGGTCCTCCTCGCCGAGGCCGGCCTGCAGTCCAGCCGCGAGGGCCGCAAGGTCGCGCTGCGCGCCCTGACCCTGGACTGATCCGCATGACCGACCTCACCCTCCTCGGCGCCGACGGCGTCGTGCACCGCACGCCGCTCGTCGAGTCGTCGGGCTACACGAAGCCCACCGAGCCGCTGCGCAGCCGTGTCGCCTACGCCGCCGCGCACGTGGTCCCCGTCACGTGGGGCGAGAACACGCCGGGGCAGCCGGCGCAGATCGACTGGGACGCGACGCTCGACTTCCGCCGCGCCGTGTACTCGTGGGGCCTCGGCGTCGCCGACGCCATGGACACGGCGCAGCGCAACATGGGGCTCGACGCCGCCGCGACCCGCGAGCTCATCGCGAGGTCGGCGGAGGTCGCGCGCGAGGAGGGCGGGTCGGTCGTCGTCGGAGTCAACACCGACCACATCGACGACGAGCACATCACGCTCGACGAGGTCAGCGACGCCTACAAGGAGCAGCTGCACTTCACCGAGGAGCAGGGCGCCGGCCCCGTCGTCATGGCGAGCCGCCACCTCGCCCGCGTCGCAGCATCCGCCGAGGACTACCGGCGCGTCTACCGCGAGGTGCTCGCCGCCGCGACGACGCCTGTCGTCCTGCACTGGCTCGGCACCGCGTTCGACCCGCAGCTGGAGGGCTATTTCGGCGCGACCCACTGGCGCGACGCCTCGCGCGTCCTGCTCGAGGTCATCGAGGAGAGCGCGGACAAGGTCGCGGGCGTGAAGATGAGCCTCCTCGACGCCGAGTCCGAGGTGTCGGTGCGCGAGCGCCTGCCCGAGGGTGTCCGGATGTTCACGGGCGACGACTTCAACTACGTCGGGCTCATCGGCGGCGCCGACGTGCCCGCCGCCGCCCAGCCGGCCCGGAACCCGGCCGCGACGCGTCAGCACTCCGACGCCCTGCTGGGCGCGTTCGCGGCGCTCACGCCGGTCGCCTCGGCGGCCATTCAGGCGCTGGATGCCGGCGACCCCGACCGCTACCTCGAGATCCTGGCGCCCACTGAGGAGCTCAGCCGCCAGGTCTTCGCCGCGCCGACGTTCTACTACAAGACCGGGGTCGCGTTCCTGTCTTGGCTGAACGGACACCAGGCCGCGTTCCAGATGGTCGGCGGCCTGCACTCCGCACGGAGCCTCCCGCACCTGTCACGCATCGTCGAGCTCGCGAACGCGGCCAAGGCGTTCGAGCAGCCCGAGCTCGCGGCCGAACGCTGGCACGCGCTCCTCAGCCTGAACGGAGTCTCCGCGTGAGCACCCCCGACCCGCGCCTGTCGATCAACCAGGGCACGCTGAAGTACGCCGACCTCGCCACCGCGCTGCGCGCGACCGCGGAGGCCGGCGTGCAGGCGATCGGGCTCTGGCGGGAGCCGGTCCAGGAGGTCGGACTCGCCACCGCCGCCCGGATGCTGACCGACTCCGGGCTGCGCTTCTCCACGCACTGCCGATCCGGCTTCTTCACGATGCCCGAGGGTCCCGCGCGCCGCGCCTCGATCGAGGACAACCGCGTCGCGATCGAGGAGGCCGCGACGCTCGCCGCCGCGGGCGCTGCGGGCTCCACGGCCGTGCTCGTCATCGTCGCCGGCGGGCTCCCGCAGGGGTCTCGCGACCTCATCGGCGCCCGCGAGCGGGTGCGCGACGCGATCGGGGAGCTTGCCCCGGATGCCGCCGCCGCCGGCGTCACGCTGTCGATCGAGCCGCTGCATCCCATGTACGCCTCGGATCGCTGCGTCGTCTCGACGCTCGGGCAGGCGCTGGACATCGCCGCGGACTTCGATCCGGCCGTCGTCGGCGTGACCGTCGACACGTTCCACATCTGGTGGGACCCCGACGTCCTGGCATCCATCGAGCGCGCCGGCCGGGAAGGCCGCATCGCGACCTACCAGGTGTGCGACTGGAAGACGCCGCTGCCGGCGGACGTCCTGCTCGGCCGCCACTACCCGGGCGACGGCGTCATCGACTTCGGTCCCATGACCCGCGCGGTGATGGCATCCGGCTATGACCGCGACATCGAGGTCGAGCTGTTCAACGAGGACATCTGGGCGACCGCGCCGCTGGAGGCCGTGCGCCGCACCGCCGCCGGGTTCGAGGTCGCGGTCTCGCCCTACCTGACCGAATAGGATCACGATCGTGACCGACGCCCCCGCTCGCCTGCGCGCGACCTCCACGACGCTCGAGGACGTCGCGCGGGAGGCGGGCGTGTCGCTGGCCACCGCGTCCCGCGTGCTGAACGGGTCGACCCGCAAGGTCGCCGACTCGTACCGTGCGCGTGTCGAGGACGCGGCCGAGCGGCTCGGCTACAGCGCGAACCTGTCCGCGCAGGCCACTGCGCGGGGCACGTCGGCGACGATCGCGCTCCTCGTGGCGGACATCGCCGACCCGTACTTCGGCGAGCTCGCGTCCGGCGTCGCCCGCGGCGCGGAGGAGGCGGGCCTCGTCGTCACGATCTCGATCACAGAGCGCGACCCCGAGCGGGAGGTGCGGCTCGTCCGCGCCCTGCGCGGCCAGCGTCCTCGCGGGGTCATCCTCGCCGCATCCCGCACGTCGCGGGAGATGGCGCCGGAGCTCGCGCGCGAACTCGACCTCGTCACGGCGGCCGGGGGCCGCGTCGTCGCCCTCGGCGCCGGCATCCCCGACGTCCGCAACGTCGTCATCGACAACCGGGGCGGCGCCGAGGCGCTCGGCGCGGCGCTGGCCGGCCGCGGCTACCGGAACGCCGTCGTGCTCGCCGCCGCCGACGGCGTCGTGACGAGCGACGTGCGCCTCGACGGCTTCACCGCCGGGTTCACGGCCGGCGGCGGCGCCGCGCCGCGCGTCTACCGCGGCGCGTTCACCCGCGAGTCCGGCGTCGAGCTCATGGACCAGGCGCTCGCCGACGGCATCGAGCCGGGCACCGTCGTCTTCGGCATCAGCGACGTCGTCGCGATCGGCGCCCTGTCGGCGGTGCGCGCGGCGGGCCGCGAGGTCGGCGCCGACATCGCCCTGTGCGGCTTCGACGACATCCCCACCGGGCGCGATGTGACGCCCGCCCTCACGACCGTGCGCGTGCCCCTCGAGGAGGTCGGCTACGCCGCGTTCCGGGCGGCCGTCGACGACGAGTGGGCACAGGATGCGGATGCGCTCCGCCTCGAGGTGCTGCTGCGCGACAGCACGCCGTCGCGCGCGTGAGCCGGGCGTGGGTTCTGTGACGCACGTCGTCGTCGCACTCGACAGCTTCAAGGGATCGATCACCGCGGCCGATGCCGCGGCAGCGGTCGCCGCCGGCTTCGAGGCGGCGGTCGGGGCGGATGCTGCGGTGGACGTCGTGCTGCGGCCCATGGCCGACGGCGGCGAGGGCACGGTGGCGGCGTTCGCGGCGGCCGTGGACGGCGCCGAGCGCGTTCCGGTGACGGTGCGCGGACCGGCGGGGCGGCCCGTGGAGTCATCGTGGCTGCGCCTGCCGGACGGCACGGGTGTCGTCGAGCTGGCCTCCACGAGCGGGATCGAGCTGCTCGGCGAGGAGCGTCGGCCCTGGGATGCCGACACCTTCGGCTTCGGTCAGGCTGTCGTCGCCGCGCTGGATGCCGGGGTGTCACGGCTCGTCCTCGGGATCGGGTCCAGCGCGTCCACCGACGGCGGGGCCGGGCTCCTGTCGGCGCTCGGCGCGCGACTGCGTGACGCGTCGGGTGCAGCGATCGCGCCGGGTGCGCGGGGGCTCGCCGACGTCGCGTCAGTCGACCTGTCGGGGCTCCGTCCCCTGCCTGAGGGTGGCGTGGTCGTGCTGAGCGACGTGACGAACCCGCTGCTCGGCCCGGCCGGTGCGGCCGCCGTCTTCGGCCCGCAGAAGGGCCTGGATGCCGTCGGCGTCGCCCGCGCCGAATCCGGCCTCGCCCGACTCGCGGCGCTGGTCGACGCCGACGCGGCGACACCGGGGGCCGGCGCGGCGGGCGGCACCGGCTTCGCGCTGCGTGCGTGGGGCGCACAGCTCCGGCCCGGCGCGGCCGAGGTCGCCGACCTTATCGGCCTCGCGGACGCCGTGCGCGGCGCCGACCTCGTCGTCACGGGGGAGGGCGCCTACGACGGGCAGTCCGCCGCGGGCAAGGTCCCGTCCTTCGTCGCCGGCCTCGCCGCCGAGGCGGGGTTGCCGGTCGCACTCGTCGCGGGGCGCATCGCGCCGGATGCCGACGTCGCCGCCTTCGCGGCATCCCTCTCGCTCACCGACCTGGCGGGCAGTCCCGCCGCAGCGATGACCGACCCGGCCCAATGGCTCCGCGCCGCCGGCGCCGCCCTGGCCGCGCGGCTCTGACCTCCGGTCGTCGGGTTCGGGGTCACTTCGTGCCGCCTGCGGCGCCTCGAGGCGACCACACTCGACCCCAATCTGGTCGGCGCGGTCCGGGCCGCCCGGTTCGGGGTCACTTCGTGCCGCCTCGAACCCCGCGAGGCGACCGCACCCGACCCCAATCTGGTCGGCGCGGTCCGGGGCGCCGGGTTCGGGGTCACTTCGTGCCGCCTCGGACCCCGCGAGGCGACGCCAAGCGCCACCGATTCGATCCCATCCACTCTGAGCGGGGCCGCGATCAGCCGCCGAGGGCGGCCGAGACGACGGCGCGGGCCTCTTCCTGCACGGCGGCGAGGTGCTCGGGGCCCTTGAGGCTCTCGGCGTACAGCTTGTACACGTCCTCGGTGCCCGACGGGCGCGCCGCGAACCAGGCGTGCTCGGTCTGCACCTTGAGCCCGCCGATCGCGGCGCCGTTGCCCGGCGCGTGCGAGAGCTTCGCAGTGATCGGCTCACCGGCGAGCTCCGTCGCGGTCACAGCCTCCGGCGCGAGCTTGCCGAGCGTCGCCTTCTGCGCGGGCGTCGCCGGGGCATCCACCCGCTGGTACGCCGACGCGCCGAACTCCGCCTCGAGCTCCGCGTACCGCTGCGACGGCGTCTTGCCCGTCACGGCCAGGATCTCCGCCGCGAGCAGGCACAGCAGGATGCCGTCCTTGTCGGTCGTCCAGACGGTGCCGTCCTTGCGCAGGAACGAGGCGCCCGCCGACTCCTCGCCGCCGAAGGCGACCGACCCGTCGAGCAGGCCGGGCACGAACCACTTGAACCCGACCGGCACCTCCAGCAGCGTCCGTCCGAGCGATTCGGCGACGCGGTCGATGATCATCGAGGAGACGAGGGTCTTGCCGATCGCGGCATCCGACGGCCACCCGCCGCGGTGGCGGTACAGGTAGTCGATCGCGACCGCGAGGTAGTGGTTGGGGTTCATGAGACCCGCGTCGGGGGTGACGATGCCGTGCCGGTCGGCATCCGCGTCGTTGCCGGTGAGGATGTCGTACTCGTCGCGGCGCGAGACGAGGGATGCCATCGCCGACGGCGACGACGGATCCATGCGGATCTTCTCGTCCCAGTCGAGGGTCATGAAGCGCCACGTCGGGTCGACTTCGGGGTTCACGACGGTGAGGTCGAGGCCGTAGACCTCGGCGATGAGGGCCCAGTACTCCACGGAGGCGCCGCCGAGCGGGTCGGCGCCGATGCGGACGCCCGCGCGGGCGATGGCATCCACGTCGATGATGCTGCCGAGGTCGCGCACGTAGCCGTCGCGGAAGTCGTACGTGCCGACGGTCGCGAGGTCGATGTCGGCGAAGCGCGTGCGGGTGACGCCCTCCAGGCCGGCGGCGACGAGCGCGTTCGCGCGGTCGGCGATCCAGCCGGTCGCGTCGGTGTCGGCGGGGCCGCCGTGCGGCGGGTTGTACTTGAAGCCGCCGTCACGCGGCGGGTTGTGCGACGGGGTGACGACGATGCCGTCGGCGCGGCTCGCGTCATCGCCCGCCTTGCCGCGGTTGTAGGTGAGGATGGCGTGGCTGAGCGCCGGCGTCGGCACCCACGAGTCGCGGGAGTCCACCCGCACGTCCACGCCGTTGCCGACGAGGACCTCGACGGCCGTCCGTTCAGCGGGCCGGGACAGCCCGTGCGTGTCACGGCCGAGGAAGAGGGGACCGGTGATCCCATGCGCGGCGCGGTAGTCGACGATCGCCTGCGTCGTGGCGAGGATGTGGTCCTCGTTGAAGCTCGTCGACAGCGACGAGCCGCGGTGACCGCTCGTGCCGAACGCGACGCGCTGCTCCGGCACGGAGGCGTCGGGTTTGCGGTCGTAGTAGGCGTTGATCAGTTCGTCGATGTCGATGAGATCGGATGCTTCGGCTGGCTGTCCTGCGCGGCTCATTGCCCCAGTCTGACACCGCGGAGGAGGGGAAGGCACCCCGCACTAGGCTTGTGGACCGTGAGCATCGATCCCGAAGCGCCTGTCCGTCGCACGTACAGCTACTTGGGTCCCGCGGGAACGTTCACGGAGTCCGCCCTCGCGCAGGTGCCCGAGGCGCGCGAGCAGATCTGGCGGCCGGTGCGCAACGTCGGCGAGGCGCTCGCCGACGTCGTCGAGGGACGCTCGGATGCCGCGATGATCGCGATCGAGAACTCCGTCGACGGCGGGGTCTCCACGGCGCAGGACGCCCTGGCCACGATGCCGGGCCTGCGGATCGTGGGGGAGTACCTCGTTCCGGTGAACTTCGTCCTCGTCGCACGGCCCGGCGTGCGGCTGGAGGACGTCACGCTCATCGCGGCGCACCCCGTCGCCTACGCCCAGTGCCTGCAATGGCTCAGTGAGAAGCTCCCCGAGCACGCGCACATCCCGGCGGCCAGCAATGTGGCATCCGCCGTGGGCATCATCGACGGCGTGAGCGACGCGCAGGCGGCGATCGCGCCTCCCGGCATCCTGGAGCACTACGACCTGGAGCTGCTGGCCGAGGGCATCGGCGACAACGTCAATGCCGTGACGCGGTTCGTGCTCGTGAGCCGCACGGTCGCGGCGCCCGCGCCGACCGGCGCCGACAAGACGTCGCTCATCGTCGAGCTGCCCGAGGAGTACCCCGGCGCGCTGCTCGAGCTGCTCGAGCAGTTCGCGACCCGTGGGATCAACCTCTCGCTCCTGGCTTCGCGGCCGATCGGCGACGAGCTGGGCCGGTATCGCTTCGTGATCGACGCCGACGGGCACATCGAGGACGAGCGGATGGCCGACGCCCTCCTGGGCCTGCGCCGCTTCTCGCCGAAGGTGATCTTCCTCGGGTCGTACCCGCGCGCCGACCGCGCGATCGTGCACTACCCGGAGCGCTATTCCGACGACGTGTTCGTCGAGGCGCGAGACTGGCTGCGTGGGCTCATCTCCGGCGAGCCCGACGCGTAGCCGCGGGGTCGCGTCTCGTTCACCCGCGCCAAAGTGCGGGTCGCGGCGCACTGCACCCGCCTTTCGGCGCGGATGAATTGCGCCGCGGGGCCTCGGTCGCGCCAAAGTGTGGGTCATGGCCCGAGGCACCCGCAGCTCGGCGCGGACGAACTGCCGCGCGGCCCCGGCATCCGTCACGACGCGTGGGGGCGTGGCTTCCGCCTCCGCCTCGGCGCCCGCGTCCCGCCCGCGCCCGGGCTCCGGAGGAGATGTCGCTTCAGGAGGACGCATTCCCGGGATTCCACCTCCCGAGGCGTCATCTCCTCCCGGGGCGTCACATCCTGGGGGCGATGTCCCGCGGATGCGGAGGAGATGTCCCGCCAGGAGGATGAAAACCTTGGGATGCCACCTCCCGGGGCGTTATGTCCTCCCCAGGCGTCACATCCCCGCGGGGCGTTACGTGCCCCGGGCGTCACATCTCCCCGGAGCGTCACGTCCCCCGGGGTCACCGACTCCCCGGGTCGTCACGCCCGCGCAGGGCGCACCCGCGTCAGCCGGCGACGGCCTCGAGGGTCTGGATGCGGCCCGCGGCCGACTCCATCGGCTCCGCGTCGTACGCGCCGGCGACCGGCGAGATCATGACCTCGTCGACGCCCCAGCGGGCGGCGAACTCCGCCAGCGCCGTGCGCACGTCCGGCCCGGTCCCGACGAACCACCGGCGGCGGAGCGCTTCGAGCACCGGCGCGGCGAGCCCGTCCGCGGCCTCCGCGGCGGCGGCCTGCTCGACGGTCTCGAGCGCGACGAGCGGCCGGTTCCCGCGGAGCCGGGCCATCATGCGCGCCTGCGGCAGCATCCGCTCCTCCGCCTCCGCGGCCGTCGCCGCAGCGACGACGTTCGCGGTGAGGAACGTGCGCGGGGCGTCCAGGGTCGCCGACGGCTGGAACTGCGAGCGGTACAGATCGAGCGCGCGCTCGAGGCCCTCGCCGGAGAAGTGGTTGGCGAAGACGTACGGGAGGCCTTGCGCCGCGGCGAGCTGCGCCGAATAGTCGCTCGAGCCGAGCAGCCACACCTCGGGCGTCGTCGTGGCGGCGGGGGTGGCGTGCACGTCGTACGTGCCGCCGGAGGTGAAGCGCAGCGTCGCGCCGTCGCCGGAGACCAGCCCGACGATGTCGCGGACGTGTTCGGGGAACCGCTCGACGTCGCTCGTGGTGCCGCTCATCCGCAGCAGCTGCGTGATGACCGGGTCGCTGCCCGGGGCGCGCCCGATGCCGAGGTCGATGCGTCCCGGCGCGATGGCCTCGAGCGCCGCGAACTGCTCGGACACCACGAGCGGCGAGTGGTTCGGCAGCATGACGCCGCCCGATCCCACCCGGATCGTGGAGGTCCGCGCCGCCGCGGCGGCGATCAGCACCGGCGGCGTCGTCGAGGCGACGGCGGGCATGTTGTGGTGCTCGGCGAACCAGTAGCGGCGGTAGCCGAGCTCCTCGGCGCGCTGCACGAGCGAGAGGGATGCCGTCACCGCCTGCGCGCTGGTCTGGCCGGTGCGGACGGGGACGAGGTCAAGGACGGAGAGCGCAGGAGTCATCCCCCATGACAACTCCGGGAGTCCCGCCCCGTATTCCAGGCCACCCCTGGCGTTGCCTCAGCCTCCGCGGCGGACCGCCTCATAAGCGGCCAGCGCCGCACCCCGCGACTCCTTGAGGTCGACCACGGGCTCCGGCCGGAGAGCGCTGCCCGCGCCGTACTCCGGCGCCCACCGCGCGACGTACCGCCCGTCGGCGTCGAACTTGGTCGCCTGCAGCTCGGGGTTGAACACCCGGAAGTACGGCGCGGCGTCGGCGCCGGACCCTGCGACCCACTGCCAGTTGAACGGGTTGCTCGCAGCATCCGCGTCGACCAGGGTGTCCCAGAACCACTGCTCCCCGAGCCGCCAGTCGATCAGCAGGTTCTTCACCAGGAAGGATGCCGTGACCATGCGCACCCGGTTGTGCATGTGCCCCGTCGCCCAGAGTTCCCGCATCCCGGCGTCGACGAGACGGTAGCCGGTGCCGCCGCGCTCCCACGCCTCGAGCAGGTCCGGTCGCAGCGGCGGCCACGGGAACGCATCGAACTCCCGCCGGAGGTTCGTCGTCGCCAGGTCGGGGGCGTGGAACAGGGTGTGCCAGGCGAACTCCCGCCAGCCCAGCTCGGTGAGGAAGCGCCCGCCGCCGCCGGCCTCGGCCGCCGCATGCCACACCGTGTGCGGACCGAGCTCGCCCCACCGCAGCCGTGGCGACAGCAGCGAGGTCGCCCCTGCGGCGGGTTCGTCGCGCGCCCGGTCATAGTCGCCCACGTCCTCGGCGAGG
The DNA here is from genome assembly GCF_000746195.1 of Microbacterium sp. UNCCL10. Classification (NCBI taxonomy): domain Bacteria; kingdom Bacillati; phylum Actinomycetota; class Actinomycetes; order Micrococcales; family Microbacteriaceae; genus Microbacterium; species Microbacterium sp. UNCCL10. Next base: position 43,310 of record NZ_JQKT01000008.1, on the reverse strand, counting down.
AACTCCCGCAGCCGGCGGCGGGCGGCCGGCTCACCCGGCTCCCACGCCTCGCGCAGGCCCCCGGCCCAGTCCGGCGCGGTCGGCAGCAGGGCCCAGTCCGACAGATCGTCCGACGGCACGTCTCCCTCGAACCGGGCGATCGTCCGCGGTTCCGGCAGCGGCCCCCGCGGCCCCGGCTGCTGCTGGCATGCGCGCCAGAACGGGGTGAAGACGGAGAAGTGGGTGCCGGCGCCGGTCGTCACGGTCCACGGCTCGAACAGGAGACCGGCCGCGAACGAGGCGACCTCGACGCCGTCGGCGCGCAGCGACGACTTCAGGTCGGCGTCGATCTCCCGCTCGGGGAGCCCGTAGCGCCGGTTCCAGAACACGGCGCCGGCGGCGGCATCCTGCACCACGTCGCGCACGGTGCGTGCCGCGGGTCCCCGTCGCAGCACGAGGCGCCCGCCCTTCTCCCGCAGTCGCTCGGCGAGCGAGGCCAGCGAGTGGTGCAGCCACCAGCGGGCGGCGCCACCGAGTGGGCGGATGCCGGGGGACTCCTCATCCAGCACGAACAGGGCGATGATCGGCGCGCCCCGGTCGACGGCCGCGCGCAGCGCCGGGTTGTCGGCGAGCCGCAGGTCGTCGCGGAACCAGACGATCGAGGGCGACGTCATCCGTCCATCCTGCCCTCATCGAGGCCGAGGAGGCGGCGTGACGGCGCATCCGGCCGCCCGAGTCCGGCGTCGCGTCGAAAGCCTGGCGTCCCGGAGATCAGACCGCCGTGACCGAATGCCCGCGCGGCACGGTGACCAGCAGCCCGCCGGTCTCCACGCGGCAGTGCAGATGCGTGCCCTCGCCGAACTCGTCACCGTCCAGCTGCACGGGCTGTGCCGACGGTGTCGCGATGTCGATGCCGACGCCGCGGGTGTAGCGGACGGCGTTGTCCTCCGTGGTCAGGGCGAGGAACTTGCGGCCCGCCCGGAAGCGTCGCAGCACGCTGTTGTCCCAGGCGACGCGGCGCCAGACGAGCAGCCAGCCGAACGGGCCCTTCGGCTGCACGACGACGACATCGAGCTGACCGTCCGTGACGGATGCCTCGGGGATGAGCTCGAGCCCGGCCGGCAGGGAACCGCAGTTGGCGATCAGTACGCTCTGCACGTTCGCGCGGTGCATGCGGTGCCCAGGCAGCTGGTACATCACGGGGAACGGCTTCGCCCCGACGAGCGAGCGGGCGGCGCCGTCGACGTAGGCGACCCAGCCGACCTTCTTCTTCAGGTCGCCGTTGGTGTTGGCGATCATGGCGGCGTCCAGCCCGATACCGCCCATGACGACGAACGCGCGTTCCTCCGTGCCGGCGTTCGTGCGGGTGATCTTCGCGAAGCCCACGTCGATCGGCAGCGTCTCGCCGTCGAAGGTCGCCCGGATCATCGTCTCCGCGTCGTCCAGCGGCAGCCGGAGGTTCCGGGCCAGCAGGTTGCCGGTCCCGCTCGGCACGATCGTGAGCGGGACCCCCGACCCGGTCATCGCCTCCGAGACGGCGCGCACGGTGCCGTCGCCGCCGGCCACGAGGACGGCATCCACCTCTTCGGCGAGCGCCTGTCGGGTCACGTCGTCGCCCAGGTCGTCCACGGTGGTCTCGTAGAAGAGGGGCTCGACCCACCCGGCCTCGGCGGCCAGCCGCGTGACGGAGGCGCGCAGCTCGTCCGCGTCGACCTTGATCGGGTTGTACACGAGCGCGGCCTTCGGGTTCGGCCGCCGCCCGCCCTCGGAGATCGGTGCCGTGTGGCCCGCGGCATCCACGCGGCGGGCCTCGCCGCCCTCACCGTCGGTGGTGTCGGGTGCGACGTCCTCCGGTTCGCGGATGGTGTCGTCGGGCGCGGCGGCCTCGACGGGGTCGGGAGCGTCGGCACCGCGGTCGTCGTCAGAGAGAGGCCCCATGGGAACAGACTAGGACCCGCAGGCTGGGGAGGAGCCGCCACCCGCTGGCTAGACTTGGCGGATGATCGATCTCGCCCTCCTCCGCGACGACCCGGAGCTCGTGAAGCGCTCGCAGGAAGCACGCGGGGAGTCGGCCGACACGGTGGATGCCGCCCTCGTCGCCGACCGGGAGCGCCGCGCGGCGCTGACGGCGTTCGAAGAGCTCCGCGCCGCGCAGAACGCGCACGGGAAGACCGTCGCGAAGGCCGCCAAGGAGGACAAGCCCGCGCTCGTCGCCGAGGCGAAGGAGCTCAGCGACCGGGTCAAGCAGGCTCAGCAGGCGGTCACCGCGGCGGAGCTGGCCGCCGACGAGGCTCTCGCGAAGATCGAGAACATCGTCCTGGACGGCGTCCCCGCCGGCGGGGAGGACGACTTCGTCACCCTCCGCACGCATGGGCATCCCGCGACGTTCGACTTCGAGCCGCGCGATCACCTGGCCCTGGGCGAGCTGCTCGGCGCGATCGACATGGAGCGCGGCGCGAAGGTCTCCGGCGCCCGGTTCACCTTCCTCACCGGCATCGGTGCGCGTCTCGAACTGGCCATCATGAACATGGGGCTCGACCGGGCGCTCGCCGCCGGGTTCATCCCGGTCATCCCGCCGACGCTCGTGCGCGCCGAGGTCATGCGCGGCACCGGGTTCCTCGGGCAGCACGCCGACGAGGTCTACCGGCTCGACGACGACGACCTCTACCTCGTGGGTACGAGTGAGGTGCCCCTCGCCGGGTTCCACATGGACGAGATCCTCGACCTCAGCGACGGCGCGAAGCGCTACGCCGGGTGGTCCACGTGCTACCGGCGGGAGGCCGGCTCAGGCGGCAAGGACACCCGCGGCATCATCCGCCTGCACCAGTTCAACAAGCTGGAGATGTTCGTCTACACGACCCCGGAGGATGCTGAAGCCGAGCACCTGCGTCTCGTGGAGATGCAGGAGCGGATGCTGCAGGACCTGGGCCTCAGCTACCGCGTCATCGACGTCGCCGCCGGTGACCTCGGATCCTCCGCCGCCCGCAAGTACGACGTGGAGGCGTGGGTGCCCACGCAGGGTGCCTACCGCGAGCTCACCAGCACCTCGAACTGCACGACCTTCCAGGCCCGCCGGCTCGACATCCGGCACCGCCCGCCCGTCGAAGGCGGCGGCGTCGGAAAGACGGCGCACGTCGCGACGCTGAACGGGACGCTCGCGACGACTCGCTGGATCGTCGCGCTGCTGGAGACCCACCAGCGCGCCGACGGGTCGGTGTGGATCCCGGAGGCGCTGCGACCCTACCTCGGCGGCTTGGAAGTCGCGGAGCCGGTCGCGTGAGCGAAGCGCACCTCCCGCCGACCGGGTCGGTCAGGGTCGTCCGGCCGACGAAGGCTGCGGAGCTCGTCGAGGAGATCGCCGAGGACACCGAGAACCCGGATGTCCCCACCGAGCGCCTCCTCATCGCCCTCGACGTCGACGGGACGGTCCTCCTGGAGGATGAGACCCTGAGCCCGGGGGTGGTCGCGGCCGTCGCGCACGCCCACCGCGCCGGCCACGAGGTCATGCTCGCGACGGGCCGTTCGTGGGAGGGGACCCGCGGCATCCTGCGCATTCTGGAGATGCAGCCGGAGTACGTCGTCTGCTCCAACGGCGCCGTGATCATGAAGCGCATCGCCGGCGACTTCGCCGACGAGGTGCGCTACGAGCGGTTCCACGTCGAGACGTTCGACCCCGCCGAGGTCCTCCACCTCCTGCGCGAGCACCTGCCGGAGGCCCGGTACATGGTCGAGCTGCCCGACGGGCGGCGCCTGTACACCGAGCAGCTCGACGATTGGAACCTGCAGAACGCCCGCCGCGTGCCGTTCGAGGAGCTCTCCGCGTCCCCCGTGTGCCGTGTCGTCGTCGTCTCCCCGGAGGACACCGACGAGGACTTCGTCGACCTCGTCGCCCGCATCGGGCTCAACAAGGTCTCGTATGCGGTCGGCTGGTCGGCGTGGCTCGACATCGCCCCGCAGGGCGTGGACAAGTCCACGGCGCTGGAGAAGGTGCGGGTGTGGCTGGAGGTCGATCCGCCGCACGTGCTCGTCATGGGTGACGGCCGCAACGACGTCGGGATGTTCCGCTGGGCGCGTGAGCACGGGGGTCGGGCCATCGCGATGGCGCAGGGGCCGGAGGACGTCCGCCGCGAGGCATCCGAGACGACCCGGTCGGTGCAGCACGGCGGCGTCGCCGACGTGCTCCGCAAGCTCTGATCCCGCTACTCAGCCCGTCCACAGCCGTTCCGGCGAAAATGGGGAGCGAACCCGTCCACTAGACTCGACGCCTGTTCGTCGGATGCCGTTGGCGTCCGCCGGGAGGGTTGTCCGAGAGGCCGAAGGATCCGGTCTTGAAAACCGGTGGGCAGCAATGTCCCGTGGGTTCGAATCCCACACCCTCCGCAGTTTCGAAAGGACGTCCGTGAGCGAGCCCACCTCCGCCGCCAAGGCGTCCCGCCACCGCCGGCACCCCGTCGCCCGGCACGGCATCCTGTCCTCCCCCCACCCGTTCGGGCAGGTCCTGCAGATCCTCGGCGCCGTCGTCGCGGTGCTGGCGATCAGCATCGGCACGGTGGGCGCCTTCGCGGTGTGGGACGCAGCGCGCGCCCTCGAGGACAGCGGTGTCTCGATCGGCGACGACGAGACCGAACTGCCGCCGAGCATCGGCGAGATCGAGGGCGGAGTCAACCTGCTCGTCGTCGGCACCGACTCGTGCGAGGGTCAGGACCTCGCGCTCTTCCCGCGGTGCGCGGACGACGACGGCGGTGAGCGCAACGACGTGACCATGCTGCTGAACATCAGCGACTCGCCGCGGCGCGTGACCGTGGTCTCGTTCCCCCGCGACATGGTCATCCCGATCCCCTCGTGCCCGAACGAGGACGGTGGCAGCTACCCCGCCATGAGCGCGCAGATGCTCAACTCGTCGTACATGTACGGCGGCCTGCAGTGCAGCGTGCTCACGATCGAGGAGCTGACCGGCGTCGACATCCAGTTCGCGGCATCCATCCGCTGGACCGGCGTGATCAACATGTCCGACGCGATCGGCGGCGTCGACGTCTGCCTCTCCGACGACATCAAGGACATCCATACCGGGCTCGACCTGGCCAAGGGCGAGCACACGCTCGTCGGCGCCGATGCCCTGCAGTTCCTCCGCATCCGGCACGGCATCGGCGACGGCTCCGACCTCGGCCGCATCTCGAACCAGCAGCAGTTCATGGGCTCCCTCGTGCGGAAGCTGAAGTCGGACGCGGTCCTCGCGAACCCGCAGGCCCTCTTCGGCCTGGCGACCACGGCGCTGCAGCAGGTCAACAACGGCCAGCTCGTGCTGAGCTCGTCGCTGGCGAACGCGACCCGCATGGTGCAGATCGCGATGGCCGTCAAAGACGTCGCGTACGAGGACATCGTCTTCGTGCAGTACCCCACCGAGTACGCCACCGGCGGCGCGCGCGTGCAGCCGGTGACCTGGGCCGCGGACGTGCTGTTCCAGGCCATCGCGGAGAACAGGCCGCTGAAGCTGACCGGCGAGGTGAGCGGGGGCAACGGAGTCGAGGTCGTGGGCGAGGCCGACGGCGACGGCACCATCGAATCCCCGACCGCGACTCCCGATCCGGCCGTGACGCCGGATCCGAGCGCGACGCCGGATGGCACGCAGACGCCGAGCACGGATGCCCCGGTCGAGCTGCCCAGCTCCGTCACGGGACAGACCGCGAAGCAGGTCACCTGCACCCGCGCGGAGCAGTAGCGCGACGCGCACGCGGCCGGGGCTCAGCCCTGGCGCCAGGCGTCGGATTCGAGGTGCGAGCCGGCCTGCGGCCCCATGGTCAGCATCCCGCCGTCGACCGGCCAGCTGGCGCCGGTGACGTACCCCGCCGCCGGGGACGCGAGGAACGCGACGACCGCCCCGATCTCCTCGGGCGTGCCGGGGCGCGGGATCGGGATGCCGGGGCGGTGGGTCCGCGCGGCATCCTCCGACTCCATGTCGTTCAGCGGCGTCGCGATCTCGCCGGGGGCGACGGCGTTGACGGTGATCCCGTGCGCGCCGAGCTCCTGCGCCATCGTCTTCACGAGACCGCCGAGCCCGTGCTTCGCGGCGACGTAGTGCGCCGACCCGACGCGCGGCTGGTGCTCGTGCACGCTCGTGATCGCGATGATCCGTCCCCCGTGGCCGGCCGCGACCATCCGCCGGGCGGCCGCCTGCATGCCGGCGAAGGCGCCGTCGAGGTTGAGGGCGACCGTCTGCCGCCAGTCGTCGAGCGACAGGTCGAGGAACGGGATGCCGCCCCCGCCGCCGGCGTTGTTGACGAACACGTCGACCCCGCCGAGTTCGTCGGCGAGTGCGTCGATCGTCGCGGGCACCGCGCGCAGGTAGGTCGCGTCGAAATGCGCGACGACGGCGCGGGAGCCCGCCGCGCGCACCGCGTCCGCCGTGCGCTGCGCCCCCTCCTCATCGCTGTGCCACGTGATGCCGACCTCGATCCCGGCATGGGCGAGCGCGATGGCGGTGGCGGCGCCGATCCCCGAGTCGGATGCCGTGACGATCGCGTGGCGGGGGAGGAAGGTGTCGATCATGGCGTCACCGTACGTGCGTCGCGGGGCGCAGCGGAGAGGGTTTACATCGGGATGCCGGTGGGGTAGCCGGGCGGCGGATGCGGTGCGATGCGGTGCGATGCGGTGGCCCGGACCGGTTATGATTGCCGGGTGCATCTGCGCCGTTTTCGGCCGGATGCCTGGAGACGTCGCATAGTCAGGCCTAGTGCACCACCCTGCTAAGGTGGAGTTCCCTTACGGGAACCGAGGGTTCAAATCCCTCCGTCTCCGCCACAAAAGCCCCGGTTATCCGGAGCTTTTCACTTTGTCGCTAAAGGGGCGTTTGCGCTATGTGGCGCTCAGTCATCGTGCCAGGTGTCCCCCAGGTGTCCCCCGACTGCTCTCGGGCCTCCGCGTGGGCGAGTCTGGCCGCATGTGCACGGCGCTGTCCTTCGCCCAGGATGTGCGCGTAGACCGCGAGCACAGTGCGCGGGTCGTCGCCCAGGTACTCCGCCACCTCGTTGACGGGCGTTCCCAGGCGCAGCCACGTGGAGGCAGCGAAATGCCGGAGCGCGTGCCGCTCGAAGCCGAGCGGAAACTTCCGCACAACGCCGACTGAGAGTTGTCGGCCGTGCTGGTTTGTGAACACGTAGTCCTCGGGCTGCTTGGATGCCGCGTGCAACGTGAAGATCTCAAGTGCCCGCGGCGAGAGGGGTAGCGCTCGGCTTCCTCGCCAAGATTTGGGATCCTTCTCGGCGTAGCGGTCGGAGTGCGACCGCTCGACGACGAGTTGCGGCAGCGGAACCTCGACGAGGGACGCGCTGCGGAGCGCACGCGCCTCACCCCAGCGAATGCCGGTCAGTGACATGAACTCGAGGACGTCAGCGATGTCCGGGCGCTTCTCTCGCACGGACGCGAGAGCGGCCATAAGGCGAGCGGGGGAGGGTACGTCCTTCGGACTGATCGCCCGTTGAGCGATCGCGCCCAGTTCGGGAAGCTTCTTCATCGTCTGCACGGGGTGCGGCTGATGGAGGAGGCCCTGCTCGGCGGCATACGTGAAGAGTGCGCTGAGTGTGGTCTTCTCTCGCGCGACGGTCGAGGGGCGTTTGTGGTGGAGCTGTCTACGCAGGTGTTCGCGAATATCGTCCGCCTGGATCGAGGCGAGAGGCCGATTCAGCAGAGGCTTCGGGAGCGCTGAGATGTTGTGGCGGTCGGTATCGACGGTGTGCGGATTGCCGGATGCGCGGGCATCGAGGAACATCTGGACGAGTTCCCCGAGAGTGAACGAGCGTTTAGGGGGCAGCGGACGTCCAGTTTGGAGGCGATGCCTCTGATCCCGCTCCCATGCCTCGGCCTCTCGCTTTGTGCTGAAGGACTTCGAAGCGACGAGTTGCCGCCCGGACTTCACTCGAGCGAGGTAGTAGGTCTTTCCCGTGCTCGTCTTTCGGCTTTCGATGCTCATGGGTTAAGGCCGGCGAGACGGTGGATGTCGATGCGGCGGTAGATGCGCCGGTGCTCGGGCAGGATCGGTCCGAGCCGTGCAGGTCTGGGTCGGCGCGCAGTTCTATCTCCTCTACGCGTATCTCGTGTATGCGTTCGCCCTGCACCTGGGGCGGCTGTTCCTGGTCTACGTGGCCGTCCTCGGTCTGATCGCCTTCAGCCTGATCGCCTCGCTCCCGGCCGCGCTTCGCGTGCCGGCGACGGGGCGCGTCCGCGCCCGAAGGTTCGGCGGCGCGGTCCTGATCGGCACGGGTGCCCTCTTCGCGTTGCTCTGGCTCGCATGCTTCCTGATCGCGTGTCCCCCTGAGGGGTGGCCGGGCGTGGGGGCTCCTTCCGCCGCGGCGCTCGCGCTGCTGACGCTCGCCGTTGCCGGCGCGCTGGCGGGGCGACGTGTGCTGGGCGGTGATGCGAGGACCACGCGGACTGCGCCCGACCTGCGAGGCTGAGATGGGCGCCCCCCGTCCGCGGCCCGCGAACACCTAGCCCCCGCGGGCTACCGCGCGCTGGGGAGAGCTCATCTTGAGGCACTGAAGCGCGCTGACGCTGCGTCGCGCATCTGTCGGACGCACCACCGGGCATAGAGACGCCCCCCGAGGATCCCCAACCATTTGTTGCGCCGGGGCAGCGCATAGTCGATCCAGACCGTGAGCAGAGACTCCGCAGCGGCTGAGGTCGTGACGAATCCCATGGAGTAGTCGCCGATCACCACGAGGCGAGCATCGACGGTTCGCCAACTCTTCGCGTGCGGCGGATCCCTTTGCGTCACGACCTCGTCGACATCGATCCGAAACCCGAACGCGGACCCCGACATCCGAATGTGCGAGCCCACCTCCCGACCCCCGCCTGCGTCGAGGTCCAGGGTCATGCTGCCCCCGCCCATCATCGGCGAGCTACCCGCACCCATGTGGGCGGCAAGAGAGTGATGATCGTCGAGAAACGCGAACACGTCCTCCGATCTGGCCTTGAGGCGCGCGGACACCTCTTCGTGGCGTGTGAACTCGGACTGCCCCATCGCGGTCATCCTCCGTTGATCGTTCGTCACAACTCGCCGACCGGCCGCGCAGTAGCGGAACCCGGTCCGGGCGGGCGAGTCCTGGCGCGCTCACTCCCGCGTGGGATGCGTGTGCCTCATCGGAGCGGGAAAGACGAGTGACGGACCCTCGACACCGAGAGAAGGATACCCACGGGCGGGGTCATCGCACACACTGCGCGGAGCGCGCCCTCGTTCCCGCGTCAGAGGTAGACGCCGCGAGCACGGAGAAACGGCGCGGGGTCGATGCGGGTGCCGTTGCGGTAGATCTCGAAATGGACGTGACATCCCGTAGACGCTCCCGTGTTGCCGGCATAGGCTATCGTCTGGCCAGCTTGCACCCGCTCGCCGTAGCGGACGTTGTAGCCACCGGGCTTGATGTGGGCATAGCCGCTCATGATGCCGTCGCCGTGGTCGACCTTGATGAAGTTTCCCCACGCGCCGCTGAAGCCAGCGAACACCACGCGCCCCGCGGCAGCGGCGAAAATCGGCGCGCCGCAACCCGCATACATATCGGTGCCGCGGTGTCCACTGGATATGCAGTATCCGTTGGCGCAGATCGTGCTGCGTGCGCCGAAGGCGCTGCTGACAGCCCCGTAGGTGGGGCGCACCCACCCGGATGGCTGCACATCGCCGACGGGAGTGTTCCCGCCGCCCCCCGCTCCCGGTGCACCCTCTTCCGCGGCCTTACGGCGGCGCTCCTCTTCCTCCCTCGCCCTGCGCGCGGCCTCTTCGCGTTCCCGCTTGAGGCGCGCTTCCCGTTCCTGCCGCCGCGCCTCGACGCCCGCGCGATAATCCAGGACCGTCCTCGAGGTCGTGTCTCTCAGCGCGGCGAGCTGCCCCTGTAATACATCGAGGTTCTCGTTCTGCGCATCGAGCGCAATCTCTGCAGCCTGCGCAGCATCGCGCGCTTTCCACATCATCGCTTCGGCTTCTCGCTGCAGGCGATCGCGTTCGGCCCGCGCGACCTCCGCCTGGTTAGAGAGGTTTTGGGCGTTGTCGCGCGCGCTGATTGCCGCGGCGTAGACATCGCGGTTCGCGTCGAGGAGCCTATCCATGGTGCCCAGACGAGCAAGGAGGTCGTCGGCGCCGGCTGCCGAGGTGGAGAAGAACAGTTCCAGCGATGTGTCGTCGCCGCCGGCGCGGTACTGCTGGGCGGCCAAGCGCCCCAACTTATCCGCCGATTTCGCGGCACTCGCCGACTCCGCATCGGCTTGTTGCTGAAGCGTGACCGCGCGGTCGACGGCCTCCTCCAGCGCCTCCTGCGCGACGACGTACTCCACCGCGAGCCGTTCCGCTTCAGCCTGCTTGTCTGCAACGTCGGCCATCAGGGCCGAAATCAGTCCCTCGATGCGGGATACCTCGGAGGCCTTGGACTCCTCGTTTCTCTTTGCTCGTTCCACGTCCTCCCACGACGGGTAAGCCGCCGCGGACGCCGGCGCCGCAACCAGAAGGCCCGCGCTCACCAGACCCACCAACCCCAGACCGATTGCACCCCGGCGGGTCAGCTCCCGACCGCGCTGCAACGCGTGCAGGTCAAGCGGTGTCGGTGCGCAGGCGCAGTCATCGGGCGGAAAAGCGTTCACATTCACTCCTTTTATCGTTGTGCCGCGCGTCTTCGTCGGTCCTCCGACGGGTGGCCTCCGGCTTGAAGACGCGCGCCTCGAACACGTCCTTCGCGGCCACGCACACTCCTCCGGTGCCATAAGCGCGCCGTCAGTGCCGTTGCGGCGCACACGACCCTCCTCAGGCCGGTCGGCCGGAGCTAGTCAGGCCAAGCCGCGCCGTTGTGACCGTCGCGTCGCCGCAGAACGGACAACACCGAACTGGTTCGGCAAGCGTCGACGGCTCCGCGTTGAGCGCCGCTCAGGTCCGGGAAACGCCGAGTAGGGTGCGCGAGAGGGCACGGGGCGGTATCGAGATGCGCGGCGCGATGCCGGGTGCCGGCCGGGGGTGCCGCGCCATAAGGGTCGCAGGGCGAGAACCCCGAAGAAGGTTCGGACCGACCAGGAGTCCGGCAAGGACACAGAGTAGGCCGATGGCGCACACAGCGGCAGCAAGCTCTCCGCTGGTGGGAGTCACGAACGTGGCGGCGTTTTCAGCGGTCGCCGCGGCTGCGTGGATATCGGACGTGGCGGCGTGTGCGCCGACGCGCGCCTCGCCGAGGCCGTCAGATTTGTGGTGGCCAAGACCGGCGACCCCGAAGAGCAGGAGCACGACAAGAGTCAGCCCTGTAAGCGCTCTCGTAGGCAATCGCTGCTCGCTGATGACCGCGATGCGACGTGTAGCCACCACGGGTCTCATGACACCGACACTAGCGCGGCCGGCCCAAACGCCGTGGGCGACACCGCCGAAACTGCCCCTGGGGCGCGAGTCGGAGCTTCGGGCGGCGTCTCGCCTGGTAGCCCCCCGACGTCGTGATGTCCACCATGTCGACATCTGCGGCTACTCTCCGTCGCGCGGCCGTCGCGGGTCGTGCCGGCCGGGGAGCGAAAGCACCGCGACCGCCCCGACCACAATCGCCATCCCGATCCAACCGAGCACGCTCTGTGTCTCCTGTAGGAAGGCGATCGAGAGGAGGATGCCGAAGACCGGTACGAGGATCGTCCAGGAGGTCAGCATGTCCAGCCGCGACCGCTGAGCCTCCGTGAACCACGCTACGGTGGTCGCTGCGGTACCGGCTAGAGACATCCACGCTAACGCGAAAACGAATTTCGGCGTCCAGTCGATGATCGGAGGTCCCTCGACGACCGCGGCCGCTACCAGGAGGATCCCGCCCCCGAGGAGCAACTGCGCGGCGGCAGCGACGAACGGATCGGCGCGCACGGCGCGACTGATCAACGTACCCGTAGTCACGGCGGCGGCGGAGGTGAGGGACAGCCACGCCCCGGTGCCGACCCCGGCCGGCAGCACCACGAGTAGCAGCCCAGCGAGCCCGGCGAGCATCGCGGCCGCCGCCCGGGCGGTAGGGCGTTCGCGATAGATCCACCACGCCGGCAGCAGGATGAGAAGGGGTTGAATGTTGGCCAGCACCGAGGCGACGCCGGTGGTCAGGCCGATGGTGCCACCAAACATCGCGGCATAGGCGACCGCGACATTCACGACACCGAGCACGACGAGCAGCGTCCAGCTGTGCGCGTCGCGTGGGATCGGCGTGCGGCGGATGATGGCCGGCACCAGGAGCGCGCCGCCTGCGACGAGGGCGCGCAACGCTGCAAGCCACAGCAGAGGCGCGTCCTGCAGTCCGATGCTGATAGCGGTAAAACAGGAGCCCCAAGCGAAGGTCACCCACAGCATGCGCCAGGGGTTTGGCGCACGCTGCTGGACGCCCGCCGCGAGGTGTTCGCTCATGCGAGGTCCTCGGGGGACTTCTGCGGGTCGTCGGGCCAGGACGACTGGCCGTTCTCCTCGCTGTGATGTCGGGGTGCGCCGCCCTGGCGGTGCGCACTGTGGCCGCGGTGGCCGAACAGGTGCATGGCGGCGATCGCGATGATGCCGACGTAGGGAGCGACGGCGGCCAAGTGGGTCCAGTGGTCCACGACGACGTAGATGACGATTCCGGCGACCGCGAGAGCGACGATGGTCCACATCTGGAGCCCGATCGCTCGGCTCCATCGACCGCGCGGGGCGGGCGCGCGAGTCATGACGGGTCCGCGGCGAGGAAGTCCTGCCTCATGCCAAGCGCCGTGTCGGTGAGACGAATGGAGGCCGCGGGATCGGTCACCGACCCGGTGAGAGCGCGTATCGCATCGATGGTTTCAGGGACGACGATAGCCTCGTTGTACACCTGGTAGGCGAGGTAGGCCTCGCTGCCGTTCACGGTCACGAGATCTTCCCAGATCGCGACCTCCCACATGTCACCACGGGGGCGGCCGATGTCGCGCATCAGCTCGACCGTGGAGTTGAGTGCGACAAGGCCGTCCGACATGCGGATGAACGCGATCCGCGGAACGGCGCGCAGTGCAGCCAGGATCTCGTCTCGGGTTGCCTCCCGGGTGAGCTGCAGCGTCCAGTAATGAGTATGCGTCTGCGTATGTGCGGCTTTGGCGGCGATGGTAAGTACATCCAGCTCGGGCCGCACGCTTTGCGCGTCGGGGCCTTGATGGGACGGTATGACGGACTCCGGCACCATCGTGTTCATGATTCCGCCGGCGTGCGACTCCCAGGGATCCGTCGCACGCCGAATGAGCACGCCGCGTGCGCGCAACAGAAGCTGGGCGTCGCTGAGCGCGCCGAGCACGCGAACGATGCTCGTGGTGTTGCAGGAGACGACCCGAGTGATTTCCCGGCCCACGGCGCTGGCGTAATTCGCCTGGGCGACGAAAGAGTGGCCTGCGGTCTGGTGCGCTTCCCCGCCCTGAAGGACCACCTTGACACCAGCCGCGCGGTAGATCGGGAGGTTAGCGGCGGCGATGGACTTTGGGGTGCTATCGACGATCACGTCCACCTGCTCGAGGAGGTCGTCCAGCCTGCCCGCCGGCTCGACCCCCGATGCGCGCATGGCGGTATACGCACCCGATGTGGCGGCGAACACGGGCAGCCGGGTCACAGCGGATCTGACCCGCCAGTCGGTGACGATGTCGGCTACACCGGTCAGAAGCATGTCGGGCTGCGCGAGGACGGCGTCGGCGACCCGTTTGCCGATGACACCGTAGCCGTTGACGCCGACTCTGATCTTTTCCATCTCGGTGATCCTTCCCATGGAGTGCTCGTGAAGTGGGACGCACGGCTCAGCGGAGATGGCCCCGCCGTAGCGTCAATAGAAGGTAGCCACCGAGCGCGGCGATGCTTCCGGTTCCGGCGCCGATCATGAGCCCCTCCCGCTGGCGCCAGTGCGGGTTCCCGCCGACGAGGGCGCCGACGCCGCCGATCAGCGCGGCAGTGATCAACCCTGCGACGAGACGATTTCCCACGCGCTCCGCCCTGGTGACAAGTGGTTCGAGCTCCGCAGCGCGCAGATGCACTTCGAAGCCGCCGTCCTCGGCGACATGCCGGAGGCGTCGCAAAATCGCGGGCAACTCGGCGAGCAACGAGCCGGTCTCTGCTCCCGCGCGCGCCAACTTCCTGGCGATGACCGGGAGGGAGACCTGAATGCGGGTGAGGTGTTCGGCATAGGGCTGGAGGGCGTCGAGCATCTGGAAGTCCGGGTCTACACGCACGGCGGTTCCCTCGGCCACCATCAACGCCCTGAACAGAAGTGCCGTCTCGCGAGGGAGATGCAGATGGTGGTGCTGCAGGATCGCGAGCAGCTGCTGGAGCAATCTCGCGAGGCTCATCTCTGCCAGCGGACGGCCTCGGTAACGGTCCACGAATACGCTGACAGCCTGGCGTAGCCCGGCGCGATCGACGGTGCCCGTTGCCTGAGCGAGTTCCACCAGCGCAGTCGTGACACCATCGGGATCGTCGCGGGTGAACGCGAGCATCAGCTCCGCGAGGCTGTCGGTCGTCGGCTCGCTCAACACCCCGACCATTCCGAAGTCGATCAGCGCGAGGGTGCCACCCGGCTGCACGAACATGTTCCCGGGGTGCGGATCGGCGTGGAAGAACCGGTGGTCGAAAACCATCGTGAGGATCACGTCAGCGCCCAGACGAGCCAACGCGACTCGATCGATGCCCGCGCTGTCCAACGCCTCCACGTCGTCGATCCGGGAGCCGCGCATCCTGTCGAGGGTGAGCACGCGCGAGGTGGTGGTGTCCCAGTGCACGCGCGGAATACGCACCTGCGTCGATCCCGCGAAAGCATCCGCGAACCGCTCGGCATGATGCGCTTCCTGAAGGTAATCCAGCTCGGCGGTCATGGTGCGGGAGAACTCCTCCACCAATCCGGGCAGGTTGTATTGCGTGGCACTCTCCCACCGTCGGTCTAGACGCTCGGCGAAGTTACGCATGATGTCAAGATCATCGTGCACCTGAGCGACTACCCCCGGCCGACGCACCTTCACCACGACGTCGGTACCGTCATGCAGGGTCGCCGCATATGCCTGTCCGATGGATGCCGCCGCGAGCGGCATCGGGTCGAAGCGTGCGAACACGTCGTCTACGTCCGCTCCCAGCTCCTCCCGGAGAATGTTGCGGATGGCCTCCCAGGGTGCCGGGGCGGCATCGTCTTGCAGCTTGGCGAACTCGGAGACCCAGGACTCGGGCAGCAAGTCGCGCCGCGAAGAGAGCAGCTGCCCCAGCTTGACGAATGTTGGACCTAGCTCCTCCAACGCCACGCGAACGTGTTCGGGATTCGTGTACGGTGCCTCCTTCGGTGCGTGGCCGAGAGCGCCGCGGTGAAAAGGGACCCAGCCGCCCAGCCCGAGCACGCCGGCAACGACGCCGAGCCCGTGCTTGCGCAGGACCGCGCCGATCTGACGGTATCGTCCCCGATCCTCGATCATCAGATTCCCCTCGCTGTTCGCCCGCCGGACAGTGCCCGTTCGAGAATGAAGTCGACTCGCTCCTCGGGGGCGAGGGTCGGCACGTTGACCATCGGGAACGGCAGCTCTCGGTACACCTGCCCGATCAGGTCATGAATGCGACGTTGCGCAGCGACATCCTCGGTGCGCGCGTAGTCCGAAGCCAGCGGGAGCAGGTCCATCACGAACACCCCCGCGTACCGGGCGTAGCCGATCGCTTCGATGAGGGCGGGTTCGGGCTCCAGACCGAGGAAGCGGTAGTACGCGAGTGAATCCGGGAGGGCGCGGTCGAGAAAGACCGTCTGCTCCGGGTCGAGCGCCCGCTCCTGCGCGATCTGCATTGCTACCACCCCGCTCTGGAAGTCCCGTTGGCGGGTCCGCACCTCTGACGCATCACGCCCGTGAAGCCGCTGCAAGTCGATGTAGTGGCGAGCGTGCTCGATTGTCGTAGCGAACCCGCGTTCGCGTAGCAGGTTGACCGCCGTGGTCTTTCCCGAACTCGGACCGCCCGTTACGACGTACCACTGGGTCGCCTGCTCCAAACCGTCGTGTCGGGTCATGCCTCCAGAGTAGCGCAAATACCCTCTGGGGGTATAGGTCCGTGTCGCTCGAGGATTCACATGATCGGTGTGGGGCCCGTGTATTGAGAGGTACAACGGGCCCAGCGGCACCCATGCGGGGACGCGTCGCTCCATCGCAATAGTCGGGCGGGCCGGGGCCAGTCACGTCGCGCTAGGGAGGGGCCTGCTGTCCATGAATGGCGGACGGGTGTCCGACTGTGACGATGGCGTTTCGCGCTGACAGAGGATACCCCAGGCGGGTATGCTACGCTGAACAAAGGAGGTGCGACCCATGGAACATGGCTACGTGGATGACAAGCGAGCGCTGCTTGCACGGCTCCGTCGCGCGGAGGGGCAGGTCCGTGGAATTGCGCGGATGGTCGATGAGGACACCTACTGCATTGACATCCTCACGCAGGTCTCTGCGGCAACCAAAGCCTTGGAGTCGGTCGCGTTGACTCTGTTGGAAGACCACCTCGGGCACTGCGTCGCGCAGGCCACTGCTGAGGGCGGCCCCGTCGCGCAGGAAAAGCTCCGCGAGGCTAACGCCGCCATCGCGCGACTGGTCCGCTCCTAGACACGGCCAAGACACACCTACACACCGATTGCTCGCGAAGGGAGCACGTCATGAACGAACAAAATTCCCAGGACCTCGGACTGCAGGCGACCAACGGAGGCGGCTGCGCCTGCTGCGCTCCCACCTCTCGCGACACCACAGCCAACACGGCTGCCGCGCCTGTGGACACCGTGACCACTCAGTTCCTGGTGGAGGGTATGACCTGCTCGCACTGCGTGCGGAGCGTAACCGAGGAGGTCTCCGGCATCGACGGCGTCTCCGGCGTCGACATCGACCTCCGCGCAGGCGGCGTGTCCACAGTGACCGTATCCAGCGCGACACCGGTGGACGTAGACCGGGTGCGAGAGGCCGTCACGGAGGCTGGCTACAGCCTCGCCGCCGCGTCATGAGCACGGCCGTGGATGTCGACCTCAACATCACCGGGATGACCTGCGCGTCTTGCGCGACGCGTGTAGAGCGGAAGCTGAACAAGCTTCCGGGTGTCGCGGCGACGGTCAACTTCGCTACGGAAAAGGCCCGCATCCACGCCGAGTCGCCCGTGGAGGTGGCGGAGCTCATTGCGGCGGTGGAACAGGCCGGGTACGGCGCATCAGCCCCTGCCCCGTCTGCCAACGTCGACACGCTCACCGAGCAGCACCAGGTGCCACAGGACGCTGAGGTGGTATCGCTCCGGCAGCGTCTGATCGGCTCGGCCGTGCTCGCTGTGCCCGTCGCCGCGCTGTCGATGATCCCCGCCCTGCAGTTCACGCACTGGCAGTGGCTTGTCCTCACACTCGCCGCGCCTGTGGTGGTGTGGGGGGCATGGCCGTTCCACCGCGCGGCCGCTGTCAACGCGCGCCACGGCGCCGCGACGATGGACACGCTCATCAGTGTTGGCGTGCTGGCCGCGTTCGGCTGGTCCCTTTACGCGCTCTTCTTCGGCGGTGCCGGGATGCCCGGCATGCGGATGAGCGTTACTTTCGTCGGCACTCCCCAGGCGGGCGGGCATGAGGTTTATCTCGAGGTCGCTGCGCTGGTGACGGTGTTCATCCTCCTCGGCCGCTACCTCGAGACCCGCGCGAAGAGGAAATCTGGCGAGGCGCTACGGGCACTGCTCGAACTCGGCGCGAAGGATGCGGTCATCCTCCGGAGCGGGGCCGAGCAGCGAATCTCCGCCGCTCAACTCGTGCCCGGCGACATCGTCGTGGTGCGGCCCGGGGAGAAGATCCCGGCCGATGGGCTGGTCACGGAGGGCGTCTCCGCGGTGGATGAGTCGATGCTCACCGGCGAGTCCGTCCCGGTCGAAGTTGCCCCCGGGTCGCGGGTGGTCGGCGCCACTGTGAACACCGGCGGGCGGTTGCTAGTGCAGACCACTCGGGTCGGCGCCGACACAGAGTTGGCGCGGATGGCACGGCTCGTGGAGGAGGCACAGACCGGGAAAGCGGAGGTGCAGCGCCTCGCCGACCGCGTCTCCGCCATCTTCGTTCCCGTCGTGATCGTCCTTGCGGTCGCAGCGTTCGCCGGCTGGCTGATCGCTGGCGCCGGACCGGCGGTCGCGTTCACAGCGGCCGTGACGACCCTGATCATCGCGTGCCCCTGTGCCCTCGGACTGGCGACGCCTACGGCGCTCCTGGTGGGCACCGGCCGCGGTGCGCAGCTCGGCATCCTGATCCGCGGACCACAGGTGCTGGAACAGACCCGCCGCATCGACACCGTCGTGCTGGATAAGACCGGAACCGTCACCGCCGGTACGATGACCGTGATCGGCATCCACCCCGTACCGGGCACCGCCGACGCAGAACTGATGCAAGTCGCCGCCGCCCTCGAGCACGGCTCTGAACACCCCATTGGCCGCGCTATCGCCGCCGCCGCCGAAGGTCCCATCCTTCCCGTCGAATCGTTCGCGGCCGAGCCCGGCCAAGGCGTTCAGGGCCTCGTTGAGGGTCGCATGGTCGTCGCTGGCCGCGCCGCCTGGATCGCGACGCAATGGAGCCTTCGGATTCCCGACGAGCTATCAGCGACGATCGCGGGCGATGAGGCGGCCGGGGCGACGGTGACCGTGGTGGCATGGGACGGTCAGGTACGCGGGACGATCAGCGTGGCCGACACCATCAAACCCAGCAGTCGTGACGCGATTGCGCGACTGCGGGAACTCGGGCTGACCCCGATCCTGCTCACCGGGGATAACCCAGGCGCCGCCCGCACCATCGCGGACCAAGCGGGCATCGAGGACGTCCGCGCCGGGGTCACCCCGCAGGGGAAGCTCGACACCATTCGAAACCTGCAGGCCGCGGGACGGGTAGTGGCGATGGTCGGCGACGGCGTCAACGACGCCGCAGCCCTCGCCGCCGCCGACCTCGGGATCGCGATGGGTACCGGCACCGATGCGGCGATGACCGCCGCGGATCTGACCATCGTCTCCGGCGACCTGGTCCTCGTGCCCGACGCAATCCGGCTCGCCCGCCGCACTCTCGGCACGATCAAGGGAAACCTGTTCTGGGCGTTCGCGTACAACGTCGCCGCGATCCCGGTCGCGATGCTCGCCCTACTCAACCCCATCCTTGCCGGGGCTGCGATGGCATTTAGCAGCGTGTTCGTCGTCACTAACAGCCTCCGACTGCGCCGCTTCCGCCCCGTCTCCGCCCCGGCGCCAGACGCCGCCCCGGCCACCAGGGAGGCCACCCCAGCTCGCGTCTGACCCACCGTACGAGAAGGAGCACCATGTCCCACGACCACGACCACGACCACGCCCACGACCACGACCACGACCACGACCACGACCACGACCAGTCCGCGCACGACAACGCAGATGACCACGGCGACGGGGGCGATCACGGGGCACACGACCACGGCACGCATGCCCATCACCATCACGCGCCGCCGCCCGGTGCAACGACCCTCGTTGCCTGCCCGGTGATGCCGGGCAACCAGGTCGATCCGGCCTGGGCGGAACAGCGTGGCCTGTTCCGCGACTATCGAGGAACCCGGTATTGGCTCTGCTGCGCCGAGTGCGGGCGGCTGTTCGACGCCGCCCCCGCCCGGTACGCAAAAGCCGACTGAGCCCGCGATCAGTTATCGGACTGGGGTTGCGGGATGGATACGGCGGTCGGGCTCGTGCAGGCCTACTTGCGGGTCAATGGTTACTTCACTGTCGCCGAGTACCCGGTGCTGGAAGCCACCGGACCAGGCGGCCCACGCACCGTCACCGACTTGGACATCCTCGCCGTGCGGCTGCACCGGGCGCGGGGAGCGTCCGGGGTCGCTGACGCACCCCTGGACCCGGCACTGGGCGCCGGGGAGGGAGCGGACATGATCGTCGGCGAGGTCAAGGAGGGCCGCCCGCACCCCAACCCGGCCATGCGCGACCCGGCAGTGCTGGCGGCGGCATTGACGCGGTTCGGTTGCTGCGCCCAGGCCGACGCTGCCCGGCTGGTCGCCGAACTGTTGGAGACGGGGCGCGCGGTGGCACCCGAAGGGCACACCATTCGCACGGTCGTTTTCGGCAACCCCACCTCCCCGATTGCCTCGGAAACGCCGTGGCACACCGTTCCGTTCGCTCGGGTCCTCCGCTACCTCGAAGACCACCTGACCGCGCACTGGGGAATGCTCGGCCGCACACAGATCAAGGACGACACCCTCGCGTTGCTGGCGCTGCGGGAAAAGGCCCACCGTGCAGCGACCGGCGCCCGCGCCGGGGTGCGGACCGGTAAGGGCGTTCGTGGCGGGGTAGGGCGCCTACACCCAGAATGAGCGAGTGCTCGCGCGGGCGTGATGTGCGAGCGGCATGCGATGGTGCTGCCTGGCACTGCGGGAGCTACCGGGGTGGTGCGACGGCGCTGGTCGACGTGTGGTCCGGCGCCCGACGTCCGGGGGGCCTCCGGCGGCCTCGCAGAGGCGCAGACGGAATGCCGCGAGCTGTCCGGGACGTCGTCGACCGCCTCCGCCGACCGCCTCTGGCTGATACCTGCCAGACAATCCGCGCCGGGCCGCCACGTGGTCGCCGCCCCGTGCGTGAGCATCCCGACCAGCGAGCCTGAGCCGATCGCGGCGGGGACCGCCGCCCTTTCTCCCGTTGGCCGAGTAGCCCCGGCCGGGTCACGATCATCCCCGGTCACTTATCGCCCGGTGTGCGCGGTCGCCACCGGACGATCGCGCCGGTGAGGGCCAGCCCGCCCAGCCCGCCCCAGAGGGTGACCGCGGACACGTCCTGCGCGATCCGGACGGCGGGGGTAATCCCGGTGCGCAGGTCGGTGTCGGAGATCATCACCCCGGCTTGACCGGCGGGAAGGCCGGTAACGGTGCTGCCGTCGGGGCGTATTATCTGGCTGGGGCCGACGGTGGAGATGTTCACTACGGTGCGGCCGGTCTCTACCGCACGGATCCGGGCGACCGCGAGCTGCTGCAGGCTCTCGTCCGTGCCGCGGAAGTCGGCGTTGTTGGTCTGGAACACCAACAGTTGCGCGCCGGCGCTGATGCTCTCACCGATGACCTCGTCGTAGATCACGTCGAAGCAGATCGCCAGACCCACCGGCACGTCTGTGACGGTGACCAGGGGCAGGTCGGTGCCGTGCGCGTAGTCGCGTTGCAGTAGCCCGACCAGGTCGGACGCGAGCAGGCTAAAGAACGCCCGGTCAGGCACGTACTCGCCGAATGGCACCGGATGGCGTTTCGCGTGCGTCTGCGTCTCCTCCCGTCGCGGTGGCGCACCGGTGACCGCGTCCCACAGGAACGATGTGTTGTAGATGTTCTCGCCCGCGGTGGTGGCCGCGTTCGCCAGCAGCGGGGCTCCAGCCCGGGTGCTGATCTCGGAGAGATGCCGGGCCAGCCACGGGGTCTGGAACGGGTCGGCGTCCAACCCCTCAGGCCACACCACCAGGTCAACATCCTCCTCGAACACCGGGCCGGTCGCACTCCCCTGTGCCTCCGCGATCGCCCCTGGAGAGCGCTGATCGAAGTACCCGGAGGGTCCGTTCCCCTGCACTGCCCCGACCCGTAGCGTACCGACCTGCAGGGTGGGAAACGCCGGGGCGAGGACCAGTAGCACGGCGGTCGCGACCGGCACGGCGGCGGGAAGCGGCTGACGCCACGTATTGATCCTGACCGCCTCGATAGCGGCGGCAACGGTGAAGACTATGAGGAAGCTCAGCCCGCTGACCCCGACCCAGGACACCGTCTCGACGAGAGGGCTATCTGCCTGGGTGATCCCGAGCCGTGCCCACGGTAGTCCTCCGTAAGGCCAGGCGCCCAGCAGCACCTCCCGTCCTGTCCACAACGCGGCCAACATCGCCGGCAGCAACAGCATCCGCCCGACCATGCCGGGGACGGCGAGGGGCACCCACCGGTAGGCGAGAGCGAGGGGGATCATCCCGACAGCGGTCAGAGTCCCTTCCACCACGGTCAGCGCCGCCCACGGTACCGGTCCCAGATACCGGGTCGTCCAGGAGACCAGCAGCCCGAAGAAGACCAACCCGAACACCGTCCCGACTGCCACCGCGCCCCAAACGCTCCGGCCGATCAGGGTGAGCAGCAGCAGCCCGGTAGCGGCGAACGTGGCAGGCCAGAACCCCACCTCCGGGTAGGCGAGATCCATCAGCACGGCGGCGCCCGCCGCGACCGGCAGTGCCAGCGCCAGCGGCATCACAGCCGGGGAGCGACGAACAGGCCGGGGGACTTCGCTGGTGTGTCCGTTCGGTTCGTCGAGGGTCGTCGAGGTGGCGGTCATGGCCGGTCCGCGACCGTGTGGGTGCCTTCGCACTCCCGGGTGGGCCGGGTGGCCTCCGAGTATGCCGAGCCCGCCCCTGGGCGAACTGCGGCCGTGGCAACCCGGCCGCTCGCTGCTCCCCATGCAGTGGTCCTGTCGGCCCGGGTCGGGTCGGGGGTGTATGCGGGGTCAGGGTTGCCGTGAGGTCGCACGGTGTGTCCTTTCGGTATGCGGCGGGAGTCGGTCAGAGACGATGCCTCTGCGGGGCGGTGAAGCCGCTGGGTCCCCCCAGTGGCCATTGCGGGGGTCAGATCGGGAGTACGGTGGCTCCGATGAGGTTCTGGACGCTCGTGATGAGGAGCGTCCAGGCTCCGCTGATCATCGCGACACCGGTGGCGATCATGACGACACCGCCGGTGATGTTGATGGTGCGGATGTGTCGGCGCAGGAACCCGATGCTTCCGCTGGCCCAGTTGAGGCCTGCCGCGGCGGCGAGGAAGGGCAGCCCCAGGCCGAGGCAGTAGGTGACGGCGAGGAGTGCGCCGCGCGCGGGGTCGCCGGTGGTCAGGCTCAGGGCGGAGATCGCGGCGAGGGTTGGGCCCAGGCACGGGGTCCAGCCGAGGCCGAAAGCGATGCCGAGTAGGGGTGCCCCGGCAAGCCCGGTGGGGGCGTGGATGGCGGGCTTCACGGTGCGTTGGAAGAGCCGGAAGGCTCCGATGAACACGAGCCCCATCAGCAGGACGACGACGCCGAGGATGCGGGTGAGAAGGTCTTGCCAGCGGATGAGCCAGCTGCCCAGGGCTCCGAACGCGGCCCCGTAGCCGACAAAGACGACGGAGAAGCCGAGGGTGAACAATCCGGTACCGGTGAGCGTCCGCCACCGAGACGCGCCCTCGGCGGTGGTGGACCCGGTGAGGTAGCCGAGGTAGCCGGGTACGAGCGGGAGCACGCAGGGGGAGGCGAAGGAGACGAGCCCTGCGAGCAGCGCGAGGGGGAGTGCGGCCCAGATGCTGCCGGCAGCGATGATCTCGCCCATCAGGTGCCTGGCTCGCCGAGGACGTTGTCGATGAGGGACGCCAAAGTGGTGCGGGTGGGGAGTTGTCCGATTATGCGGGCGGCCATCCGGCCGGTGCGGTCCAGGACGATGGTGGTGGGTACTGCGCCGGGGGCTGCCTTGCCGGCGAACGCGGACTGCACGGCCCCGGTGGTGGCGTCCAGGATCGACGGGTACGTAACGCCGAATTGATTCTCAAAGGCCGCGGCGGTGTCGGCGGTATCGCGGACGTTGATGCCGATGAACACGACACCGTCGGGATGGTATGTCTGGGAGAGAGCTTCTAGGTCGCCGGCCTCGGCGCGGCAGGGCGGGCAGGCGGCGTACCAGAAATTCACCACGACGACTGAGCCGAGCCAGGCGGTGGAGTCCGCCTCCTCCCCGGTGTCAGTGGTGCCGGAGAAGGTGACGGGGTCTTCGCGCTGGTCGGCTGGAACCTCCCGCACAGTCTCGTCCGCGGACAGGTAGCCCGGCGAGGGAGTTGAGGACAGCAGCTCGGGGGACTGGGCCGTGCACCCGGACAGGAGCAGCGCGCCCATCACGGCGAAAGCTCCGGCGGTTACGGCGCGGCGGCGGGGCCGGCGTGCCAGGGTGGTGGGGGTGCGCATGAGGGTCTGCTCCTGTCGGGTCAGTTGTTCTTGGTCGTGGGGCGTCGGCGGCCAGCGAGGATGGCGCCGGCGATCAGCAGCAGTGCGCCTGTCGGGTACCCGGCGACGAGGTCGAGCCAGCCGGGGGGCTGACCCGGGCCGAACACTTCCAAGTGGGCGAGCCAGTGGCTGATCGCGACGACCGTGCCTGTCGCCATGAGGGCCTGGCCGACGCGGACGAGCAGGTGGTGTCGCCGCCAGGCGCGTTGCGGGTCGTTGGCGGGGGATGGGCGGGGAGTGGCGCGGGTCATGATCGAAACCTTTCGTAGGGGTCACAGGCCGGAGTAGGAGTGCAGCCCGGTGAAGAAGACATTGACGACACCGAAGTTGAAAAGCACGGCGGCGAATCCGACGACGCACAGCCAGGCGGAGCGCGTGCCGGCCCAGCCGCGGGTGGCGGTGGCGTGCAGGTATCCGGCGTAGAGCACCCAGATGATGAACGTCCACACCTCCTTCACGTCCCACCCCCAGAATCTGCCCCAGGCACGGCCGGCCCAGATCGCCCCCGCGATGAGGGTGAAGGTCCAGAGGATGAATCCGACGATCGTCAGCCGATATGCGAGCCGGTCCAGATCCTCGGGCCCGGGCAGGCTGTCTCGTAGCCGAGCGAGACGGGGCGGGCGATCCCGTCGGCGGCGGGTAGTGAGCAGGTAGGTGAGGGAGAGGAGGAACGCCAGCCCGAAAAATGCCGTCGCCAGCAGCGCGACGAGGACATGGATGACCAGCCACCAGGATTGCAGGGCGGGCATCAGGGGGATGACCGGGACGTAGAAGCTGACCGTCGCGACGCCGAGCAGAAGTACGGTCAGCCCGAGCACGGCGCTGCCGAGGAACGCCAGCCGCACCCGCAGCGACACGGCCAGGAAGGTGCCGATGATCAGTGCGGTGCCGGTGAGGGAGAACTCGAACATGTTCGCCCACGGCACCCGGTCCGCGGCGACCCCGCGCAGAACCACCCCCGCGAGATGGAACACCCAGCCGAGCACAGTCAACGCCAAACCGAGCCGCCCCGCCATCGCCGCCCGCCGGGCACCGGCCGGCCTGACGGCGGGGATGTTCGCAGGGTCCCGGACGGGAGTGCCGGAGGTCCCCGCCATGACCGACACGCGGGCCGCGGTCGGGACAGTGGGGGTCGTGGCGCGGCGGGCAAGGTCGAGAGTGTAGGCGATAAAGGCGGCGGCGTATATGGCGATCGCGGAGTACACCAGCAATAGGGACAGGGCGTCAAGGAACGGTGTCATCAGAGCCTCCTGATAGGGGAATAGCTGCGGGTTGGGTGGCGAGGCGCTTGGCGAGGGTGTCGATGGTGGTCTGCAGGCGGGGGTCGTCGCCGCGAGCCAGCCCAGCCACGTCGACTGCCGTGCCGCCGTCTCGGGCTGTCACGGCAACCCAGAGGCGGCGGCGGGGAACGAACAGGGACAGGCCGAGCCCCGTCATCGCCGCGACCGCGGCGAGAAGGGTGGGGACTTGGGTGGGGTCGGCGGCGATCTCCAGCGACGCGAACCGAGGGATCTGCCCGAGCTCTATCGTCCCTAACCCGTCGGGCAACGCTACGGGGTCGCCCGGTACCAGGTGGAGGGCGGGGGTGGGGGTTCCGCGCCCCGCGAGCTGGGTGAGGCGGCTGGTATCAAGCGCGTACACGGATACCGGAGTTCCGGTGTCCAGACCGAGATCACCGACGTACACGTTGAGGGTGACCACCGGGTCCAGCAGGTCCGGGTAGCTCGACGCGAACGCCCCCGTGGGGGTGGTGGCCCGGGTGGGGTACAGCATCCCCACCATTCCGACCTGGTCGGGCAGCCCGTCGGGGACTTTCACGATACCCAGACTGGTCAGGTTCGCGTCCTGCGGCAGGAACGGAACCGCGTCGGAGAAGACGACCTCACCGGCCGGGTTTCGGACGGTCAGGGTGGGGGCATACCCGTTGCCGAGCAGGTAGACGTCTGTGCCGGCCACGGGTAGCGGCTCATTGACCCGGATGCTCCCCGACTGTCGAGTGTCGCCGATGGCGGTGGTGACGTTCGCGTCGAAGCTCTTCGGCATGCCGACGGCGTTGGCGTTGTCCAGGACGTAGTCCACGCGGAACCGGTCCAGGGTGAGGGAGAACTGCGGGATCTGCGCATCGGTGACAAACCGGCCGGCGGTGAACGAGTCGTAAGCAATTCGGGTCGACGCGAACGTCTGCCCCTCCACCAGCACCCGCTGCCCGGTGAACCGGAACCCGCTACCGATGCCGACCGCGACCAGAACAGCCAGCAGCGCCAGGTGGAACAGGAGGTTCCCGGTCTCGCGCAGGTAGCCACGCTCGGCCGCGACAGACTCCCGCCCGCTGTCGTCGCGAACCCGCCGGGTACGGTACCGCTGCCGACGCAGCACCCGCTCGGCCGCGTCCAAGACCTCCCCGGCGGGTCTACCGGGGAGGTGCTGGTGGCTATGGGCGGGCAGGCGGGCCAGGTTGCGGGGTGTCGCCGGCGGCGGAGCGAGCAGCGACTTCAGGTGGTGTCGGATGCGGGGGATGACGCAGCCGACCAAGGAGGCGAACAGCAGCAGGTAGACCGCGGAGAACCACGCCGAGCTGAACACATCGTGCAGCTGCAGCACGTCGACCGCCCACGCCCAGCCCGGGTTGTTCTTGTCGAACTGGATCACCCCGTTCGGGTCTGATGAGCGTTGGGGGATCAACGACCCGGGAATCGCGGCCACCGCTAGCATCAGCAACAGCACCAGCGCGGTGCGCATCGAGGTCAGCTGCCGCCATGCCCATCGCCCCCATCCGGACACTCCCAGGCGAGGACTTCTTGGCTCCTCCGCCCGGTCGACGTGATCGGCGGGCAGCTCCTGGGCCTGCTCACTCCGGATCGACACGAGTATTCTCCCTCCCGGGCAGAGCCAGACGACGGTCGCGCCAGCTGGCGTACGCGAGCAGCCCCACGCCCATCACGGCGGCCACGAGGGCGGTGAGCACGTTCGCCTTGACGCCGCCGGCGAGAAGCTCGGTCGGATCGAGCCGGATCGATTCCAGGGCCGCCCGGCCCGCCCCGTACCACAGCAGGTACACGCCCAGGCTGCGGCCGGTGCCCAGAGAGGGCCGACCGTGCCGCCGACGGTAGTGCTCGAACATCACGATCACAGCAGCGCCCGCCAGGTTCCACAGCAATTCGTACAGAAACAGTGGATGAAACAGGGTTCCCGCCGGTGTCCCGGCCGGGATCGCGGGGCTTCCCGGATCGACCAGCAACCCCCACGGCAACGTGGTGGGAGGCCCGAACAGTTCCTGATTGAAGTAGTTCCCCAGCCGCCCTACGGCTTGGGCGACGAGCATCCCCGGTGCGAGAGCGTCCAGGAACAGCAGCACCGGGACCCCGGCTCGGCGGGTGCCGATCACGATCCCGAGGAGCCCGCCCAGCATCGCGCCGAAGATCGCGATCCCGCCCTCCCAGATGTAGAACACCCGCCACAGGTCCGCGCCGGGGAAGAAGTAGTCGCCGGGATGGGTGAGCACGTGGTAAATCCGCGCTCCGAGGATCCCCGACGGCACGGTCCACATCGCCACATCCACCACGACCTCGACCGGATGCGCGATCGCCCGGAGGCGCCGACTGGTGATCACCACCGCCAACACGATTCCGACGAGGATCGCCAGCGCGTAAAAGCGGATCTGGAACGGCCCCACCTGCACGAAACTGATGCCCGGACTTGGAATCAAGCTCGGAATCATGGCCGCGTTCATCTAGACCTCGCCGTCAGCGCGAGCCACACCGCGCCGGCGCCTCGCCACGTCGCTGTCGCGGCCGCATTGTCGGCGGGGGTCAGGGACTGGGCGCGGACCGGGGTGCGGGGCGCCTCGGCGTCGAATATCGGCTCGGAGACTAGCGGGATCAACGGACGGCGGGTAGATGTGCCGTCGTGTCGCGGACTCGTGGCGACGGGAGCCGCACACATGTGGCGATCGCGTCGCTTGCGCGCAGGCGTGGGGGCAAGGGAGACTCTCGCCGCGCCACGGGGGCCGACACCGATAGTCAGGACGATAGTCAGGAGGGAGGGGGCTGGTTCGGGCATAGTACTTCCAATGCGAAGAGGAGACGTCGGACGTTCGCAGGACCACAGCGGTCACGCGGACCGGCAGCGTTCTGCGTCGTGGGGAATGAGCCGGCGCGAGACTCGAGGCCGACCACGCTGATGCAACCCGGGGCGGGTAGCCGCGCCGGCAGGGCACATCTCGTGACAGCGACGAACGCGCAGACAGCACGCGGCCACCCAGGCTCAGGTGGTGGGCGCCGATGGGGTGCTGATCAGGTGCGACTGATCGACAGAGCGATCAAGGAGGGCCGGAGAAGAGGCCACCCGGATGTGAACAGGTCCGACCTGCCGCGCAGGAATCGCAGCCCCGCCAGCAGCGATATCCACCCATTTCGGGCAGGCAGGAACAGGATGATCAAGGTCATCAACGCGATGAGACACGTCACGGCGGTCGCGGCATGAGACGTCTCGCAGATCGTTTCGTCGCACGACGGGGCCGGTGGGCCGCTGACCGGGACGCTCGCGGCAGCATCGGGTCCCGCGACGACGGCAGAGGAGACGACCGTGCCGGCCGCATCCTCTTCGAGACTCAGCGAGTGCATCGCGAGCAGCCCCGCGATGATCGCGGTTACCGCGACAAGGTGGAACCAGAGGAAACGCCGAGATTGGCCTGCCCGCCATTCCGCCATCACCAGGTTCACGCCGCCGCCCTTCCTCAATGGCCCCCAGCATACCCCCGGCGGGTAGTGGCCCCGGGAGCGCCCGTCACCTTCACGCGGGATCCCAACCGAGACGCTGAGCCCTGTATACCCCCGCTGGGTATATGCTGACGTGTGATAGATCCTCCTGGGGCACAGCCTTCGGCCAGTGTCTTGGAGGGAGGGCGCCGCTACGCTGGACGTGAGGGAGGTCGGTCGTGAACGTGATTCGGTCGCTCGCGCGCCTAACCCCCGGGTCGCGCCGGCTCCTCCTCGCCGCTCCGATCGCCCTTGCGATCATCACCGGGCTGCTGTTCATGCACGTCCTGACCGGCTCCCACCAGCCCACCCTGGCATTCGAGGGCAGCACAATGGGCGCCCACAATCAGGTCGCCGCCGCACCTGCCGCGACCGACGGCGTGGTGATGTCCGCCACGGCCGAGGGGGATGACTGCCGGGACGGGTGCGGCACCCCCGCGGGAATGCCGGATCACTCAGTGCTGATGACCGTGTGCGTGCTGGCGCTGCTGGCCGCCGCGACCCTCCTGTTTACCCCGGCTCTCCGGGCACTATTCACCCGCGCCATCACACGCACGCGCTCGCACACCCTGCCGCTGGTGGCCGGGCTACCGCACCCCCGCCCACCCTCACTACTTTCCCTGTCCATCAGTCGCACCTGATTCCGTCCGCGCCCCGGCGACCTCGCTGGGGATGTTGTGCCCTGCCCACCCACGGGCACTGAAATCAGACCCTCACCGACTGAATAGACAAGGACACCCCTGATGCGTTTCCGCACTCTTACGCTGACCGCCGGCGCCCTGGCCACCGTGCTCGTGCTCGCCGGCTGCGCCCCCACCGACGGCAGCATGCCCGGCATGGACCACGGCCCCGGTGGCATGAACAGCACCGCCCCATCCCAGTCCGCCGCCGCATTCAACGCCGCGGACGTGATGTTCGTGACGATGATGATCCCGCACCACCAGCAGGCCCTAGAGATGGCCGATCAGATCCTCGCGAAAGACGGCGTTGACGAGCGTGTCGTCGCCCTCGCCCAACAGATCAAAGCTGCCCAGGACCCCGAGATCCAAACCATGAAGGGTTGGCTGACGGAATGGGGCGTCGCGTATGACGACTCCATGTCCGGAATGGAAGGGATGGAGGGCATGGACGACGGGATGATGACGGACGACGAGATGACCGCCCTTCACGCCGCAACCGGGATCGAAGCGAGCCGCATGTTCCTGGAAGGCATGATCGCCCACCACCGGGGCGCCGTGACAATGGCCGAGTCGGTGCTCACCGACGGAGAGAACGCGGACGTGGCCACCCTCGCCCAGGAGATCATCGCCGGGCAGACCGCCGAGATCACCACCATGCAGGACATACTCGCCACCCTCTGACCGGCACCACCTCGGGCGGGACCAACACACCCGACCGGTCCCGCCCGAAGCCCCACTACCTGCACCGCGGGAGCGTCCGTACCCGGCGCACCCGCATGAAAGGCCCACTCCATGACTTCTCCCACCACACGCGTGGCGGCCATCGCGGCGGCCGTCACCGCCGCGCTGCTGCTGGCCGGATGCGCCAGCACTCCCTCGGAACCCGACGCTGCCGCGCACGGGGCCACTTTCGGGCATGTACATGGCATCGTCGACTCCGGTGACGGCGTCGTCCTGCTGGGTACCCACACCGGCCTGTACACGCTCACCGAGGACGGCACCGTGACCGGCCCGGTCGGAGGCATCGACCTGGACGCGATGGGTCTGACCGCCAGCGGCGACACCCTCTACGCCTCGGGGCACCCCGGGCCCGCCACCCCGACAGAACTGGGCGCCCCTCACCTCGGTATCGTCCGAAGCACCGACGCGGGGCAAACGTGGGAGCCGGTCTCGTTCACCGGGGAAGAAGACTTCCACGTGCTCACCACCACGCCCGATGGGGTGCTGCACGGGATCGGATCCTCCAGCCGGGTGCTGCGCAGCAGCGGCGACCACGGGACTACCTGGTCGGAGGGCGCCGAGCTGCCCGCCGTCGACCTCGCCGCTGCCGCCGACGGCACCCTCTTTGCTGCCACGCAGGACGGGGTTCAGCTGAGCGCGGACGGCGGCGCCACGTTCACCCCCGCGCCGGGCGCACCGGTGCTATACCTGGCGGAGGCCGACCCGGCCGGCGGGGTGGTCGGGGCGGACACCGACGGGACATTGTGGCGCCTGGTCGGCGCCACATGGGAGGAGATCGGTTCCGCTACCGGCACCGTCCAGGCGCTCGGTGTCACCGCGGATGGCGCGATTGTCCTCGTCGATGACCGCGGCGTGGTCTGGATCCGCGACACCACCGCCACCGTTCTCGTCCCGGCAGCGACACAATGACCACCGCTTTTCGGAGACTGCGCGGCCCGGGCGGCCTCGGATCGGAAGGAGATCGACCATGACACACACACCGGCACCCGCATCGTGGGCGCAGCGCACCGCCGATGCCACCGCGGAGCAGTTGGCGGGGGTAGATGCGTGGTGGCGGGCGGCGAATTATCTGAGCATCGGACAGATCTATCTGCTCGACAACCCGCTCCTGCGCCATCCGCTCACCCCGAAGCACATCAAGCCGCGGCTGCTCGGGCACTGGGGCACCACCCCGGGCCTGAACTTCCTGTACGCCCACCTCAACCGGGTGATCACCGACCGGGACCTGAACACCCTGTACGTGACCGGACCGGGGCACGGAGGGCCGGGCATGGTCGCCAACGCCTACCTGGACGGCACCTACACGGAGCTGTACCCGCGGATCGACCGCACAGAGGAGGGGCTCAAGGCGCTGTTCCGGCAGTTCTCCTTCCCCGGCGGCATCCCCTCCCACGCCTCCCCGGACACGCCGGGGTCGATCAACGAGGGCGGCGAGCTCGGCTACTCCCTCGTCCACGCCTACGGCGCAGCGTTTGACAACCCCGACCTGCTGGTCGCCTGCGTGATCGGCGACGGCGAGGCCGAGACCGGGCCACTGGCGACCGCATGGCACGGAAACAAGTTCCTGAGCCCTGCCTGCGACGGGGTGGTGCTGCCGATCCTGCACTTGAACGGGTACAAGATCGCAAACCCTACCGTGCTGTCCCGCATCCCCGACCATGAGCTGGTTTCGCTCCTGCGCGGATACGGCCATGACGCCTACATGGTCACAGTCGGGTTCGACAACGAGGTCCCGCGAGAATCCCATGCGAAGTTCGCGGCAGTACTGGACGAGGTGCTGGACCGTATCGCGGACATCAAGGCCCACGCTGCGGCCGGAACGCTGGAGGGGCGGCCGGCGTGGCCAGCGATCGTGCTGCGCAGCCCCAAGGGGTGGACGTGCCCGACGATGATCGACGGGGTGCCGGTCGAGGGTACCTGGCGGGCCCACCAGGTGCCGCTCGCCGAAGCGCGCGACACCCCCGAGCACCTGCAGATCCTCCAGGATTGGCTGCGCTCCTACCGGCCGGATGAGCTCTTCGATTCCGCGGGCGCTCCGTTCCCCGCCACGGTCGCGGCCGCCCCTGCGGGGGTGCGGCGGATGAGCGCGAACCCGGCCGGCAACGGCGGGCAGCTGACCGTCCCGCTGCGCCTGCCCGACTTCGGGGAGCACGCACACCCGGTCGACCCCGCGGAGCGGGGCGCGTCGACGGGGGAGGCGACCCGGGCGCTGGGCGAGTGGTTGGCGGGGGTGATCCGGGACAACCCGGACAACTTCCGCATCTTCGGCCCCGACGAGACAGCCTCCAACCGGCTCGCTCCAGCGGTGTTCGAGGCCACGGGTAAGCAGTGGAACGCGGCCGTGGAACCGGGGGACGAGCATTTGGCGCCGACGGGCCGGGTGATGGAGGTGCTCAGCGAGCACCAGTGCCAGGGCTGGCTGGAAGGCTATGTCCTGACCGGGCGGCACGGCCTGTTCAACTGCTACGAGGCGTTCACCCACATCGTGGACTCGATGTTCAACCAGCATGCCAAGTGGCTGGAAGCCGCCCGTGAGGTGTCATGGCGGGATCCGATCCCGAGCTTCAACTATCTGCTCTCCAGTCACGTGTGGCGGCAGGATCACAACGGGTTCAGCCATCAGGATCCCGGGTTCATCGACCTCGCGCTGAACAAGAGCCCCGACATCGTGCGCGTCTATTTGCCCTTCGACACAAACACGCTGCTATCCACCTACGACCACTGCCTGCGCTCGACCGGGTACATCAATGTCGTCGTGGCCGGAAAGCAGCCTGCCCCGCAGTGGCTGACAATGGATGAGGCGATCGAGCACTGCGCTCGTGGGCTTGGCATCCTGCCGTGGGCGGGCACCGAGACTGAGGGCACGGAGCCGGATGTGGTGCTCGCCGCCGCCGGGGACGTTCCCACCCTGGAGACTCTGGCCGCTGCGGCGTTGCTGCGCGAGCGTCTGCCGGATTTGAAGGTGCGGGTGGTGAACGTCGTCGACCTGACCCGGCTGCAGTCCGAGGACCAGCATCCGCACGGGCTACCGGACCGGGAGTTCGACGCGATCTTCCCTCCCGACAAGCCAGTCGTCTTCGCCTACCACGGCTACCCGTGGCTGATCCACCGGCTCACCTACAAGCGTGCCGGGCATCAGAACCTGCACGTGCACGGGTTCCAGGAGCGGGGCACCACCACGACCCCGTTCGACATGGTGATGCTCAACGACCTCGACCGTTACCAGCTCGCCATCGACGTCCTGGACCACGTCCCTGGCCTGGCCGCCCGCCAAGCCGGGCTGCGTCAGGAGCTGCAGGACGCCCGCCTGCGCGCCCGCGCCCACACCCGTCAGCACGGCACCGACATCCCCGCCGTCGCCGACTGGGAATGGCCTCACCCCGACACTGATACACCCGCCACCGACCCCGTCATCGGGAAGGAACTGTGATGAACGACACCAAAACCGTGACCCTTCAAGTCAGCGGCATGCTCCGCGCGACCTCGAAGAACGTCACCGAAGCTCACCTCGCCCGCCAGCCCGGCGTGATCGCCGTCCAGGCGAACCCCGTGTCGCAGACCGCGACAGTCACCTACGATCCGCAAACGACGTCGGTCGCTCACCTACAGCAATGGGTGATTGAGTGCGGCTACCACTGCGCCGGCCAGTCCGTTCCCGACCACATCTGCGACCCCTCGCACGACCCGCACGATCACAGCGCCCGGAGCGGCCATGCGGCTCACAGCGCACACGAACCTCATTCGGGCCACCACGAGCACCAAGGTCACGCGAGCCACGAGGGTCACGAGGCTGATCCCGTCCACGACCCCGCCCCTGGCCAAGACGTGGCGCACCCCGTCGCGCCACAGGGCCACGCCCTCTCGGCGGCGGCGGATACCGGCGAGCACGCCGGTCACGACGTCCAGCACTCGAGTCACTCCACGGCCCCGGGCGGGCACGATCACGGGGCTGCGGAGCACAGCGCACAGGAGATGATGGGCCACGGCGGTCACCATGCCGGCATGTCGATGGACGCGATGATCCGTGACATGCGCAACCGGTTCCTGGTCGCGCTGATCCTGTCGATCCCGATCACGCTGTGGTCTCCGATCGGGCGGGAGGTGATCGGTTTCGATCTCCCCGCGCCGTTCGGGTTACGGGATGACCTGTTCATGCTGATCCTCTCGCTTCCGGTGATCTTCTACTCGGCCTGGATCTTCTTCGACGGGGCCTACCGGGCGCTTCGTGCCCGCACGCTGGACATGATGGTCCTCGTCGCGGTGGGTGTCGGCGCGGGGTGGCTGTACAGCCTGTTCGTCACCCTCACCGGCGGCGGCGAGGTGTTCTATGAGGCCGCGACCGTGCTCGCCACGTTCGTGTTGCTGGGGCATTGGGTGGAAATGCGGGCGCGCGGCGGCGCGAACGACGCCATCCGCACCCTCCTCGAGCTGGCTCCCTCGCAGGCGGTCGTGATCCGTGATGGGGAGGAGGTCGAGATCGCGACCTCCGACGTGGTGCCGGGGGACCTCATGCTGGTGCGGCCGGGCGCCAAAGTGCCCACCGACGGGGTGGTGGAATCGGGCGAGTCGGAGGTGGACGAGTCGATGGTCACCGGCGAGTCCATGCCGGTGGACAAAACGCCCGGGTCTGAGGTCATCGGCGCGACCGTGAACACCGTCGGCACCCTGCGGGTGACGGCGACCAAGGTCGGGTCGGACACGGCGCTGGCGCAGATCGTGAAACTGGTGCAGGAGGCGCAGAACTCCAAGGCCCCGGGGCAGCGGCTCGCCGACCGGGCCGCGTTCTGGCTCGTGCTCGTCGCCCTGATCGGCGGAACGACGACCTTCCTGGTGTGGATGCTGGCAGGGGCGGCGGTGCCGATGGCGATCCTGTTCGCCATCACCGTCGTGGTCATCACCTGCCCCGACGCCCTCGGGCTGGCGACCCCGACCGCGATCATGGTCGGTACCGGTCTCGGGGCCAAGCGCGGTGTCCTGTTCAAGAGCGCCGGTGCGATCGAGTCCGCGGCCCGCATCACCACCGTCGTCTTCGACAAGACCGGCACCCTGACCAAGGGCGAACCCGAGGTCACCGACTACCTCACCGTCGGAGGAGACGATCTCGAGCTGCTGAGCCTGGCGGCCGCGGCGGAGCGGGAGTCGGAGCATCCGCTCGCGCAGGCGATCGTCGCGTATGCGGATGCCCGCGGCATTCCGCGCCGGCAGGCCACTGCGTTCCGGAACATCACCGGGCAGGGCGCCGTGGCGACCGTGGATGGGAAGCGCATCGTCCTCGGAAACGCTCGGCTGATGACCGCGGAACGCGTCGACATAACCCCGATCCAGGCGTCCCAGGAGTCACTCGCGGCCTCGGGCCGCACCGCGATTATGTTCGCCGTTGACGGGCGGATCGCCGGGGTGATCGCCCTGGCCGACGCGCCCCGGGAGAGCGCGAAGGCCGCCGTCGACGCCCTGCACGAGCAGGGTGTCGCGGTCGTGATGCTCACCGGCGACAACCAGCCCACCGCGG
Organism: Microbacterium sp. UNCCL10; assembly: GCF_000746195.1. Classification (NCBI taxonomy): domain Bacteria; kingdom Bacillati; phylum Actinomycetota; class Actinomycetes; order Micrococcales; family Microbacteriaceae; genus Microbacterium; species Microbacterium sp. UNCCL10. The sequence goes on along the minus strand of NZ_JQKT01000008.1, from coordinate 7,691 downwards.
AACGGATCGCTGCCCTGCTGGGTATCGACACAGTGATCGCCGAGGTGCTTCCCGAGGACAAGTCGCAGAAGGTCGCCGAGCTCCAGTCCGCCGGCAAGAAGGTGGCGATGGTCGGCGACGGCGTCAACGACGCCCCCGCCCTCGCGCAGGCCGACCTGGGCATCGCGATCGGCGCCGGCACCGATGTCGCCATCGAGACCGCCGATGTCGTGCTCATGCGCTCCGACCCGCTCGATGTCGCCATCGCGCTGAAGATCGGCAAGGGCACCCTGCGGAAGATGCGGCAGAACCTGGGCTGGGCGATCGGCTACAACGCCGCAGCCCTCCCGATCGCCGCCGGGGTGTTCTACCCGGCGTTCGGGATCATGCTCTCCCCGGAGATCGCCGCGCTGTCCATGTCCGGGTCCAGCGTCATCGTCGCCGTCAACGCCCTCCTGCTCAAGCGGCTGCGGCTGCCAGCCATGGCCCCCGCCGCAGCCGGCGCGGCGACGACGGAGAAGGAGTCCGCACGTGGCTGACCGTCTGCTCTCTGCGGAACCTTCCTCACCGATGCTGCTGACCCGACGGGGTGTGCTCGGGCTCGGGCTGGGTGCCGCCGCGGCAGTCGTCCTCGCCTCCTGCACCCCGGCACCTCAGTGGGTGAAGCCCACCGGTGCGGCGGTGTCCGGCACGGAGAAGGCCCGTGGTGGCACCGGCCGGGTAACCACGGTAGATCTGACAGCCGCGCCGACCACCCTGGATCTCGCCGGTACCGCCGCAGCCACCTTGGCATTCGGCGGGGTCCCCGCACCAGTGATTCGGCTCGCAGCTGGCGACACCCTGAGAGCGACCTTGCGCAATCAGCTCGAGGCGGACACCTCGGTGCACTGGCACGGCCTCGCCCTACGAAACGACATGGATGGCGTGCCTCCGGTCACCCAAGTCCCTGTCGGACCGGGCGGGCAGTTCGTGTACGAATTTGTCACACCTCACCCCGGCACCTATTGGTTCCACCCGCACGTCGGCCCCCAGCTGGACCACGGACTCTACGGCGCACTCATCGTCGACGACCCCCACGAGAAGGTGAGCTGGGACGACGAATGGGTGCTGATCCTCGACGACTGGCTCGACGGGGTCACCGCTACCCCCGACCAGGTCCTCACCGACCTCTCGGCGGGGATGGGAAACATGGGCGGGATGGGCGACATGTTCATGCGGATGGGAAACATGCTCATGGGCGCCACTTCCGACTTGCTCGGCGGTGACGCTGGCGACGTCTACTACCCCCACTATCTGATCAACGGGAAACCCCCCGCCGACCCTGCCCAGTTCACTGGCACCCCCGGCAACGTGGTACGCATCCGCCTCATCAATGCGGGCAGCGACACCGCGTTCCGGTTCGCGATGGGTGGTCACGCGCTGACGATTACGCACACTGATGGATTCCCTGTCGAGCCGGTGGAGGTCGACAGCATCCTGCTCGGGATGGGCGAACGTTACGACGTGCAGGTAACACTCGGCGACGGGGTCTTCCCGGTCGTGGCAGAAGCTGAAGGAAAACGAGACCGCGCGTTCGCGTTGGTCCGCACTGGTAGCGGCACCGCGCCGATGAGCGACGTCGAGGTTTCGGAACTGGATAGCCGTCAGGTGGGGACAGCGCAGAATCTGACCGCCGCCGCCGAGGTTGCCCTGAGCCGGACCACCCCAGACCGGCTGATCGACCTCACACTGACGGGCGGGATGGCGGCCTACGACTGGGGAATCGACGGGCGCCAATTCGACATGACCGACCCTTTGCGGGACGTGCACGCCATCAGCAAGGGGGAACGGGTTCAGCTACGGATCCGGAACGACACCAAGATGTGGCATCCGTTCCACCTGCACGGCCACACCTACCAGCACGAGGGCGGCGGGCCCCGCAAGGACACCTCGACCATCCTGCCCGGGCGCACACTCACCGTCGAGTTCGACGCCGACAACCCCGGCTTGTGGATCGCTCACTGCCATAACATTTACCACGCCGAGTCTGGCATGACCACTGTATTCGGGTACCGATCATGATCCCGGGCCGCCGAGTCCCCGAGGGTGCAGTGCTGCTCGAGGGCCGTTCACGCATGGGTCCTCCGCCGACCAGGAGCATCATGGGGGCGCGGGAGTGGCGGCACGCCACTGCGGCGATGCCTCCTTCACTTCCGATCGCGGCGACTTCGATCCCGGTCGTGTCGCGAAAGCGTACACAGTCATGAGCAGCCACTTGCCAGATCGCCGCCGCGCGCTCGTCGTCGACGATGAAGAGGCGCTCGCGGACGTGCTCGCCGGATACCTGGAGCGCGAGGGGTTCGAGGTCGCGTCGGCGGCCGATGGGCCTTCGGCGGTGCGCTTGGCGCGCGAGCGGGATCCTGCTGTCGTGGTGTTGGATCTGGGCTTGCCTGGCCTGGACGGGGTGGAGGTCTGCCGGAGCATACGCACCTTCTCGGACTGCTACATCCTCATGCTCACGGCCCGAGTCGACGAGGTCGACATGCTGATCGGGTTGACGGTGGGAGCGGACGACTACATGACCAAGCCGTTCAGCCCGCGCGAGCTCGTCGCCCGCATCGGGGTCATGATGCGGCGTCCGCGCGCCGCGGCTGCGGAAGGGACTGCCCCGCTCGTTTCGTTTGGCGCGTTGGCGATCGACGTTCGAGGGCGCGAAGTGTCCCTGGGGGGACGCCCGGTGCCGCTGACGCGCATCGAGTTCGACGTGCTGGCGGCGTTGGCGCTGAACCCGGGTCAGGTGTTCACTCGCCAGGCGCTCATCAACGCGGTGTGGGGTGGCGAGTGGGTCGGCGATGACCACCTCGTGGATGTGCATGTTCTGCACATCCGGCAGAAGCTCGGCGACACGGCCACCGAGCAGAAGTATGTCCGGACGGTCCGCGGGGTGGGATATCGGATGGGGCCGGGGCGATGATCATCCCCGCCGGTGCGCCTGTGGTGCGCGGGATCGCCGCGCGTCTTGTCATCGCGATGACCTTGGTCGTCATCGCGGGAGGGCTCACGGCGTTCCTCGTCGCGACTCTCGTCGGCCCGGCCCTGTTCCTCCAACACGTCACCGAGTCGGGAGGGGCCTCCCAAGACGCCATCGGCCACGCGGAGGAGGCCTTCCGATCCGCGAGCACGCTCGCGACGACCATCGCTCTGGGCTCCGCCACGGTGACATCCGTCGCCGCCAGTGTCTTCCTCGCGCGCCGCATCGGCGCGTCGTTGCGCACGATGGCCGAGGCGTCGACACGTCTCGCCGCCGGTCGCTTCGATACCCGTGTGACAGCGCCCGGGGTCGGTGCCGAGTTCGACCAGCTCGCGCGTGCTTTCAACGCTATGGCCGATCGTCTCGACCGAGACGAGCAGCTGCGCCGGCGGCTGACGGCGGACGTGGCCCATGAGCTGCGCACGCCGGTCGCCACCATAGCGGCCACCCTGGACGCGCTGGACGACGACGTGCAGCAGCTCACTCCCGCGACCACCGCGGTGTTGCGGGCACAGGCGTCCCGTCTCACCCGGCTCTCCGCGGACCTCTCCGACGTCAGCCGTGTCGACAGCGGTAACCTGCACCTGCACCGGCAACCCCTTGCACCCGGGGCGATCCTCTCCGCGGCGGCGGCAGCGGCCGCCGGCGCCTACGCCGCCGCCGGCGTGACCCTCGTCGTCGATGCGCCGCACCTGCCGGACCTGCCCGTGGACCTCGACCGGCTCGGGCAGGTGTTCGCGAATCTTCTCGACAACGCGTTGCGACATACCCCTACCGGCGGCACCGTCCGTCTCAGCGCCGCGCCCACCCCGAGCGGGGTGCGCTTCGTCGTTGCCGATAACGGGGAAGGCATCGACCAGGCACACCTGCCGCACCTGTTCGAGCGGTTCTATCGGGTGGACGCTGCCAGGGACCGCGCGCACGGCGGGTCGGGGATCGGCCTCAGCATCACCCGCGCCCTCGTGCACGCGCACGGCGGAACCGTCACCGCCCACAGCGCGGGTGCGGGCCACGGCGCAGAATTCCTCATCGAACTGCCCCTCGATGGGGAGGACGCCGCGCGGGGGGCGCACCTTCAGTGATTCTTCATCAGACCACTGCGCGTCCTTGATCTGCGCCGCCCAGTCTGGAAGGACATCACCGGCAACCCCGCCGGTGAACTGAGGAGGCGGTCGTGAGCGTGTGGTGCGGGCAGATGGATGTCGTCGGCTGGATCGCCATGGTCGCCGGGTGGGGGATCGTCATCGGAGTCGTCGTCTGGGCGGTGCAACGCATCTTCCCCGCCCCGCAGACACCGAGCGACGCGAAGTCCTTGCTGGACGCACGTCTAGCAAGCGGCGACATCGACCTTCCCACCTACCAGTCCATCCGGGCCGCTGTGAACGATTCGGCGCCCGTCAACAATGAAGGAACACGATGAAGAAGCACCTCATTCTCCTCGCCGGCGCCGCGACGATCATCCTCGTCGGCCTGGTCGCGTTCGGCGTCGATCTCGCCCAGGCGCTGCCGTTTGCCCTGCTGCTCGCCTGCCCGCTTAGCATGATCGCCATGATGTACTTCATGAACAGGCACGGCACGCACGGCCACGGAGAGCCGTCGACTTCGGCGCACGACCAGCATGCCCCGTCACGCGACAACCACGAGCGCCTTCCCTGATCCGGCTGAGGCACCCCGCCCAATCGGTGGGGCCCGTTTGACCCGCACCCTCACCTTCGCCGATGAACGGCGGGGGTGAGGGTGCCTTACTGTCCGCGGCGCTCTTCCCTCGCTGCCAGCCCGGGGGAGCAGACTGGGGGGACCCGGCAACGCCCTCTGCCCCGTCGCAGCGAGGTACCGGCGCTGCAGTGACGAGAATCCCGGCGGAGAATGGACTCATGGACATCGAGCTCCTGCACATCGACGACTGTCCGAGCTGGGTCGACACGCGCCGTCGACTCGAGGCGGCCCTCCGTGCGACGGGCTTCGGCGACACCCCCATCCGGCTCCGAGTCGTCACGACCGGAGAGGAAGCCGCCCGCCTGCGGTTCGCCGGATCGCCGACGATCCTTCTCGACGGCGCGGACCTCTTCCCCGGCGGGGAACCAGCCTCGGACGTCGCGTGCCGGGTCTACGCGACCCCGACGGGGCTCGCCGGGCTGCCGACCACCGAGCAGCTCATAGACGCGATCGCGTCTCGCGCACGGTGACTCGCGCACGGGGGCCTCCTCGCCAGAGCCCGGCCATCGCCTCGCGGGTCTCGGTGGGTGTCGCGGTCGCGCAGGGGTCTATCCCAGCGCTTCCTGCACTTCGTGGAGGAGCTCCTCGGGGTCCAGCCACATCGAGGGGTAGTCGCCGCGCCAGCGCTCGTTCCCCTCGGCGTCGATGAGCACGAACCCGTGACCGGGAAGGCCGGCATGCATGCCTTTGCCGAGGACGTCGTAGGCCTCCGACACGGTCCCGTCGTCGAGCAGGTACGGGGTTGTGACGCCGAACGCGTCCATGTCCGCCTGGATCTGCGCGGCCGGGTTCATCACGATGGGGAGGACGGTGATGTCCTTTTCGGCGAAGCCGGCGCTCTTCTCGATGGCGGCCATCTGTGCGGTGCAGGAACCGCATCCGGCGCCCTCGTTGAAGTAGAGCACCACCGTCTCTCCGCGGAGATCGCTCAGGCTGACGGTGCTCCCATCGGTTGCGGGCAGCGTGAAGTCTGCGGCGGCTTCGACATCGACCGGGGCCGCCTCGGGGATGGCGGAGTAGATCCCGTACCCGACCAGGACGGCGCCGACGGTAACGGCCGAGGCGGTCACCCAGATCCGTGCCCGTGAGCGGGGGCTCTGCCGGCGGGTGCGGGCGGGGGCGCTGACCGTTTCGCGGGTCTTGCGGTTCATGGGGTGCTCTCCGTGGGTCGGGGTGTGGGGTCAGCGACGGGGTCCGGCGCGTCGGCAGCGCGTCCCGTGGTGTCGGGCGAGTCGCCTCCGTCGGGTGGGTCGAGGGGAGTGTCGTGGCCACGATCGCGGAGCGTCGCGAGCACGAAGATGCCGACCAGCCCGATCAGGGCGGCGCCCAGAACGGGGTCCGGGATGGGTGCCGTCCACTGCAGGACGAACGCGAACAGATCGGTCAGCCACGCGGCGACCCCTGACTGCGACCCGCCGCCGGTCATATCGGTCGCACCGGCCTGCAGGATCACTGCGACGCCCATCGCAACGAATCCGGCCGCGACGAGCAGGTTCACGGTGTTCGTCGCGAGGATCCGACGCCCCACCCGCAGGCGCACCGGCTTGGCGCGCAGCCACGACTGTCCGCCCTTAGGGAGCTTGTCCCACAGCAGCGCCATGAGGAACAAAGGCAGCACCATCCCGAACACGTATGCAAGGCCGAGCACCGTGCCACCTGCCGGTGATCCGGACAGGGCGGACAGTGTCATCACCCCTGCGAGCACGGGCGCGCAGCAGCTCGACGCGATGCCGGAGAACACGCCGAGGCTGAAGAAGGTCGCCGTGTCGCTCCTCCCCGCGCTGGGGGCTCGCAGCATCCCGGGCATGGACCACATCCGGCCGGACAGGGCCAGGATCGCCAGCCCGATCATCAGAAGCCCGCCGGCCCAGTAGAGGACCGCGTGGTAGCGGGCGATGGCGCCGGCGATCAAGTTGGCGCCCACGGTGATCGGGACGAGAACAGCCGCGAGTCCGGCGGCGAAGACGAAAGTCAGCGGCAGCAGCTTCCAGCGTCGGTTCTTCACGGCGGCGGCGAGGTAGCTGGGGGCGAGGAAGACGATGCAGCAGGGCGCGAACAACGCGACGCCGCCGGCGAGAAAGGCGGCGAGGATCGACCCGGTGGCGAGGAGTTCACTGCCCATCAGATACGAGCTCGCGCTACGCCGAGAACCCGTGAAAGGAGTCCACGCGGCAGCCGTCCAGCGCTGAAGAACTCCCCCTCGAGCAGGATCAGAGGGAACATCGCCGGCCGGTGCCGAGCGACGAGCGTGCTTCCTCTGGCCGATTCGGCATCGACGACCTCGAGGTCGACGAGACCCTCGGCGCGGGCCTTCTCGAGCACGAGTTCCGCGTCAGCACAGTGTCCGCACGCGGCGGAGGACACCAGCAGGATCTGTGGACGGCTGGTGGGGATCACGGGGGGTCGATCGTTCACTCCCTCAGCCTCACCGGCGCATGTGGGGGTTCCATTGGGATTGGATCAAGATTCGATCAAGGAGGCTGATCGCTACGGACAGCCGCACCAGAGCGGAGCCCCAGCGCTATGGGTGGGACAGATGTGGGAAGAGTGTGAACGGAGCTGAGCCGCGACCGCGACGACGCTGTACGCAGACGATACTGAACCGCGAAATGACGCGGCAAGCAACCGCTGTCGCTTGCTACCGAACAGGTGACGTCCCGCTGAGTGGTGGAGTTTCTCAACACCGTGCGGGATCAGCTTCTGTGATTATGCCGCAGTGAGTTCGGGGATGGCGACCTCCTCTTCTGTGACGTGCAGGAGCTTCATGGAGTGCTCGCTGAAGTAGCGTCGGTCGGCGCCGTCCCACTCGTCGTGCTGTTCGATGAGGACGTGGCCGGCCAGGCGCAGCAACGCTGCCGGGTTGGGGAACGTGCCAACCACGTCGGTGCGGCGTTTGATCTCCTTGTTGACCCGCTCCAGAGGGTTCGTGGACCAGATCTGCCGCCAGTGCTGGGGCGGGAAGCCGCAGAACGCGAGGATGTCGTTC